>NZ_JAFMPZ010000134.1 GCF_017353455.1 Streptomyces laculatispora
CCGTCGGCCCCCTCGCCCACGATGTCGATGCTCGGCGGTGCCGCCGACATCGACATCGTGGGCGAGGGGGCCGACGGCAGCGAGGCGGCCGGACTCGTCGAACGGCTCCGGCCGGACGTGGTCCTGATGGACATCCGCATGCCGGTCATGGACGGGCTGACCGCCACCGAGGTGCTGCGCGGCCGCCCGGACGCACCCGAGGTCATCGTCCTGACCACGTTCCACGCCGACGAACAGGTGCTGCGCGCGATCCGTGCCGGAGCGGCCGGCTTCGTACTCAAGGACACCCCGCCCGGGCAGATCGTCGACTCCGTGCGTCGTGTGGCGGCCGGTGACCCGGTCCTGTCGCCCGCGGTCACCCGGCAGCTGATGGCCCGCGCGGCAGGCCCCGGCCGGGAGGAGAAGGCGGACCGCGCACAACGGGCCCGCCGGCGCCTCACGTTGCTCGCCGAACGGGAACGCGAGGTGGCCATCGCCGTCGGGCACGGCCGTTCCAACGCCGAGATCGCCGCGGCGCTCTATCTGAGCGTGGCCACGGTGAAGACCCAGGTATCGCGGATTCTCGCCAAGTTCGACTTCAACAACCGCGTCCAGATCGCCCTGCTGGTCCACGACGCGGGCCTGCTGGACGAAGGTGAGGGACACGGCCTGTCCTGAACCTTTCGTCCGGACCGGGCCCGGCGGCATACGCTGAAGCGGCCGGTCCTGGCGGCAGGACCGATCAGACCGGGAGGGCGGGCCCATGCCCGATGTCGATGCAGATCTGCGCGGGGTCGCGGACTTCACCGCGAATCCGTATCCGTACTACGCGAAGATGCGCGCCGAAGGTCCGGTGCACACCGTCCGGACCGACGACTTCGACCGGGTGTGGCTCGTCGTCGGGTACGACGAGGGGCGCGCCGTCCTGGCCGACCAGCGGTTCGGCAAGGACTGGCGGACGCTGCCCGGCCAGACGGGTGCGGGCAACCCGATCAACGCCAACATGCTGGAGATGGACGCACCCGACCACACCCGGCTGCGCAAGCTGGTCGCCCGGGAGTTCACCGCCCGCCGGATCGAGGCGCTGCGGCCCCGCGTGCAGCAGATCACCGACGGACTGCTCGACGCGATGCTGCCCGCCGGGCAGGCGGATCTCATCGACGCACTCGCCTTCCCGCTGCCCATGACCGTCATCTGCGAACTCATCGGCGTGCCCGACCTGGACCGGGACGCCTTTCGCCGGCTGTCGAACGACGTGGTCTCACCGGCCGGTGCGCAGGAGGAGGGCGACGCGGTCCGCGCCATGGCCGGCTATCTCGCCGAGCTGATCGAGGACAAGCGCTGCTCGCCGGGCGACGACCTGCTGAGTGCGCTGATCGCCGCCAGGTACGAGGACGGTGACGCGCTGTCGCCCGACGAACTGGTCGGCATGGCCTTCCTGCTGCTCGTCGCCGGTCATGAGACGACGGTCAACCTGATCTCCAACGGGGTGCGGGCCCTGCTCGATCACCCCGGGCAACTGGCAGCTCTGCGGGCCGACTTCGGGCTGATTGACGGGGCGGTCGAGGAGATGCTCCGCTACGACGGGCCGGTGGAGACCGCCACCTTCCGGTTCGCCCGGGAGGACGTCATGATCGGCTCCACCGCCATCGCCGCCGGTGATCCGGTCCTGGTCGCCCTGGCGGGCGGCGACCGCGACCACGGCCGCTACCCGGATCCGGACCGGTTCGACATCCGCCGCGACGCGCAGGGGCACCTGGCCTTCGGGCACGGGATCCACTTCTGCATGGGCGCGCCGCTGGCCCGGATGGAGGGCCGCATCGCGATCCGGTCGCTGCTGGAGCGGTGCCCCGGACTCGGGCTCGATCCGGACGCCGGGGAGCCGGACTGGCTGCCCGGCATGCTGATCCGCGGGGTGCGACGGCTCCCCGTGCGCTGGTGACAGAGGGGAACGTCATGACCGGACTCGACCTGGAGATGGCCCAGAAGGTGCTCGACAGCCAGCCGTTCAGCAGGCTCGTCGGGGCGCGGATCACCGCGTTCGGCGACGGCGGGGCCACGCTGGAGATCGACGCCCGCGAGGAACTCCGGCAGCAGAACGGATTCCTGCACGGCGGGGTCCTCGCCTACGCCGCCGACAACGCGCTCACCTTCGCCGCCGGAACGACACTCGGCCCGGCCGTGCTGACCGGCGGCTTCTCGATCCAGTACCTGCGGCCCGCCACCGGCTCCGGACTCGTCGCCCGCGCGGACGTCGTCCACACCGGCCGCCGGCAGGCGGTGGCACGCTGCGATCTGTTCGCCGTGGGCGAGGACGGCACCAAAACCCTCTGCGCGGTCGCCCAGGGCACCGTGCTGAGCGCCGCGTGATCCTGAAGGAGCCCGACTGGAGGAGCCGGACATGACGACTGAAGCGATGGTCGACCTCGGGGCGCTCGGCGAGCGGTACGTCCGCGATCCGTACCCCGTGTACGCGGAGTTACGGGCCCGCGGTCCCGTCCACCGCATCCGCATCCCGCAGGGCACGCCCGGCTGGCTCGTCGTCGGGTACGAGGAGGGCCGGGCCGCGCTCGCGGACCAGCGGCTCTCCAAGCAGTGGAGCAGCGCCTCGCCCGCCCTCGGCGTGAGCCAGGTCGCCTCGGGTGCGTCCATGCTCAGCACGGACGCACCCGTGCACACCCGGCTGCGCAAGCTGGTGACCCGGGAGTTCACCCAGCGCCGGATGCGGCGACTCGTCCCGCGTGTACGGCGGATGACGGACGAGCTGCTCGACACGATGCTCGCGGGGCCCGGCCGCGGCACCGATCTCGTCGAGTCGCTGGCGTTCCCGCTGCCGATGTCCGTCATCTGTGAACTGCTCGGGGTTCCCTTCCTGGACCGCCGCGCCTTCCGGGCCTGGTCCAACACCGCGTTGTCCGCCATCGACGGCGCGGCCCGCCGCGCGGTGACCGCCGAGATGTCCGGCTATCTGGCCGGACTCCTCGACGACAAGCGCGCACAGCCCGGCGACGACCTGATGAGCGCGCTGATCCACACGGCCGACGAGGAGGGCGACCGGCTCTCCGGCGATGAACTCATGGGCATGGCCTGGCTGCTGCTCGTAGCCGGCCACGAGACCACGGTAAACCTCATCTCCAACGGGGTGCTCGCCCTGCTCACCCACCCGGAGCAGCTCGAAGCACTGCGGGCGGATCCCGCCCTCATCGACAACGCGGTGGAGGAGATGCTCCGTTACGCGGGCCCGGTCGAGACACCCACCTACCGCTTCACCACCGGCCCGCTCGACATCGGCGGCACGGTGATCCCGGGCGGCGGCGAGCTGGTCCTGATCGCGATGGCCGACGCCAACCGCGACCCGGACCGCTACCCGGACGCGGACCGGTTCGACATCACCAGGGACGCCCGGGGGCACGTCGCCTTCGGGCACGGAATCCACTACTGCCTGGGTGCGCCGCTGGCCCGTATCGAGGCGGCGGTGGCGATCGGATCGCTGCTGGAGCGCTGCCCGGAACTGGCGCTGGACACGGATCCGGACGCGCTGACCTGGCGTACCGGGATGCTGATCCGGGGACCGGAGGGACTGCCGGTCCGGTGGTGAGGGCCGCCGGGCCCTTTCGCGCGACCGCCCTCAGCCTCCGGGGATCTCCGACAGCTCCACCGGCCGGCGCTCCCGGCGCGAGACCTCGCAGGCCTCCGCGATCCGCAGGGCGTGCAGGGCCTCCCGGCCGTCGCACGGATTGGCCGCCTCGCCCCGCACCAGCCTTACGAAGGCGTCCAGTTCGGCCTCGTACGCCGGGGCGAAGCGCTCCAGGAAGCCCGGCCAGGGCTTGGCCGGGGCGGCGGGGCCCTGCGGCTCGGTGGAGGTGAGCGGGGTGCGGTCGTCCAGGCCGACCGCGAGCTGGTCCAGCTCGCCGGCGAGCTCCATCCGTACGTCGTACCCGGCGCCGTTGCAGCGGGTCGCCGTCGCCGTGACGAGCGTGCCGTCGTCCAGGGTCAGCAGCGCCGCCGCGGTGTCCACGTCGCCGGCCTCGCGGAACATCGGCGGCCCGCTGTCCGAGCCGGTGGCGTACACCCGCGCCACCTCGCGGCCCGTCACCCAGCGCACCATGTCGAAGTCATGGATCAGGCAGTCCCGGTACAGCCCGCCGGAGAGCGGCAGATAGGCCGCGGGCGGTGGCGCCGGATCGGAGGTCACCGTCCGGACGGTGTGCAGCCTGCCGAGGGCCCCGCCGCGCACGGCGGCGCGCGCCGCCGTGTACCCGGCGTCGAACCGGCGCATGAACCCCAGCTGGAGCACGCTCCCCGCCTCCTGCGTCTCGCGCAGCGCGTCCAGCGTGCCCGCCAGGTCGACGGCGACGGGCTTCTCGCAGAACGCGGGCAGCCCGGCCCGCGCGGCCCGGCCGATCAGCTCGGCGTGCGCGGCGGTCGCCGAGGCGATCACCACGGCGTCCACGCCCGCGCCGAACACCTCCGCGGCGGAGCCGACGGCCCTCGCCCCGGTCCGGTGCGCGACCTCGGCCGCGCGGACCGGGTCGGTGTCCGTCACCACCAGGGCGTCCACCGAGGGGTGACGGGACAGCACGCCCGCGTGGAAGGAGCCGATCCGGCCGGTGCCGATGAGTCCGATGCGCATGGACCCAACGTGCCGGTCACCGGCGGCGCTGTCAACTATATGTCCTGACAAAGCCACTTCTGTGTCGGGGCGCGGTCGCGACCACCCGCTGCCACGGCCGGGAAAACCCCGCGGGGCCCCGCCCCACTCCTTGGAATTCCGCCTCCCCGCACGGTGACAGCGCCCCGCGACTTCCGTACGGTGTCGGAGGCTTCCCGGCCTCTCGTACGGTGACGACGGCAGCACACGGCCGCCCCCGGCGCCGTACGCGCCCCGACCCGACACACGCGCCGCGCCCTGCCGGGCGGCCGTGGTGGCGGCTCGGGGATACTTGCCCAGCCGGACCGGGACCGTACGGGCCCCGGCTCCACCAGCAGCACAACGAGCAGCACGAGAAGGGCACGGAGTCGTGGCAAGGGTTCGGACAGGGGTACGTGCGATGGGTGCCGTGCTTGCGGCGGTGCTCGGGGCTTCCCTCATGGGATGCAGCAGCACCGGCGGCAAGCGGGCGGAGGACCGGGCGGCGCAGGCCGCCGCCGAGGGCCGGTCCGCGGTGAACACGCCCCGCTGGACCTTCGCCATGGTCACCCACTCGGGCGACGGCGACACCTTCTGGGACATCGTCCAGAAGGGCGCCAAGATGGCGGCCGGCAAGGACAACATCAACTTCCTGTACTCGCACAACGACGAGGCGCAGCAGCAGGCCCAGCTGATCCAGGCCGCCATCGACAAGAAGGTCGACGGGCTGATCGTCACGCTCGCCAAGCCCGACGCGATGAAGGACGTCGTCGCCAAGGCCACCAAGGCCGGCATTCCGGTGATCACGGTGAACTCGGGCTCCGCGGAATCCAAGCGGTTCGGCGCGCTCACCCACATCGGCCAGGACGAGTCCATCGCGGGCGAGGCCGTCGGCGAGGAGCTCAACAAGCGCGGCCGCAAGAAGGCCCTGTGCATCCTTCACGAGCAGGGCAACGTCGGCCATGAGCAGCGCTGCGCCGGAGCGAAGAAGGCCTTCGACGGCGAGATGCAGAGCCTGTACGTCGAGGGCACCAACATGCCGGACGTCCAGGCCTCCATCGAGGCGAAGCTCCAGGCCGACAAGGGCATCGACGCGGTCGTCACGCTCGGGGCGCCGTTCGCGGACGCGGCCGTCAAGGCGAAGCAGACCGCCGGCAGCAAGGCCGAGATCGACACCTTCGACCTGAACGCCAAGGTCGCCACCGAGCTCCAGGCCAAGACCCTCGGCTTCGCCGTCGACCAGCAGCCCTACCTTCAGGGGTACGAGGCCGTCGACCTGCTCTGGCTCTACCGCTACAACCGCAACGTGCTCGGCGGTGGCCGTCCGGTCCTCACCGGCCCCCAGGTCATCACCTCGAAGGACGCCGCCCAGCTGGCCGAGTACACCAAGCGGGGAACGCGATGACCGCGACGCCGGGGCAGCCCGCTCCCGCCGGGGCGGACGAGCGGCTGCTGCGCACCTCACCGCTGCGCAAACTGCTCGGCCGCCCCGAGCTGGGTTCGCTCGTCGGGGCCGTGGCCGTCTTCCTCTTCTTCTCGATCGTGGCCGACAGCTTCCTGCGCGCCACCAGCTTCGGCACCGTGCTCTACGCGGCCTCCACCATCGGGATCATGGCGGCGCCGGTCGCGCTCCTGATGATCGGTGGCGAGTTCGACCTCTCCGCGGGTGTGATGGTCACCAGCTCGGCGCTGATCTCGTCGATGTTCAGCTACCAGATGACCGCCAACGTCTGGGTCGGCGTCTTTGTGTCGTTGCTGGTCACCCTGGCCATCGGCGCGTTCAACGGCTTCATGCTGACCCGTACCAAACTACCGAGCTTCATCATCACGCTCGGTACGTTCCTGATGCTGACGGGCCTCAACCTCGGCTTCACCAAGCTGATCAGCCGGACCGTCTCGACGAAGACCATCGGGGACATGGAGGGCTTCGCCTCGGCCCGCAAGATCTTCGCCTCGGAGTGGACCGTCGGCGGCGTCGAGCTCAAGGTGACCATCCTGTGGTGGGCCGTCCTCGTCGCGGTCGCCACCTGGATCCTGCTCCGCACGCGCTTCGGCAACTGGATCTACGCGGTCGGCGGCGGGGCCGACGCGGCCCGCGCGGTCGGCGTCCCGGTGATCCGTACGAAGATCGGGCTCTACCTCGGGGTGGCCTTCGCCGCCTGGGTCTCCGGTCAGCACCTGCTGTTCAGCTACGACGTGGTGCAGTCCGGCGAGGGTGTCGGCAACGAGCTGACGTACATCATCGCGGCCGTCATCGGCGGCTGCCTGATCACCGGCGGGTACGGCTCCGCGATCGGCTCGGCGGTCGGTGCCTTCATCTTCGGCATGACCGGCAAGGGCATCGTGTACGCGGAGTGGAACCCGGACTGGTTCAAATTCTTCCTCGGAGCCATGCTGCTCCTGGCCACCCTGCTCAACGCATGGGTACGCAAGCGCGCGGAGGCGACGAAATGACGGCCCCCCAGTCATCGAACGGGCCGGCGGAGACCGACCGGCGGGCGCTGGTCGAGCTCGACCACGTCAGTAAGTTCTACGGCAGCATCAAGGCGCTCCAGGACGTCTCGCTGGAGGTCCGGGCGGGCGAGATCACCTGCGTCCTCGGCGACAACGGCGCCGGCAAGTCCACCCTCATCAAGATCATCGCGGGTCTGCACCGGCACGACGCCGGAAGCTTCCTCGTGGACGGCGAGGAGACCATGCTCGCCAACCCGCGCGACGCCCTGGACCGGGGCATCGCCACGGTCTACCAGGACCTCGCCGTGGTCCCGCTGATGCCGGTCTGGCGGAACTTCTTCCTCGGCTCCGAGCCGACGACCGGCGCGGGCCCCTTCAAACGCCTCGACGTCCGGCTGATGCGCGAGACCACCCGCTCCGCGCTGCTGCGGATGGGCATCGACCTGCGCGACGTCGACCAGCCCATCGGCACCCTGTCCGGCGGCGAGCGCCAGTGCGTGGCCATCGCGCGGGCCGTCCACTTCGGCGCCAAGGTGCTCGTCCTGGACGAGCCGA
>NZ_JAFMPZ010000135.1 GCF_017353455.1 Streptomyces laculatispora
GACGGTGCGCATCAAGGAGCGGAACGCGGAGCGCAGCGGCAAGGCGCAGGAGCCCCGTTCCTGACCCCCGCCGCTGAAACCGCCCGATGTGGGTGGTCCTCGTTCCGTTCGACCGGAACGAGGACCACCCACATCGCGTTGCGGCGGCCGGGGAATCACGGCGGGGGCCGGGCCCCGGAACGCGCCCGTCGTGGCCAGGCCGGAGGCGGCGCCGCGCAGGGACCGCACCGCACCGCCGTCCACGGCCGTGTCGAGGTTCTCGCCGGGGGCGGTGGAGACCGCCCCCGCGAGCGTTCAGCGAGTGGCGAGGAGCGTCAGCGTGTCGATCACGCGGTTCGAGAAGCCCCACTCGTTGTCGTACCAGGCGGACACTTTGATGTGCCGCCCGTCGACCCGGGTGAGCGCCGAGTCGAAGATCGACGAGGCGGGGTTGCCCGTGATGTCCGACGACACGAGGGGGTCGTCCGAGTATTCGAGCACGCCTGCCAGCGGCCCCTGCGCCGCGGCCCGGTATGCCGAAAGCACCTCGTCGCGCGTCACCTCGCGGGCCACGGTGGTGTTGAGCTCGACGATCGAGCCCACCGGAACCGGCACCCGGATGGAGTCGCCCGACAGCTTGCCGTCGAGATTCGGCAGCACGAGGCCGATCGCCTTGGCGGCGCCCGTCGTCGTCGGCACGATGTTGACCCCGGCGGCGCGGGCGCGGCGGGCGTCGCGGTGCGGGCCGTCCTGGAGGTTCTGCTCCTGCGTGTAGGCGTGCACCGTCGTCATGAAGGCGTGCTCGATGCCGGCAAGCTCGTCGAGCACCGCGGCCAGCGGCGCGAGCGCGTTGGTCGTGCACGAGGCGTTCGAGACGACCGTGTGCAGAGCGGGGTCGTACGCGTCGGTGTTGACGCCGTACGCGAGCGTGACGTCCGCGCCGTCCGACGGCGCCGCGACAAGCACCCTCCTCGCGCCCGCGTCGAGGTGGGCACGGGCCGCCTTGGCCGACGTGAAGCGGCCGGTCGCCTCCAGCGCGATGTCGACGCCGAGCTCGGCCCACGGCAGCCGTGCCGGTTCCCGCTCGGCGAGCACCTTGATGCGGCGTCCGTCGACGACGAGGGTGTCCCCGTCCACGGTCACCGGGCGTCCGAGCCGGCCGGCCGTGGTGTCGAACGCGAGCAGACGCGCCAGAGTGGCGGGCTCCGAGAGGTCGTTGACGGCGACGACCTCGAGGTCGCTGTCGCGTTCGAGCAGCGCGCGCAGCACGTTGCGTCCGATGCGGCCGAATCCGTTGATGGCGATGCGAGTCATGTGAGAGTCCCTTCTCCTCGTCCTCAGCATCGCGCTCGCCGGACCCCCCTGGACAGCGGCCTGAACGCCATGGTCCGTAAGGATCTCGCCACCCGGCCGCGGGCTATTCACCCCGGGCGAAGGTGCGCCGGTACTCGCTCGGTGTGGTGCCGAGGATGCGCTGGAAGTGCAGCCGCAGATTCGCACCGGTGCCGAGGCCCACATCGGCGGCGATCTGCTCGACGCCCCGCTCCGACCGCTCGAGCAGCTCACGGGCCACGTCGATCCGGGCCCGCATGACCCACTGCATCGGGGTGTAGCCCGTGTCCTCGGCGAACCGTCGCGAGAACGTGCGGGGCGACACCGCCGCGTGCCGGGCCAGCGCCTCAAGGGTGAGGGGTTCGCCGAGCCGGTGCAGCGCCCACTCGCGGGTGGCGGCGAACCGTTCGCCGAGCGGCTCGGGCACGCTGCGCGGCACGTACTGGGCCTGACCGCCGCTGCGGTAGGGCGCAGCGACCAGGCGCCGGGCCGCGTAGTTCGACGCGGCCACCCCGAGGTCGCCGCGCAGCACGTGCAGGCACAGGTCGATGCCCGACGCGGCGCCCGCCGATGTCAGCACGCCCCCCTCGTCGACGAACAGGACGTTCTCATCGACCCGGACGAGCGGATACTGGGCCGCGAGGGCCCTCGTGTAGTGCCAGTGGGTCGTGGCGCGGCGGCCGTCGAGGAGGCCCGTGGCGGCGAGGGCGAAGGCGCCGGTCGAGATCGCGGCGAGGCGCGCGCCCCGGTCGTGGGCGGCGATCAGCGCGTCGATGACGGGCTGGGGCGGGTCGTCACGGTCGGGGAACCGGTAACCGGGCACGAAGACGATGTCGGCCCATTCGAGCGCGTCGAGCCCATGGGTGACGTAATACGAGAGGCCGTCGCCGCCGGCCACGAGGCCGGGTGCCGCGCCGCACACCCGTACCTCGTACGGCATGCTCGCGCGGGTCGTGAAGACCTGGGCGGGAATGCCGACATCGAGTGGCTTCGCGCCCTCGAGCACGAGGACGGCGACGTGATGCAGGCGGGCGGCTGGCATGGAAAGGGAGCGTACGCGGCAGTCGGCGTCCCCTGCGGACGGCAAAGGCTGAGGAGGGGACATCCACTCCTCGCCGCCAGGACCAGGGCCAGGACCTGCGGGCTCCTCGGGCCGGTGCGGCGGCGAACACGGCCGAGGCCGGCCACGACAACCGCGACAGCGAGGAGAGCGCGGTCTCCCCGGAATCGGCGACCGCTCGCGGCAGAGTGGAGACATGAACGCAGATGACAGGAACATCCTGACCCGATCACGCGTGGCGACCAGACTGCCGGCTCAGGACCTGGACCGGGCGCGGCGCTTCTACTCCGAAGCGCTCGGACTGGATCCCGTCGACGAACGGCCGGGTGGGTTGCTGTACCGGTGCGGGGGCGTGGACTTCGTGGTGTTCCGTTCGACGGGGGCCTCGTCCGGAGCCTTCACCCAGATGGCGTGGGAGGTCGACGACATCGAGACGGTCGTGGCGGAGCTGAGGCGTCGAGGCGTGGTGTTCGAGGACGTCGACGCGCCCGGACTCCGGACGCGGGGCGGGATCGCCGAGGTCGAGGGGAACTACCCGAGCAAGGGCGCGAGGGGCGAACGTGGAGCCTGGTTCCGTGACAGCGAGGGAAACCTGCTGGGCATCGGTGAACTGGTCATGTGACGCGGACACGTGGGTCAGAGGGACGAAGTCCGTGCCGTGCAGTCCCGGACCCCGTTGGCGAACCAGCCCTTGGCGGACGAGGTGACGTTGTGGTCGTTGACCGCAGCGAGTGCGGCTGCGGAGAGTGTGGCGTTGGCCAGACACATTGGTTCCCTCGTTGGTCAGGGGCAGGGGGGTGGTTTCGCCCCGGTGGAACCGCTCTGGCACCTACCCCGGGCCAGGCCCTGACCGCGACAGCGCTTTTGCGTGCTGACGCAAAACCCCTGCGGCGCAAGCGCGTTGACGCTCAGTCCGAGCTCAGGTCCATGACAAGGTGGCTAATGTGATCAGGTGACAGAATTCAACGTCCTTGGTGACAGCACGCAATGGCAGAAGGACTTCGAGCAGCGGCTGCGCGCCTCGTACACGGCGGCCGGGCTCGGTGCGGCCGCGACGGAGCGCATGCTGGGCGACATCCGCGCAGGCACCGGCGACTGGACGGTCGCCGGGATCACGGACGCCGGGACCCGGGTGGGATACGTCGCCGTGGTCGTGGCCGACGACGACCGGTCCGCGGGCCGCATCGGTGACCTCCACGTCGAGGCACGACACGCCGGCCGGGGACACGAGGAGGCCGCCCGGGACTGGGCGGAGCGATGGTGCGCGGAGCGCGGCGCGCGCCGGCTGGACATACGGCTCATCGAGCCCGCAGGCGGGCTGTTCGACCACTACGGCGTCCGGGGCCAGCTCAGGGCGCGACACGTCGGCTCCCCGCCGGAACCGGTCGAAGGCGTCACCGTACGGCCGATGACGCAGGCCGAGTACCCCGAGTGGCTCGCCTCCGAGAAGCTCGCCTACGTCGGCGACATCGTCCGGGCGGGAGCCACGACCCCCGAGGACGCCGCACGCAAGTCCGACGACGACTTCGCCAAGCTGATTCCCGAGGGCCTGGCGACGCCCGAGACCACGCTCCTGGTGCTTGAGGCGGCGGGCGAGCGGATCGGTACCGGCTGGTTGAAGCACGGCCACCTCCCGGGGGCCACGTATGGCTACTCGCTGCACATCGACGAGCGGTACCGCGGCAAGGGCTACGGTCGGGCCGCGATGGCGTCCGGCGAACAGGCGACGCTCGCAGCCGGTGACTCGGTGCTGATGTTCACCGTGTGGGGCGGCAACGAGGTGGCGATGAATCTGTACACGAGCGTCGGCTACCGGATCGTGGAGGAGTACCGCTCCCTCGGCCTTCCCCGCTCCGTGGCCTGAGGCCGCCCGGGCGGTCGCCGCCGGGCGGGGTGGGGCCGACCGGCCGATCCGGCCACTGAGTACTCGGATCGGCCCGCCGGCCGCGGCGGCGACCGGCCGTCCCGTTGGGCGACGATGTCCGAAGCCGACGGCGTCGCCCCTCGCGATCACGTGTGTGCTGAGTACGCGAACTCATGTGCGACAGGGGGTCGCCTGCCAGGCTCCGCGGTATGACGAGTGGCAGAAGCGCGCTGACGGCCCTGCATCTCTTCCTGGTCTGGGCGGCGATGGCGGTCACGGTGCCGACGCTCGGGTTCGGGCTGCTGCTGACCGCGTGGGGCGGTGGGGCCGGTGCGGCGGTGCCCGTGCTCGCGCTGGGATTGCCGCTGGCGGTGGGCCTGCTGGCCACGGCGGGTATCCCGGTGCGGGCCGTGGTGCCGCAGTGCGACTCCGTGCCGCAGCGGCTCGGCTGGGCGGTCATGGTCTTCGTCCTGGGCACGCTCGGCGTCCTGGCGGGGCTGGCCGCCTACGGTGGGGACGTCGACCTGGGGAGCGCCGGTACCCGCTTCGCGCTGACGGGCGTGCCGTACGCCGTGGCCGCGGCGTTCTTCGTACCGAGCCGGTGGGTGCGGCTGGGGGCTGTGGCCGTCCTGGCGGCCGCGGTGGCCTACGGGGGCTTCGTCGGCCCGGCGCAGTCTCAGCAGCGCCGGCACGACGCGGAGGTCGCGCGCTACCGGGAACACGCGGAACTGCTGTACCTGGGTGACGCACCGGCCGGAATGGAGGCGTCCCGTGCCGAGGCCGGGCCCGCCTACTTCAGTGTCGAATACCGCCCCGTCCGGCAGGACGAGGCGGCGTACGTGGACCTCAACGTGCGCTCGACGCTCTCTCCGGCACCGCGATGCCCCGAGCTGGTGGAGAAGGACGTTTCCTGCACGGTGGACGCGCACGGCGCCATGCGTATGGTCCGCACCTTCCCCGGCGGCCGTGCCGTCACCCTCACCCGCCACCTCCAAGGCGCCGAGGCCGAAGTCACCAGCCAGACCCTCGGCGAACCGGCGCTACGCCGTCTCCTGGACACGCTGCACCCGCTGTCGGGCACCGAACTGGCGCAACTGATGCGGGAGAAGAAGATCGACCGCAGGCTCTGAGGCCCGCTCACGGCCAGCAGGGCGGCCCCGGCCCCCGGACGGTGCCCGTGGCCGCGCCACCCGGCACAGCGGTCACGGCGTCGGCGATGTGGTCGGCGTCGAAGGCGTGCCGCATACCCAGGGTGTAGGCGGTGACCCCGATGCCGATCCCGAACGTCTTTTCCCCGAGGGTGTAGTGCTCGGGCGTGACGATCCAGACCAGGGTGAACCAGCCGATCACATGCAGGGCCGCGATGAAGGCGGCCATCCCCGCCATCCGCCGCCACTCGGCCCGGGTCATCGAACCGGCCACCCGCCGCAGGCGGGAGCGGGTGGCGACCGGTCGGGCGGGAGGGGCTGCCATACGCGCCTTCTTTCGCTTCGCTCCCGACACCTATCGCGTAACGCCCGCTATTGCAACATATGTGCAATAAGTCCGTGATGATGTTGGTGCTCCTGGCGGAGCGCGTACGCGGCACCCTTGACCAGGCCCGTCACTGTGCGTCGCGCTGCCGGAGAAGGTGCGCCGCGGTCAGTGCGACGGCGCGGTCCCCGTCCTGCGACAGCTCCTCCAGGGCGCGTGACGCCCGCGCCCCCGGGATGCCCGCCAGTGCCTGGGTCAGCCGCCCGCGCGCGGGCGCTTGTGCGGTGTCGTGGGCGAGGCGGTCGACGAGCCCGGCCGCGAGCCGGTCCGCCGTCGCGGTGTCGCTCGCCAGCACGCTCAGCGCGTCGGCCGCGTCGGTGTCGTTCCGTCCCTCCACGATCATGTCGATGAGCGTCGGGACGGCATCGGCCACACCGCGTGACCCCAGTGCCAGAGCCGCATGCCCGCGGACCATGGCGTCGGGGTTCGCGAGGGCATCCCGCAGCCGCGCGGTGGCCTCATCGCCGGGCAGCTCGGCCAGGGACTGAACGGCGCGTTCCCGCACCGCGGGCACCGGCGAGCCGAGGCCCTCCGCCAGCAGGGCCGGGCCGCGGTCGCCCGACCGCGCCAGCGCCCATCGGATGGCCCCGGCAACGTTCGGCTCGGTCTCGCTCAGTGCCGCCTCGACCAGGGCGTCCACCGGCACCGGAGCCCCGTCGGCCGACGCGAGGGCCGCGCGCTGGCGGGCGTCCGGGCTCTTGGACCCCAGTGCCTGGAGGAGCGCGACGACCTGGAGGACGTCCCCCCACCCGGCGGGTTCCGCGGCATCGATCCGGCGCAGCCGGGTGAGCAGCTCGGTCTCCGCGGCGATGCGTTCGCGCGTCTGGCGGACGAGGTCGTCGACGAGCGCCGATGGCGTGAAGCCGGGATCGTCGAGCGCACGCCCGACCTCACGCAGCGACAGCCCCAGCGACCGCAGGCTCTCGATGTGGAAGACCCGCCGGATGTCCTCCCCGGAGTACTCCCGGTAGCCGGAGCCGGTACGGCCCAGAGGACGCACCAGGCCGAGTGACTCGTAATGCCGGAGCATGCGGGCACTGACCCCGGACCGCCGCGCCACCTCACCGATCAACACGTCCTGTCATCCCTCCTGTCCGGATCCGCCGAGGGCCACGACGCGCTTCGCCTCCTCGATCGCGAAATCGAATCCGGTGTCAGGGTCACCCAGCAGCCGTTGGGTGGCGAGCGCGTGCGCGCGCACGCGCGGGTCGGGGGCCGTTGCCGCGGCACACAGAGCCGGCGCGACCGCTTCCCCCAGCGCGACCAGCGCCCGGCTGAGACTCAGCTGCGTCTCCCGCCCGCCACGCCCGAGCTGCGTCGCCAGCGCGGCGGCCAGTACGGACTCCTCGCCCTCCGGTACGAGCAGGATCGCGGCCCGCCAGGCGCTTCGCGCCACCTCGTCGTCGGCGTCGCTCAGGAGCGTCCGCGTGATCACCGGCCACGCCTGCCGGTCCCCGATCTTGGACAGCGTGTGCAGCGCCTGGCTCCGTGCCTGAGGGCGCTCCGAGCGGACTTCGCGGAGCAGCCCGGGAAGCGTCATGGGCACCGGGTGGCGGGTGAGTGCCCAGGTCAGCATGTCGCGGACGAGGAACTCGGGCTCGATCGCACATCGCTCGATGAGCTTGTCGACGAAGCGCGGGTCGGGCGTCGTGCCGATCTCCAGAGCAGCCCGCAGGCGCACGGACGAACGGCCGTCCTCCAACCCCTGGAGCGTTCGTGCCGCATGAGCGTCCTGATTCGTGATCGTCATCGAGACCACCTCCCTGGCCGGCAGTGAAGACCCTGCCACCGTGTCAAGGTCAAATGATCGGGTCTTCCGGGGCTGTTGCCGCCTTCGTCGGCGTCTCGGTCCGGTGGACGCCAACGACGACGATCGACGGTGTGGTCGGCACCGGTCACGCCGCTCCCTCGGCCCCTCGTCGCCCCTGTCGCTCAGCCGGCCAACAGTCTCTTGGTGTGCAGATGGAGCCGCCGTGCTTCCTCGATGGTGAACCCGGGGCCGTGCGGGTCGAGTGGCACGCCCCGCACGAAGGCGCTGAGCGGCGCGGCGGGTGGGTCGTCCAGCACCTTCAGGATCGGGGCCATGGCCTCCTGGACCGACTGGGCGGACCGGCGGATGGTGTCGATCTGCGCCATGACATCCGGCGTGTACTGCCCCGAGAAACTGGTGCTGACTGTTCCCGGGTTGAGCAGTACGTACCGGACCTTCGTCCCCGGCCGGGTTTGCGTGAAGGCGACGCCGAGCAGGTCGTTGAGTCGCCCGCCCTGCATCAGCGCCCGGTGCCCGTCGTACTCCCGTGCGAGCTGCAGGTCCTCCCAGTGGATCTCTCCTTCGCCGCCGGGCCCGGCGATGTTGAGGATGACCGGGTTGTCGGCGGATTCGAGCAGGTGGGCCAGCCCGTGGCTCAGTACGAAGCGGCTGAGGTAGAAGTGGGCGAAGGTGTTCTCGAAGCCTTCGGCGGTGACCAGGCGGGTGGTCCGGAAGTGCCGGGCGCACAGCACCAGGGCGTCGACCTTCGCAAAGGACGACCTGATGCTGTCGAGCACCGCTCCGGTCCGGGACAGCCGGCTCAGGTCGGCGTGTATGAAGTGTGCCCGCGCGACCGCGCCACGCTGTGCCGCGGCGTCGAGCCATGCCTTGCCTTTGTCCGCGCTGCGCCCGACGACCACCACCTCCTGCCCTTCTTCCAGGTACCTCTGGGCGACGGTCCTGCCGATGCCGTCCGTGCCGCCGGTGATGACGTAGGTCTTCATCAGGGTGCTCCTTTGCCGCGCCTCCGGCTCACAGGAAGCGGGACGCGATCTTTTCGGCGGTGACGTGAACGGTGACCAGTTCCGGGAGGGGGGCGTACGACTCCGGGTGGGGTTCGGCGCAGGTCTTGTCGGTGTACTTGGCCGCCAGTTCGTCCATGCGTTCACGACTGCCCGCGCTCTCGAGCCGGGCGGTGCCGCTGATCACCGCGTATCCGTACGGTTCGTCCGGCGGGTTGACCGACAGGCTCAGTCGTGGATCGCGCCGCAGATTGCGCACTTTGAGCTTGTCGACGCCGGTCACGAAGAAGAGGCCGTCGCCGTCCCTCCCCACCCAGACCACTGACTGGTGCGGACTCCCGTCGGGCTGAAGGGTCGCCACGGTGACGAAGATCCTGGAATCGAGGGTTTCCTTCAGTTTCTCGGACATGCGGACCGGGCTCACGCGGGGCTCCTGGAACGAGGGATGACGCGACGCGGTCGCGCCGGGACAACTAAACACCACAACACTGTGGCAGTTAACCTGTGAATTGCAATAGGGGAGCCGCAGTTGATGGCTCACCGGCCCCAGAGCTGCGTATGCTCCAGTCGCGATGAGAGCTGACGCGGCACGTAACCTGGAGGCGGTCCTGCAGACCGGTGCGCGCCTGCTCGCGCGTGACCCCGGCACGAGCATCGCGGCGATCGCGGCGGCGGCGGGCGTCGACCGACGTACCGTCTACCGCCGCTTCGAGACCCGTGAGGCACTCATGGCGGCTGTCTACGCGGCCAAGCTCGATGCCTGCGAGAAGGTCGTCGCCGAGGCGCGGCTGACCGAGGCTCCCGTGATGGTTGCGCTGCACAGGTATGCGGAGGGCATCATCACCGTCAGCAGGCGTTGGCCGGTGGACGTGCGGCAGATGCGGGACGAGGCGGCCGCCGCCCGCCTCCACCGGCTGATCGGGCAACTCGACGCCTTCATGGACCGCGCGGTGCGCGAGAGCGTCATCCGCCCCGGCCTTCCACTCCGCTGGGCCCGCTCCCAGCTCGTTCACCTCACCAACATCGCCTCACACGAGATGCCGGAGCTGACCACCGCTCAGGGAGCCGACATGGTGGTTCATTCGCTGATCACCGGACTCGGCCCCGCCTGACGGTGCGGCCTCGCAATGCGGACCGACAGGCTTGCCATCGTGGTGTTCCGGCGTCGCGCCCGGTCCGGCTCGGACGGAGTCGTCGCACTCGTCCTGCGCCGTCGTCGCGTCGACCCAGCCGTGACGGACGGCCCCCCCGTGCGATTCTCGGCGGCACGGTGACTCGGCAGGTGAACGACGTGGTCGCTGCCTCGCGGTCCAATGCTCACGCTCGGACGGGCCGACTCAAGCGCTCGGTCACATCGGGATCCGGCCACACTGATCCATTTCTTTGCATAAAAGTGCAATGCTGCGTATAGTCATGCCATCGACGAGGAGGATTTCGATGGTGGTACGTGCAGCGGTGGCAGGGGCGAGCGGATACGCCGGCGGGGAGCTGCTCCGTCTTCTGCTGGTCCACCCGGAGGTCGAGATCGGGGCCCTCACCGCGAACTCCAACGCGGGACAGCCGCTCGGTGCGTTGCAGCCGCATCTGCGGCCGCTCGCCGGGCGGGTGCTTCAGCCGACCACGCCCGAGGTGCTCGCCGGGCACGACGTGGTGTTTCTCGCACTGCCGCACGGGCAGTCCGCCGCCGTGGCGGAGCAACTCGGTGACGAAGTGCTCGTGGTGGACATGGGGGCCGACTTCCGGCTCAGGGACGCCGCGGACTGGGAGAAGTTCTATGCCTCGCCGCACGCGGGTACCTGGCCGTACGGCCTGCCCGAGCTGCCCGGTGGGCGGGCCGGGCTGGCGGGGAGCAAGCGTATCGCCGTGCCCGGCTGCTACCCCACCGCCGTGTCGCTCGCACTCTTCCCGGCGTACGCGGCCCAGCTCGCCGAGCCCGAGGCCGTGATCGTCGCCGCCTCCGGGACCTCCGGCGCGGGCAAGGCGGCCAAGCCGCATCTGCTCGGGTCCGAGGTGATGGGCAACATGTCGCCGTACGGCGTCGGCGGTGTCCACCGGCACACGCCCGAGATGATCCAGAACCTCAGCGCCGCGGCCGGTGAGCCGGTGACGGTCTCCTTCACGCCGACCCTCGCGCCGATGCCCCGCGGCATCCTCGCCACGTGCAGCGCGAAGGCCAGGCCGGGTGTGAGTGCCGAGGCGCTCCGCACCGCGTACGAGAAGGCCTTCGCGGACGAGCCGTTCGTCGATCTGCTGCCCGAGGGGCAGTGGCCCGCGACCGCCGCCGTGTACGGCTCCAACGCCGTCCAGATCCAGGTCGCGTACGACGAGGCCGCCGGGCGGATCGTCGTCATCAGCGCCATCGACAACCTCGCCAAGGGCACCGCGGGCGGCGCCCTGCAGAGCATGAACATCGCCCTCGGACTTCCCGAGGACACAGGTCTTTCCACGATCGGAGTCGCACCGTGAGCGTCACGGCAGCACAGGGGTTCTCGGCGGCGGGCATCGCCGCCGGAATCAAGGAGAGCGGCAACCCGGACCTGGCCCTCGTGGTCAACAACGGTCCGCGTCGCGCCGCCGCGGGCGTCTTCACCTCCAACCGTGTCAAGGCCGCTCCCGTCCTCTGGTCGGAGCAGGTACTCAAGGGCGGCGAGGTGACCGCCGTCGTCCTCAACTCCGGCGGCGCCAACGCCTGTACGGGACCGCAGGGCTTCCAGGACACCCACACCACCGCCGAGAAGGCCGCCGAGGTCCTCAAGGGCCACAGCGCCGGTGAGATCGCCGTCGCCTCGACCGGACTCATCGGTCTGCTGCTGCCCATGGACAAGCTCCTGCCGGGCATCGAGAAGGCCGCGGCGGTACTGAGCGAGCACGGCGGCGAGAAGGCCGCCATCGCCATCAAGACCACCGACACCGTGCACAAGACGGCCGTCGCCGGCGGTGCCGGCTGGACCGTCGGCGGGATGGCCAAGGGCGCGGGCATGCTCGCTCCCGGCCTCGCCACCATGCTCGTCGTGCTCACCACCGACGCCGACGTGGACGCCGCCGGGCTCGACACCGCGCTGCGCGACGCGACCCGCACCACCTTCGACCGGATCGACTCCGACGGCTGCATGTCCACCAACGACACCGTGCTGCTGCTGGCCTCCGGGGCCAGTGGAATCACCCCGGATCAGGGGGAGTTCGCCGAGGCCGTACGGGCCGTCTGCGACGACCTGGCCCGGCAGCTGATCGGCGACGCGGAAGGCGCGTCCAAGGACATCCGGATCGAGGTCGTCAACGCCGCGACCGAGGACGACGCCGTCGAGGTGGGCCGCTCCATCGCCCGTAACAACCTCCTCAAGTGCGCCATCCACGGCGAGGACCCCAACTGGGGCCGGGTGCTGTCCGCCATCGGTACGACGAAGGCGGCCTTCGAGCCGGACGAGCTGAACGTCGCCATCAACGACGTCTGGGTCTGCAGGAAGGGCGGCGTCGGCGAGGACCGCGACCTCGTCGACATGCGCTACCGGGAGGTCAGGATCACCGCCGACCTCGCCGCGGGCACCGAGTCGGCCGTCATCTGGGCCAACGACCTCACCGCGGACTACGTCCACGAGAACAGCGCGTACAGCTCATGACCGCCGCGCGGAAGCACACCGCACTCCCGAAGGCGCAGATCCTCATCGAGGCGCTGCCCTGGCTGACCCGGCACAACGGCAAGACCGTCGTCATCAAGTTCGGCGGCAACGCCATGATCGACGAGGAGCTGAAGGCGGCCTTCGCGCAGGACGTCGTCTTCCTGCGGCACGCGGGCCTCAAGCCCGTCGTCGTGCACGGCGGCGGCCCGCAGATCAGCGCCCAGCTCGACAAGCAGGGCCTGGTCAGTGAGTTCAAGGCCGGTCTGCGCGTCACCACGCCCGAGGCGATGGACGTCGTACGGATGGTGCTCGCCGGACAGGTCCAGCGCGAGCTCGTCGGCCTGCTCAACCAGCACGGACCGCTCGCCGTCGGCATGACCGGCGAGGACGCCCACACCATCACCGCCACCCAGCACCGGCCCGTCATCGAAGGCGAGGCCGTCGACATCGGCCGGGTCGGCGAGATCACCGCCATCGACACCGGGGCCATCCAGGCGCTGCTGGACGACGGCCGTATCCCGGTCATCTCCTCGATCGCCCGCTCCGCCGACGACAACCACGTCTACAACGTCAACGCGGACACCGCGGCCGCCGCGCTCGCCGCCGCGCTGAACGCCGAGACGCTGATGGTCCTCACCGACGTCGAGGGCCTCTACGAGGACTGGCCCAACAGCGACGACGTGATCAGCCGCCTCACCGCCACCGAACTGGAGAAGCTCCTGCCGGAGCTCTCCAGCGGAATGGTGCCCAAGATGCAGGGCTGTCTGCACGCCGTGCGCAACGGCGTCGAGACCGCCCGGGTCATCGACGGGCGGGTCCAGCACTCGATCCTGCTGGAGATCTTCACCGACGAGGGAATCGGCACGATGGTCGTGCCCGACGCACAGGGGGAAGCATGACCAACGCGGAGCTCTCGCACCGCTGGAAGACCGCGCTGATGGACAACTACGGCACCCCGAAGCTGTCCCTCGTCAGCGGATCCGGCGCCTGCGTCCAGGACGCCGACGGCACCCGGTACCTCGACTTCGTCGGCGGCATCGCGGTGAACGCGCTGGGCCACGCCCACCCCGCGGTCGTCGAGGCGGTCTCCACCCAGATCGCCTCGCTCGGCCACGTCTCCAACCTCTTCATCGCCGAACCGCCCGTCGCGCTCGCCGAACGGCTGCTCCAGCTCTTCGGCCGCACCGGCAAGGTCTTCTTCTCCAACTCGGGCGCCGAGGCGGTCGAGGCCGCGTTCAAGATCGGCCGGCTGACCGGGCGCGGCCACATGGTCGCCACCGACGGCGGCTTCCACGGCCGCACCATGGGCGCCCTCGCGCTCACCGGCCAGCCCACGAAGC
>NZ_JAFMPZ010000136.1 GCF_017353455.1 Streptomyces laculatispora
ATCTTCGGGGGAGACGGGCGGGGCGGCTTCATCGTTCCGGAATTCAGCAGCGTCTTCGACGGCTCTGCCGCGTTCGTACGGCTGATCGGGCTGGTGGCCAGGACGCAGCTCACGCTCAGCCAGATCGATGCGCGCATCCCGCGTGCCCACGTTCTGCGCCGTGATCTGGCGACACCGTGGGCCGTGAAGGGGCTGGTGATGCGCCGGGTCGTCGAGGCTGCCGGAGACCGTGATGTCGACACGACGGACGGTGTGCGGGTCGTCGAGGCGGACGGTCGCTGGGTGATGGTGCTGCCGGACCGGGCCGAAGCGGTCACCCATCTCTGGGCGGAAGGGCCGGACGACGCCTCGGCGCAGGCCCTCCTGGACGAGTGGTCGGCGATCGTGGACAGCGCAGGTAAATGAGGGGTCGGGCCACCGCGACGGCGGACGAACGCCGTCGCGGTGGCCCGACGGTCCGCGGTTCCCGCGGGCGGGCCGCAGCGCGCCGGCCCGAGCTCCCAACGCATCGGTGCGGGGCCATTCGGCGGTAGCACCTGCGACGTGCGACGATGTGCGGCATGTCGCAGCAGCCCCCCGATCGGAGTACGGCCTCGCCGCCCACGCGCCCCGACGCGTCCATGTCGCTGCTGACCAATGTGATGGACCACAGCCTGGACGACGGATACGCCGAGGCATCGGCTCGTCGCAAGGCCGACGGCCGTGCGGGTATGCCCCGGACCCTCAAGGCGAAGCTGGGATTCGCGGCATGCCTGGTGCTGGCCGCGCTCGTTGTCACGCTGGGCGCCGCGCAGGCACGGGTGTCGGCACCGGTCCTCGCCAAGGAACGCGAGGAGCTGATCGACCGCATCGACGCGGAGACCGCTGCGGCCGACACTCTCGAGGCACAGGTCGAAAAGGTCCGCGACGATGTCGGCAGACGTCAGCGCAAGGCGCTGGAGAAGCACGGCGGGGACCAGACGGAACTGGTGGCTCTGCTCTCCGGCGCGACGCCCGTGTACGGTCCCGGCGTGAAGCTGGTCGTCGACGACGCGAAGGACACCGACCAGGGCGGCGGCGGGCCGCGCGAGACCAGCGGCTTCTCCGACACCGGACGGGTCCGGGACCGGGACATGCAACGGGTCGTGAACGGTCTGTGGCAGTCCGGTGCCGAAGCGATCGCCATCAACGGGCAGCGTCTGACCGCCCTGTCGGCGATCCGCGCCGCGGGCGACGCCATACTGGTCGACAACAAGCCGCTCGTGCCGCCGTACTCGGTGCTCGCGGTGGGGGACGGGAAAGAGCTCAGCGCCGCCTTCCGCGACAGTGCCGACGGCCAGTATCTGCAAGCGCTGAAGGACACCTTCGACATCAGGACCAGCATCTCCGTCCAGGAGAAGGTGAATCTTCCGGCCGCCCCGAGCCTGATCGTACGAACAGCAGAGCCATACAAGGCCGCAGACACCGGCAGTGGTGCGGCAGATACAGGGAAGGGCACATCGTGATCGCCGTACTGGGCCTCGTCGTGGGAGTCGTGGTCGGACTGTTGGTCCGGCCCGAAGTGCCGGCGGTGGTCGAGCCCTATCTCCCGATCGCCGTCGTGGCCGCCCTCGATGCCGTCTTCGGTGGCCTGCGCGCCATGCTCGACGGCATCTTCGTCGACAAGGTGTTCGTGGTCTCGTTCCTCTCGAACGTGGTCGTGGCCGCCCTGATCGTCTTCCTGGGTGACAAGCTGGGCGTCGGCGCCCAGCTCTCCACCGGTGTGGTGGTCGTCCTCGGCATCCGGATCTTCTCCAACGCCGCCGCCATCCGTCGGCACGTCTTCCGGGCCTGAGGCCGATGAGCAACGACGAAGAATTCACCAGCGGCCGGGAACAGCCCGGTGAGCGGCCAGTGGACGCTCCCAAGGAGCTCAACGGACGCCGGCGGCTGATCGACGCGCTCTGGCCGCCACGGGTCACCCGCGCCCAACTCATCGTCGCGGTGCTGCTGTTCGTCCTCGGCCTGGGGCTTGCCATTCAGGTGCGGTCCAACAGTGACAACAGCGCTCTGCGCGGCGCGCGCCAGGAGGACCTGGTCCGCATCCTCGACGAGGTGGACGACCGTTCACAGCGGCTGGAGGACGAGAAGCAGCGCCTGGAGGACCAGCGCACGGAGCTGGAGAACAGTTCCGACCAGGCGGAGGAGGCCCGCAAGCAGACGGTCGAGAAGGAGCGTCAACTCGGCATCCTCGCGGGCACCGTGGCGGCGCACGGCCCCGGGATCACCCTCGCGATCAACGACCCGGGCGACGCGGTGGAGGCGGACAAGCTGCTCGATGCGCTCCAGGAGCTTCGGGCAGCCGGCGCCGAGGCGATCGAGGTCAATGGAGTGCGAGTCGTGGCCAATACATACTTCTCCGGCGAAGGCGGTGCCATCAAGGTCGACGGGCGGAAGATTTCGGCTCCGTACGTCTTCAAGGTCATCGGCAAGCCGCAGGATCTGGAACCGGCGCTGAACATCCCGGGCGGCGTGGTGCAGACGCTGGAGAAGGAGCAGGCCACCGTGCATGTGTCGCAGGCCGACGACATTGTCGTGGACGCCTTGCGACCGGCCGAGCGGCCTGACTACGCTCGGTCGTCGACCCAGTGAACCCGGGACGCGTGGGCGTCGGGGGACACAGGCAGAAGGTTGCGGGGGGTCGCCGCATCGTAATCGTGGTGCGTGGTGGAAACTGTCGAGTGGATACGGACGTTGTGAAGATGTCCGGGTCGGCAGGTGTGTTCATTCAGGGTTCGTCCTGCCCCACGGGCGGGTCTGTTTCGGTCAAGGGGAATCGCCCGTGAAGTTGTTTGGGAAGTTGTTCGGCAAGAGCGCACGCGATGAGGCTGCCCGCCATCGCGCGCCGCGCCATGGTCAAGCCGACGAGCAGGGCTCCGAGCGCCCGCTCTTCCGCGATCAGGTGACAGGTTCGGGGGGTGACAATTCGGGCGCGTCGTCTGTTGACCCTGCCGGTCCCGGCCGCATAGGTTTCGGAGAACCGTCAACCTCTAGTGCGGGTGGAGGGTTCGCCCCGAGGCAGGAGGGTTCGTCCATGCCGGTCTGTACGAGGTGCGGGCACCGCAATGCCGAAGCCAGTCGGTTCTGCTCCAACTGCGGCGCGCCGCTGAGGGGCGGGGTTCCCGAGCGGGCCTCGGAGACGACGTCGACCATCTCCATCTCGGGCCTTGAGGCGTACGAGGCGGAGGCGACCGGTCAGACGTCCGCGCCGTCGCTCTCGCCCGAGGCCCAGGCCGCTGTGGACGCCCTGCCGCTCGGCTCGGCGCTCCTGGTGGTGCGGCGCGGTCCGAATTCGGGCAGTCGCTTCCTGCTGGACGGCGAGCTGACCACGGCCGGCCGCCACCCGCAGAGCGATATCTTCCTCGACGACGTGACGGTCTCGCGCCGCCACGTGGAGTTCCGCCGGAGTCCCGACGGCAGCTTCACGGTCGGGGACGTGGGCAGCCTCAACGGCACGTACGTCAATCGTGAGCGCATCGACTCCGTCGCGCTGTCCAACGGCGACGAAGTGCAGATCGGCAAGTACCGGCTGGTCTTCTACGCAAGCCAGCGGGCCATCTGACCCGTCAGGGAAGGTCCATGCTGAGAACACCGACGGGCGGTGCCGGAAACGGCACCGCCACCGCCGACGACCGCCCGATGAGCATCGGCACGGTGCTCCTGCAACTGCGGGACCAGTTTCCCGAAGTCACCATCTCCAAGATCCGCTTCCTGGAGGCGGAGGGCCTCGTGGAACCGCAGCGGACGCCCTCCGGCTACCGAAAGTTCCGCCCCGCCGACGTCGAGCGGCTCGCTCAGGTGCTGCGGATGCAGCGGGACCACTATCTTCCGCTGAAGGTCATCCGCGAGCACCTGGACGCCGTCGCCCGGGGCGAGCAGGTGGCCCTGCCGGCTCCGGAAGGCGAGCGTCACCTCACCGACGGCGGCTGGACCGGCGGGCCGGGCCGGGCCACGGCCGCCCGTATCGGCCGGGCCGAGCTTCTCGCTGCCGCGGAGGTCAGCGAGAGCGACCTCGACGCGTGGGAGTCCTACGGCCTGGTCGTTCCGACGGCCGACGGCGGGTACGACGCCGAGACGGTCACCGTCGCCAGGCTTGTGGCGGATCTGGGCCGATTCGGTCTGGAACCGCGGCATCTGCGTGCCATGCGAGCGGCCGCGGACCGGGAGGCCGGACTGATCGAACAGGTCGTCGCACCACTGCGCCGGCACCGGAATCCGCAGACCAGAGCCCATGCCGAGGCTACTGCCAAGGAGCTCGCGGAGCTCTCTGTACGGCTGCACTCGGCCCTCGTGCAGACCGCGCTCCAGATCAGACTCCACTGATCCCTGTGGGCCCCGACTACCCAAACCTGCCGAGCACGTCCTAGGGTTGCTGTGTGAACGAGCTCGACGTTGTGGGTGTCCGGGTGGAAATGCCCTCCAACCAACCGATCGTGCTCCTGCGTGAAGTGGGAGGCGACCGGTACCTCCCCATTTGGATCGGTCCTGGTGAGGCGACCGCGATCGCCTTCGCTCAGCAGGGCATGGCTCCGGCCAGGCCGCTGACCCATGACCTCTTCAAGGATGTGCTCGAGGCCGTGGGCCAGGAGCTCACCGAGGTCCGGATCACGGACCTCCGAGAAGGGGTCTTCTACGCGGAGCTGGTCTTCGCGAGCGGAGTCGAGGTGAGTGCGCGGCCGTCCGACGCCATAGCACTCGCCCTGCGCACCGGAACGCCGATCTACGGCAGTGACGGGGTGCTCGACGACGCGGGAATCGCGATTCCCGACGAGCAGGAGGACGAGGTGGAGAAGTTCCGCGAATTCCTCGATCAGATCTCGCCGGAGGACTTCGGTACGAACAGTCAGTGACGTCCCGAGGGGCTCGCCGTCAGCGCATCCGACAAGCCTTTCCCGGCCGAGGGGCACGGGAAACCACCCTCAGGGTGATTATCACTCGGCGTGCCGAGTGTGGCGATCGTTGACGCACCCCGGGTGACTGCCTACCTTCGAGTGGGCAGGTCAAGGACGGAGGTCGGCGTGAGAAGCAGCGGCGACGGTGCGGCAGTGGGTGGGCCGTATCCGCAGCAGGGGAGTACAGCCGACCAGACCATCAGGCAGCCGGCTGTGCCGGCTGCGGTGGCGGGGGACGGCGTGGCATCGGCCAAGGGCATCGGCTATCGCGGGCCGACGGCGTGCGCGGCGGCGGGGATCACCTATCGGCAGCTCGACTACTGGGCTCGCACGGGCCTCGTCGAGCCGAGCGTCCGTCCGGCCTATGGATCGGGCACACAACGGCTGTACAGCTTCCGGGACGTCGTCCTGCTGAAGATCGTGAAGCGCTTCCTCGACACCGGGGTGGCCCTCCAGAACATCCGGACCACGGTCCAGCACCTCCGGGACCGCGGTTTCCAGGACCTGGAACGCATGACGCTGATGAGCGACGGAGCGACCGTCTACGAGTGCTCCTCGCCCGCCGAGGTCGTGGAGCTTCTCCAAGGGGGTCAGGGCGTCTTCGGAATCGCCGTGGGGGTGGTCTGGCGGGACGTCGACGCCGCGCTGTCGCAGCTGCACGGGGAGCGGGTGGACACCGGCGAGACGCTGGTCGGGAACAACCCCGCCGACGAGCTCGCCCGACGGCGCAACCGGGCCGGCTGAGCGGGTGCGAGGCCGGCCGGGCCCGGGGTTTCCCGGGCCCGAGGGCGGTTGCCGCCCGGCGATTGTCAGTGCCGTAGGGCAGCATCGGTTGATGTGAGAGCCGCGCCGACCATCCTGCATCTGGACATGGATGCCTTCTACGCCTCTGCGGAGCAGGCGGCGAAGCCGAGTCTGCGTGGCAAGCCGGTCGTGGTGGGCGGGCTGGGGCCCCGCGGGGTCGTCGCCACCGCCTCGTACGAGGCCCGGCGTTTCGGGGTCCACTCGGCGATGCCGATGGCGCAGGCCCGACGGCTGGCGCCGAACGCCGCCTATCTGGTGCCGCGCTTCTCCCTGTACCGAACCGTGAGCGACCAGGTCATGGAGCTGCTGGGCCGGCTGTCGCCGCTGGTGGAGCCACTGAGCCTGGACGAGGCCTTCGTCGACCTGGAGGCAGGCGGCACCGCGGACGACACGGCCTCCGCACTGGCGATCGGTGAGCAGCTGCGCGAGGCGATCGAGGCGGTCACCGGACTCAGCGGCTCCGTCGGCCTCGCGGGCTCCAAGATGCTGGCCAAGATCGCCTCGGAGGAGGCGAAGCCCGACGGGATCCTGCTGATAGCACCGGGCACCGAGCGGGATCTGCTCGCACCCATGCCGGTCCGCACGCTGCCCGGCGTCGGGCCGGCCACCGCGGACCATCTGCGCCGCGCCGGGATGACCACGGTGAACGACCTGGCCGAGGCGGGCGAGGCGGAGCTCGTACGGCTGCTGGGCAAGGCGCACGGCGGCTCACTGCACCGGATGGCGTCCGGCCGGGACGACCGGCCGGTCGTCGCCGAGCGCGACGCGAAGTCGGTCTCGGTCGAGGACACCTTCGACACGGACCTGCACGACCGGGTCCGGGTCAGGAGCGAGGTTGAGCGGCTCGCCGACCGGTGCGTCCAGCGGCTGCGGGCGGCGGAGCGCTCGGGCAGGACCGTGGTGCTGAAAGTGCGGCGGTACGACTTCTCGACCCTGACCCGCTCCGAGACGCTGCGCGGGCCCACCGACGACCCCACGGTGGTCCGGGAGGCCGCGGCACGGCTCCTGGAGTCCGTGGACACCACCGGGGGAGTGCGGCTGCTGGGGGTGGGCGTCACCGGGCTCGCGGACTACACCCAGGAGGACCTGTTCGCGCAGGCGGCCGACGAGCGCACCGCGGCCGGGCTCGCCGCCGCCGGGCCGGCCGACAGTGCGGAGGCCGGAGCGGACGCCGGTACGGACGACGGCCGGCCGGAGCCCGGGGAGCCGGACCCGGAGAGCGCCGAGCAGCTCGCCGCCCGGCGCTGGCCGGCCGGACACGACGTACGGCACGACACCCATGGCCACGGCTGGGTGCAGGGCAGCGGCGTCGGCCGGGTGACGGTGCGCTTCGAGGAGCCGGAATCGGCGCCCGGCCGGGTGCGTACGTTCCGTATCGACGATCCGGCACTCCGGCCGGCCGATCCGCTGCCGCTCGTGCGGGACCCGGTCGACTACTCGTCCTGGCCGGCCAGCCTGCCGAAGTCCCGGTCCGGGCCGGTCTCCTCGGGCAGGGAGTCCAGACCGTAGTGCCGGTAGAGCTGGAGCTCCTGTTCCGGCGAGAGATGCCGGCCGACCCCGAAATCGGGCGCGTCCTTGATCAGCGCACGGTCGAAGGGGACGCGCAGCGTGTCCTCGACGAATTCGCTGGGTTCCAGCGGGACGAAGGCATCCCGGCTGAACAGTCCGGTGCGTACGGCCGCCCACTCCGGCACGCCGGTCGCGTCGTCGAGGTACACCTCGTCCACGGTTCCGATCTTGGTACCCTCGCGGTCGAATGCCTTGCGGCCGATCAGGCTGCGCGGATCGATGTCGGTCTGCACGGTCCCTCCCACTGGTCGCGGCTACTCCACAGGAACCACAGAAGTGCAGATCCGTGGGGTTGGCCACTCGAGAATTCAGCCGGGAACCCCGCTGGTAGGCTGGGAGACGGCTGCTTACCCCGTGCGGGAGAGTCCTCCGGAGCAAATCCGGAGGCGCCGAAGGAGCAAATCCTCCCCGGAATCTCTCAGGCCCCCGTACCGCACGGACGAGGTCACTCTGGAAAGCAGGGCGGGTTCCGCACGGCCGTGTGCCGAGGTGGATCCCTCCCTCACCGACGGTGAAAGCCGGTGCGCGCAGTGGGCACCGGTGAAGCTCTCAGGTTGAGATGACAGAGGGGGAGGCCGTTCGGGCACCCCGCGCCGTGGTGCCCCTCGCAGGTCGTGACAGACCAGGAGGCCTCCACCATGACCCCCCGTCGCACTTCGCTCTCCCAGCTGGAACAGGGAATCCCGTTCGAGCAGCGTCATATCGGTCCTGACGCCGCGGCGCAGGCGAAGATGCTCGCCCAGGTCGGTTACGGCTCGCTCGACGAGCTCACCGCGGCCGCAGTGCCCGATGTCATCCGGAGCGCCGAGGCGCTCCAGCTGCCGACGGCCCGTACCGAGGCCGAGGTGCTGGCCGAACTGCGTGCGCTCGCCGACCGCAACCAGGTGCTGGCCCCGATGATCGGGCTCGGCTACTACGGCACGTTCACCCCGCCGGTGATCCTGCGCAACGTGATGGAGAACCCCGCCTGGTACACGGCCTACACGCCGTACCAGCCGGAGATCTCCCAGGGCCGCCTCGAAGCCCTCCTGAACTTCCAGACGATGGTCGCCGACCTGACCGGGCTGCCCACCTCCGGTGCCTCGCTGCTCGACGAGGGCACCGCCGCCGCCGAGGCGATGGCGCTGGCACGGCGTGTCGGCAAGGTCAAGAACGGCGTCTTCCTGGTCGACGAGGACGCCCTTCCGCAGACCGTCGCCGTGATCCGGACCCGCGCCGAACCGACAGGTGTCGAGGTCGTCGTCGCCGACCTCACCGACGGCATCCCGGCCCAGATCGCCGAGCGCGGCGTCTTCGGCGTGCTGCTGCAGTACCCGGGCGCCTCCGGAGCCGTGCGCGACCTCAGGCCCGTCATCGAGCAGGCCCACGAGCTCGGCGCGATCGTCACCGTGGCCGCCGACCTGCTGGCGCTCGCCCTGCTCACCTCGCCCGGCGAGCTGGGCGCGGACATCGCGGTGGGCACCACACAGCGCTTCGGTGTGCCGATGGGCTTCGGCGGACCGCACGCCGGCTTCATGGCCGTGCGCGAGAAGTTCGCCCGCAGCCTGCCGGGCCGCCTGGTCGGCGTGTCCGTGGACGCGGACGGCAACAAGGCCTACCGGCTGGCCCTCCAGACCCGCGAGCAGCACATCCGCCGCGAGAAGGCCACCAGTAACATCTGCACCGCTCAGGTGCTGCTCGCCGTGATGGCCGGCATGTACGCCGTCTACCACGGTCCGGACGGGCTGCGGACGATCGCGCGGCGCACCCACCGCTACGCCGCGATCCTCGCCGAGGGCCTGCGCGCCGCCGGCGCCGATGTCGTGACCGGCTCCCACTTCGACACGCTCACCGTCCGGGTCCCCGGCCGGGCCGCGGAGGTCGTCGCCGACGCCCGCGAGCGCGGCGTGAACCTGCGGCTCGTCGACGCCGACCTCGTCTCGCTCGCCTGCGACGAGACCACCACCCGTACGGAGATCGCGTCCGTCTGGGCGGCCTTCGGCGTGAGCGGTGACATCGAGGCACTGGACGCCACGACCGTCGACGCGCTGCCCGAGCAGCTGCTGCGGACCGACTCCGTACTGACCCACCCGGTCTTCCACCAGCACCGTTCCGAGACCGCGATGCTGCGCTACCTGCGCCGGCTCGCCGACCGCGACTACGCGCTGGACCGCGGCATGATCCCGCTCGGCTCCTGCACCATGAAGCTGAACGCGACCGCCGAGATGGAGTCGATCACCTGGCCCGAGTTCGGCGCGCTGCACCCCTTCGCGCCGGCCGAGCAGGCCCAGGGCTTCCTGACGCTCATCCGCGAGCTGGAGGAGCGTCTCGCCGAGGTCACCGGCTACGACGCGGTCTCCATCCAGCCGAACGCCGGCTCGCAGGGCGAGTTCGCGGGGCTGCTGGCCGTCCGGGCGTACCACCGTGCCAACGGTGACGAGGGGCGGACCGTCTGCCTGATCCCGTCCTCCGCGCACGGCACCAACGCCGCCAGTGCCGTGATGGCCGGTATGAAGGTCGTCGTGGTGAAGACCGCCGACGACGGTGAGGTCGACATCCAGGACCTCCGCGCCAAGATCGAGCAGTACCGCGACGAGCTCGCCGTGCTCATGATCACCTACCCGTCGACGCACGGTGTCTTCGAGGAGCACGTCGCCGACATCTGCGCCGAGGTGCACGACGCGGGCGGTCAGGTGTACGTCGACGGCGCCAACCTCAACGCGCTGGTCGGTCTCGCCAAGCCGGGCCACTTCGGCGGCGACGTCTCGCACCTGAACCTGCACAAGACCTTCTGCATCCCGCACGGCGGCGGCGGCCCCGGCGTCGGCCCGGTCGGTGTGCGCGCGCACCTGGCGCCGTACCTCCCGAACCACCCGCTGCAGCCCGCCGCCGGTCCGGAGACCGGGGTCGGCCCTATCTCGGCGGCTCCGTGGGGCTCGGCAGGCATCCTGCCGATCTCCTGGGCGTACGTACGCCTGATGGGTGGGGAAGGCCTGAAGCGTGCGACGCAGGTCGCCGTACTCGCGGCCAACTACGTCGCCAAGCGGCTGGAGCCGCACTACCCGATCCTGTACAACGGCCCGGCCGGACTGGTCGCGCACGAGTGCATCGTGGATCTGCGGCCGATCTCCAAGGCGACCGGCGTCAGCATCGACGACGTGGCCAAGCGGCTCATCGACTACGGCTTCCACTCGCCGACCATGTCGTTCCCGGTCGCGGGCACGCTGATGATCGAACCGACCGAGAGCGAGGACCTCGCGGAGCTGGACCGCTTCTGCGACACGATGATCGCCATTCGCGCCGAGATCGAGAAGGTGGCCTCCGGCGAGTGGGGCGCGGACGACAACCCGCTGGGCAACGCCCCGCACACGGCTGCCGCGCTGGGCGGCGACTGGGCACACGGCTACAGCCGTGAGGTGGCGGTCTTCCCGGCCGGAGTCACCGCCGCGGACAAGTACTGGCCGCCGGTGCGCCGGATCGACGGTGCGTTCGGTGACCGCAACCTCGTCTGCTCCTGCCCGCCGCTGGACGAGTACGACAACTGACGACACCGACGACATGGTCGTCGTCGTGTGAGGCGGAACTGCGTCGGGGCCGGTTCGGAGATCTCTCCGGGCCGGCCCCCGTTCGTACCTGCCGCGGTCAGGCGGCGTTCATCACCCGGCCCGTTCCCAGCGGCCGGTGCGGCGCGATGATCTGGCCGTCCGGGAGCAGCTCACCGGTGTCCTCGAAGAGCAGGACGCCGTTGCACAGCAGGCTCCAGCCCTGTTCCGGATGGTGCGCCACCAGGCGGGCGGCTTCCCTGTCGGCTGAGTCGGCTGTGGGGCAGGGTGGCTGGTGCTGACACATGGCTGGGTTCTTTCGCTGCGTTGAGTTGAGTGTCCTGCGGCTTGATGAGGTGTTCATGGCCGCCCCCCGTATCGATCGGTCCGGTCCCAGTGTTGCCCCACGGGCGTCAATCCGCAGGGATTTCGCGGCAGCGCTTCATCTCCTCTCATGACGCATCACCCAGCCGGACGGTTCAACGCAACTGCCCTGTCAATTCGGGTGGTTCGGGGTGGCCGGATGGGGCTAGTCCGGATGGGGCGCGAATGCGCCCCCGCAGTACTGTGCCCCGCCACCGGAATCGGCGGCGGGGCACAGTGAAGTGGGG
>NZ_JAFMPZ010000509.1 GCF_017353455.1 Streptomyces laculatispora
GGACTCGACGCCCGCGTCGAGGCGGACACCGGGGCCGGACGGCGGGGCGAACACGGTGACGGTGCCGGGGGCGGGCAGGAAGCCGCGGCCCGGGTCCTCGCCGTTGATCCGGAACTCGAAGGAGTGGCCGCGCACGGCCGGGTCGTCGTAGCCCAGCTCCTCGCCGTCGGCGATGCGGAACATCTCGCGCACGAGGTCGAGGCCGGTGACCTCCTCGGTGACCGGGTGCTCGACCTGGAGGCGGGTGTTGACCTCCAGGAAGGAGATCGTGCCGTCCGTGCCGACGAGGAACTCGACCGTGCCGGCGCCGACGTAACCGGCCTCCTTCAGGATCGCCTTCGACGCCGCGTACAGCTCGGCGTTCTGCGCCTCGGACAGGAACGGTGCCGGGGCCTCCTCGACCAGCTTCTGGTGCCGGCGCTGGAGCGAGCAGTCACGGGTGGAGACGACGACCACGTTGCCGTGGGAGTCGGCCAGGCACTGGGTCTCCACGTGCCGCGGCTTGTCGAGGTAGCGCTCCACGAAGCACTCCCCGCGCCCGAACGCGGCGACGGCCTCACGGACCGCGGAGTCGTACAGCTCCGGGATCTCCTCCAGGGTGCGGGCGACCTTCAGCCCGCGCCCGCCACCGCCGAAGGCGGCCTTGATCGCGATCGGCAGCCCGTTCTCCTCGGCGAAGGCGACGACCTCGGCGGAACCCCCGACCGGGTCCGGGGTGCCGGCGACGAGCGGGGCACCTGCACGCTGGGCGATGTGGCGGGCGGCGACCTTGTCGCCGAGGTCCCGGATCGCCTGCGGCGGCGGGCCGATCCACGTCAGTCCGGCGTCCAGCACGGCCTGGGCGAACTCGGCGTTCTCCGAGAGGAATCCGTAACCCGGGTGGATCGCGTCCGCCCCGGAGTCCTTGGCAGCCTGGAGCACCTTGGCCATGTCCAGATAGCTGGCGGCCGGGGTGTCACCGCCCAGCGCGAATGCCTCGTCGGCCGCACGCACATGCAGAGCGTCGCGGTCCGGGTCTGCGTAGACGGCCACGCTCCCGATTCCCGCATCCCGGCAAGCGCGGGCAACACGGACAGCAATTTCGCCACGGTTGGCGATGAGCACCTTGCGCACGATGGCTCCCTCCTTGAAACAAGCTGAGTTTAGGGACTACCGACACGGCCCTACGACCCGTCCCCAATGGTGAGCTTGCCCACACGGAGTGTGATTCGAGGCCTGCTCAAGTCGCGAAATCCCTTGTGGCACCACGGTACGCCGGGATCCATAACCGCACAGTAGCCACGAGGTGTGGTCCAGGTCTCTGTCGGTACGGGCAGCGACGCCAGGTGTTTCTTTGTGTGATTCCTACTAACCGCTGCGCGATTCTTTGCCAGACGCCCGGCCGCCCCCCGCGACGGGGGTCTGTCGCGGAGTCGAACCGGGGCGCGAACGCCGCCGAACCTCTTGTACGGAGCATTACCGATTAGTAGGGTCCGCGCTATCGCACGTACTGCAGGTAACAGGGGGTGAGCGCCATGGTGCGCAGGCCGGTGGCCTTCATAGCCGCGATCGTGCTGTTCGCGGAAGCCGTGGGCATCGTGATCATCAACGGCGTCATGGCGACGTTCGTCAAGAACCAGGACATGTCCCTGGCGGGAATGGATCCCGGCGTCATGGCCAACGGCACCTGGGCGACGGGCGGGGTCTTTGGACTGTTCCTGCTGCTGTGCGGTGTGCTGATCCTGCTGAGCGGCATCCGCGACCGGGCCCCGGGCCGGATCGCCCGGATCGTCCTCATCTGCTGCGCCGTCATCCACGGGGTGCTGGGCGCGCTCACGGTGGGGCTGGTCGGCTGGGCCGCGTTCGCGTTCATGATGGTGGTGCTCGGCCTGATCGTGCTGACGCTGGTGGCGTACGGCGCGGACCGCGAGGAGCCGGCCGCCGGGGCGGGTACCGAGAAGCCGGCGGCTCCGGCCCCGGCCTGACCGGACGGGCCCGCTCAGACCCAGAGGTCGGTGACCGGGATGCCCAGCTCGCCCAGCAGCCGCCGCAGCAGCGGCAGCGAGAGCCCGATGACGTTGCCCGGGTCGCCGTCGATGGAGTCCACGAACGGCGCCGAGCGCCCGTCGAGGGTGAAGGCGCCCGCCACGTGGAGCGGTTCGCCGGAGGCCACGTAGGCGGCGATCTCGGCGTCCGTCGGCTCACCGAAGCGGACCGTCGTGGACGCGGTCTCGGAGACCGTCCGTCCGGTCGCGGTGTCGGTCAGGCTGTGACCGGTCCGCAGCACCCCGGACCGGCCCCGCATGGACTTCCAGCGGGCCGTGGCGTCCTCGGCGTCGGCCGGTTTGCCCAGCGCCTCGCCGTCGAGTTCGAGCACCGAGTCGCAGCCGATGACCAGGGCCCCCGCGACCTCCGCGAGCCCGGCCACGGCCGCGGCCTTGGCCTCGGCCAGCACCAGTGCCAGCTCGGCGGGTGTCGGGGCGCTCAGCGCGTCCTCGTCCACCCCGCTGACGATCACCTCGGGCGCGAACCCGGCCTGCCGGAGCAGACCGAGGCGGGCGGGGTTCGCGCCCG
>NZ_JAFMPZ010000137.1 GCF_017353455.1 Streptomyces laculatispora
GCCGGGCGGCCTGAGGACGGCCTTCACGCTGCTCAGGCTGAAGCCGATGCGGCGGCTGCCGATGACCTGGGGCCGGATGACCAAGAGGCCGGTGCCGGACGAGGTGATGGACGGCTGGTTCCGGCCGCTGTGGACCTCCAAGGAGATCCGCCGGGACCTCAGGAAGTACGTCCTGGGCGTTCCGCCGAAGGACGAACTCCTGCGTTGGGCGGAGGCGTTGCGCACCTTCGACCGCCCCGCGCTGGTCGCCTGGGCGGCCGAGGACAGGGTCATGCCGCCGGAACACGGCCGCCGGCTGGCCGAGCTGCTGCCCAGGGGCGAGCTGGTGGAGATCGCCGACAGCTACACCCTGATCCCCGAGGACCAGCCGGCGAAGCTCGCCGCTCGCATCAGGGCGTTCCTGCTGAAGGGATGACAGAGCGGCGGGACCGCCTCCACCGGCGCCGCCCGGCCCGTACGGGCGCTCGTGGTCGCGCCGCGCGCGGTGCCCTCAGCGGGTCTCGCGGGCCTCCCGCCGCTCGCAGTCCAGCGCGTCGGTGATCCCCAGCTCGTCGGCCAGGATCTGACCAGCGCGCGGACAATCGCCACGACCACCAAGCGCCTCAGGCGCCGGCGTAACCGTCGGGCGGTGACCACGGGTGCCATGAGCCCGACCGGCGGTCCGCCGTGCCACGTCACCGCGCCGCTGCCCCCGCGACGGCGGCATGTCCGCCGGATGGCGCAAGCAGCTCCCGGCGAGGGAACCGGATTCCGGCGGCCCGGCACCTGGCCGGCGGCCCGCACACACGACGGGCGTGAAGCGGAGCTGCGGCGGCGCTTAAGAAAACCTCGATGGACCTGGGGCGCGCGGTACGGCAGATTTGTCCGCGACGGCGCAGGATGGTGCGCGGCAGCCGGTCATGCGCGCTGCCACGCCGTCCCCTCATTCCTCCCCGGGCCGCAGGCTTCCTCTGGCATGCCCCCGGCTCGGGGAGATCAACGCCGTACCAGGTACAGGGAGCCGCAGCCGTGAAGGCACTCGTGAAGCAGAAGGCCGAGCCGGGACTCTGGCTGATGGACGTTCCCGAGCCGGAGACCGGTCCCTCGGACGTACTCATCAAGGTGCTCCGTACCGGCATCTGCGGTACCGACCTGCACATCCGCAACTACGACGGCTGGGCACAGCAGGCGATCAGCACCCCGCTCGTCCTCGGCCACGAGTTCGTCGGCGAGGTCGCCTCGATCGGGTCCGACGTCGTGGACATCGCCGTCGGCGACCTGGTCAGCGGCGAGGGCCACCTGGTGTGCGGCAAGTGCCGCAACTGCCTGGCGGGCCGCCGCCACCTCTGCCGCTCCACGGTGGGGCTCGGCGTCGGCCGCGACGGGGCGTTCGCCGAGTACGTGGCGCTGCCCGCGTCCAACGTGTGGGTGCACCGGGTCCCCGTCGACCTGGACATCGCCGCGATCTTCGACCCGTTCGGCAACGCCGTGCACACCGCGCTGTCGTTCCCGCTGGTCGGCGAGGACGTACTGATCACCGGCGCCGGCCCGATCGGCATCATGGCCGCGGCCGTCGCCAGGCACGCCGGGGCCCGCAACGTCGTCATCACCGACGTCAGCGAGGCCCGCCTGGAACTCGCGCGCAAGGTCGGTGTCAGCCTCGCCCTCAACGTCGGCGAGCAGACCATCGCCGACGGGCAGCGGGAGCTCGGACTGCGCGAGGGCTTCGACATCGGCCTGGAGATGTCCGGCCGCCCCGAGGCGATGCGCGACATGATCGGGAACATGACGCACGGCGGCCGCATCGCGATGCTCGGACTGCCGTCCGAGGAGTTCGCCGTCGACTGGTCCCGGATCGTCACCTCCATGATCACGGTCAAGGGCATCTACGGCCGGGAGATGTACGAGACCTGGTACGCCATGTCCGTCCTGCTGGAGGGCGGCCTCGACCTCGCCCCCGTGATCACCGGCCGCTACGGCTACCGCGACTTCGAGGCGGCCTTCGACGACGCGGCGAGCGGACTCGGCGGCAAGGTCATCCTCGACTGGACCGCCTGACCTCCTACCGCACCGTCCGGCCGCTTCCGTACCCAGCTGGGAGACACCTTCATGTTCGACTCCGTACGCGACGACATGCGCACCACCCTCGAAGAGATCGAGGCGGCCGGGCTGCACAAGCCCGAGCGCGTGATCGGCACCCCGCAGTCCGCGACCGTCGCCGTCACTGCGGGCGGCCGCCCCGGTGAGGTGCTCAACTTCTGCGCCAACAACTACCTGGGCCTCGCCGACCACCCCGAGGTGATCTCCGCCGCGCACGAGGCACTGGACCGCTGGGGCTACGGCATGGCCTCGGTCCGCTTCATCTGCGGCACCCAGGAGGTCCACAAGGAGCTGGAGCAGCGGCTCTCCTCCTTCCTGGGCCAGGAGGACACGATCCTCTACTCCTCCTGCTTCGACGCCAACGGCGGTGTCTTCGAGACCGTCCTGGGCCCGGACGACGCGGTCATCTCCGACGCCCTCAACCACGCCTCGATCATCGACGGCATCCGCCTCTGCAAGGCCAAGCGCTTCCGCTACGCCAACCGCGACATGGCCGACCTGGAGCAGCAGCTCAAGGAGGCGTCCGGGGCCCGGCGCCGCCTCGTCGTCACCGACGGCGTCTTCTCCATGGACGGGTACGTCGCACCGTTGCGCGAGATCTGCGACCTGGCCGAGCGCTACGACGCCATGGTCATGGTCGACGACTCGCACGCCGTCGGCTTCGTCGGCCCCGGCGGGCGCGGCACGCCCGAGCTGCACGACGTGATGGACCGCGTCGACATCATCACGGGCACGCTCGGCAAGGCGCTGGGCGGCGCGTCCGGCGGTTACGTGGCCGCCCGCGCCGAGATCGTCGCGCTGCTGCGCCAGCGCTCGCGCCCGTACCTCTTCTCCAACTCGCTCGCCCCGGTCATCGCGGCGGCCTCACTGAAGGTCATCGACCTGCTGGAGTCCGCCGGAGACCTGCGCGAGCAGCTCAACGCCAACACCGCGCTCTTCCGTACCCGGATGACCGAGGAAGGCTTCGACGTCCTGCCCGGCGACCACGCCATCGCCCCCGTGATGATCGGGGACGCGGCGAAGGCAGGCCGGATGGCGGAGCTGCTCCTGGAGCGCGGTGTGTACGTGATCGGGTTCTCGTACCCGGTCGTCCCGCAGGGCGCGGCCCGTATCCGCGTCCAGCTGTCCGCCGCGCACTCCACGGCGGACGTCAACCGTGCGGTCGACGCGTTCGTCGACGCGCGGGCGGCCCTGGGGGAGTAGGCCCCGTCGCGCAGGGCGTCCCGGACACCCTGCGCGACCTGGGACAATAGGGCACATGATCGATGCACGGCGGCTGCGCATTCTGCGTGCGGTGGCGGATCACCGCACGGTGACCGCCGCGGCCGCCGCGCTGTACCTGACCCCCTCCGCAGTCTCCCAGCAGCTGGCCGCGCTGGAGCAGGAGACCGGGCACCGGCTGGTCGAGCGCAACGCGCGAGGGGCCAGGCTCACGGCCGCCGGGGAGATCCTGCTGACCCACGCCAACGCGGTGCTGGCCCAGCTGGAGCGGGCGGAGGCGGAGCTCGCCGCCTACGGCGCGGGTGACGCCGGTACGGTCACGGTCGCCGCGTTCGCCACCGGCATCGGACTGGTCCTCGCCCCCGCGATCGCCGCCCTCAGCGCGTCCGCACCCGGCATCCGCGTCCGGGTCCAGGACGCGGA
>NZ_JAFMPZ010000138.1 GCF_017353455.1 Streptomyces laculatispora
ACGACCTTGAGCGCGGTGTCCCAGAACATCTGCCGCGACCTCGAAGAGATGGACACCGCGCTCAAGGTCGTCACCGACACCTGGGACGGTGAGGCGCACAGCGAGTACGTGACGCTCCAGAACAAGTACCGGGGCAGGGCCGACGACATGAAGCGCCGCCTGGAGCAGGTGGCGAGGATCGTCGAGTCCGGCAAGGACCACTACCGCTTCACGGACCTCAAGTCCTCCCGCCTGTTCACCGAGGCGTACTGACCACCGGTCGCGCGGACCCGGCGGACACTCACGGCGGGCACACACGGCAATGGGCACGTTCACCCGAACGTGCCCATTGTGCGTACCGCGACTGCGAGCGCGACCGTGCCCCGCCGCTGCCCCGCCGCTTCGCTACGTGAGGTCGAACTCGCCGTCCCGGGCGCCCAGTACGAAGGCACGCCACTCGGCCTCGGTGTACCGCAGCACGGTCTCCGGATCCAGCGAGGACCTCATCGCCACCGCCCCGCCCGGCAGATGCGCGATCTCGACCCGCTCCTCCGCCTCTTCGGTGCCGGGCGCACTCAGCCATTCCACCCCCGAGATGTCGAGTGCGTACAGCTCGTCCTTCTCCGCCTGCGTGCCCATCGTCAAGGGTTCCTCTCCGTACGGTGGCTCTGCACGGCACCGTACAGGGCCCGTGCCGACGAGGGATCCGGTCAGCCATTTCGCAGCGCGCGGCACGGTTGTGTGCTCTCATGCACCGCGCCGCGTCAGCCTCGCCCGGGCAGCCGCCCGGTCTGCACCAGCGGGTTCCCCCGGCGCCGGGTGGCGAAGTACCCGCGCCCCGGCGGCATGGGCCGTCCGCGCACCGACCCGATCAGATCGCCCTCGGCCGGATCGCCGGACAGCACCACCCCCTGCGCGCCCAGCTCCTTGATCCGCTGCATGAACGCCTCGTACATGGAGCGCGAGGCCCCCGCCGAACTGCGCGCGATGACGAAACGCACCCCGGTGTCCCGGGCGAAGGGCAGGTACTCCGTCAGCGGGGCCAGCACACTGTCCGCGCCCGTCGCCACCAGGTCGTAGTCGTCGACGACGACGAAGATCCGCGGACCGGTCCACCAGCTGCGGTCGCGCAGCTGCTGCGGACTGACATCCGCCGGGGGCTGCCTGCGCGCGAACACACCTGCCAGCGCCTCCATGTGCATCCGCATCGCACTCGCCGTCGGCGCGTACTCCAGCAGATGGCTCTCCGGCAGCGCGCCCAGCAGCGACCGCCGGTAGTCGCCGACGACGAACCTGGCCTCGTCGGGGGAGTAGCGCTCCGCGATCTGCTTCGCGATCAGACGCAGCAGATTGGTCTTCCCCGACTCGCTCTCGCCGAAGACCAGGAAGAAGGGATCGGTGTCGAAGTCGACGAACACCGGCTCCAGTTCCGTCTCGTCGATACCGATCGCGATGCCCCGGTCCGGGAACTCGAACCCCTTCGGCAGCTGATCCGCGGGCAGCCTGCGCGGCAGCAGCCGTACGGCCGGGGCCGGCGCACCCGTCCAGCCCGCCCGCACCGCCGCGGTCAGCGCGGCCGTGCCGTCGGCCAGATCCGCCGCGCCCGCCACCGAGTCGATACGCGGCAGCGCACCCATGAAGTGCAGTTTCTCCGCCACCTGGCCACGGCCGGGCACCCCGGCCGGAACCCGGGCGGCGACCCCGCGGTCGAACTCGGAGTCCATGACATCGCCGAGCCGCAGTTCGAGCCGCCCGAGGATCTGGTCCTTCAGCGCGGCGCGCACCTCCAGGTAGCGGGCGGCCGACAGCACGACATGGACGCCGTAGCCGAGGCCGCGCGCGGCGATGTCGGTGACGACCTGCTCCAGCCCCTCGTACTCGGTCCGCAGCCCGCTCCAGCCGTCGATGACCAGGAACACGTCGCCCCACGCCTCGCCGGGCAGCTCATCGAGTGCGCGCCTGCGCCGGTAGGCCGCGACGGAGTCGAGGGAGTGGGCGCGGAAGAACTCCTCGCGCCCGGCCAGCACCCCCGCCACCTCGGCGACCGTACGCCGCACCCGCTCCGGGTCCAGCCGCGAGGCCATCGCCCCGACATGCGGCAGGTCCGCCAGCGAGGCGAGTCCCCCGCCACCGAAGTCGATTCCGTAGAACTGCACTTCGCGCGGGGTGTGGGTGAGCGCGAACGACGTGATCAGCGTACGCAGCAGCGTCGACTTGCCGGACCGCGGACCGCCGACCACCATCAGGTGCCCCGCCGCGCCGGAGAAGTCCAGGTGCAGCACCTCGCGCCGCTGCTCGAACGGCTTGTCGACCAGACCGAGGGGGACGGTCAGCCCGCCGGGCCGGCCGTACCCCGTGGCGGTGAACCCGCGGCCGTCGGACGCGGCGAGCCCCGGCAGCAGCTGATCCAGCGTCGGCGCCCGGTCCAGCGGCGGCAGCCACACCTGGTGGGCGGGGAGCCCCTGCCCCTCCAGCCGCCGCACGATCACATCGAGGACGGTGTCGGCGAGCGCGTCGTCCTCGGCGGCCGCCGGTGCGGGCCCCGGGTCCGGCGCCGCGTGGTCCACCGGCACCGGCAGCGCGCTGAAGACCGCGGCCCGCCGCTCGGCCGGAAGCCGTCCCGCGGGCAGAGCGGAACCGCCGGTGCGGTACGCCCCCGACACGTACGCCGCCTTGAACCGCGTCATCTCGTCCGTACCGGTCTTGAGGTAGCCGGAGCCGGGCACGGACGGCAGGTGGTAGGCGTCCGGCACCCCCAGCGCCGTGCGCGACTCCGCGGCCGAGAACGTGCGCAGCCCGATCCGGTACGAGAGATACGTCTCCAGACCCCGCAGCTTTCCCTCCTCCAGCCGCTGCGAGGCCAGCAGCAGGTGCACCCCCAGCGAACGGCCGATCCGGCCGATCTGGATGAACATGTCGATGAAGTCGGGCTTGGCGGTGAGCAGTTCGGAGAACTCGTCGATGACCAGGATCAGCGAGGCCAGCGGCTCCAGCGCCGCACCCGCCGCCCGCGCCTTCTCGTAGTCGTGGATTCCCGCGTAGTTGCCCGCCGAGCGCAGCAGCTCCTGGCGGCGCCGGAGCTCACCCCGGATCGCGTCGCCCATCCGGTCGACCAGCGCCAGGTCATCGGCCAGGTTGGTGATGACCGCGCCCACATGCGGCAGGTGCGACATCCCGGCGAACGTCGCACCGCCCTTGAAGTCCGCGAGCACGAAGTTCAGCGTCTCGGAGGGGTGCGTGACCGCGAGCCCCAGCACCAGCGTCCGCAGCAGCTCCGACTTCCCGGAACCCGTCGCACCGACACAGAGCCCGTGCGGCCCCATGCCGTCCCGCGCCGACTCCTTGAGGTCCAGCATCACCGGCAGACCGTCCTCGCCGACCCCGATCGGCACCCGCAGCCGCTCGGAGTCCGACCGCGGCCGCCGGCCGCGCGCCACGTCGACCGAACCCGCGTCACCCAGATCCAGCAGATCGGTGAAGTCCAGATCGGCCAGCAGCGGTTCGTCGTCCTCGCCCCCGCCCATCCTGAGCGGCGCCAGCTGCCGGGCCAGCGCCTCGGCCGCCGGCAGCGAGATGCCGTCCGGCACCCCTTCGCCCGCGGGCCCCGCACCGGACTCCAGCCGCAGCAGGCCGGGCCGCGCCAGCACGGACAGACCGTTGCGCGGCCTGTCGGGCTCGCCCGGCACCACCTCGACGATCGTCACGCCCTGCAGCCCCTCGGCCGCGGCGAACCGCGAGTCCGGCGGCACCGCGGCGCCGTCCAGGACCACCACGACGTGCGGCCTGTCCAGCAGCGGCCGGGCCTCGCGGCCGAACCGCGGCCGCCCCTCCAGCCGGTTCGCCAGCAACGGCTCCAGCTCACCCAGACCGTTCCCGAACAGCCGCTTCGAGCCGGCCCCGTCGACCTGACCGGGCACCTGCACGTGCGGCAGCCACTTGGTCCACTCCCAGCGCGCCACCGCACCGGGTCCCGCCACGACCGCGACCACCAGATCCTCGGGGGAGTGCAGCGCCACCAGCTGGGCCACCATCGCCCGTGCCGCGGACTGCGCCGACTCCGCCGGGCCGCACACCGTCACACGGTAGGACGCCCGCATCGAGACGGCCACCGGCAGCCCGTCCAACGAGCCGTGCACCGCCAGGAAACGCCGCATCGCGCCCGCGCACAGCGGCTCCAGCTCATCCGGCGGAGCGGTGTCCGGCGCCGACAGCGGCGTCGCCAGCCGCTGCCTCCCGAGCCCCAGCCGCACCTCGCCGAAGTCCTCGTCGCCGATCCGCCGTTCCCACACCCGGCCGCCCTCGGCGACCACCGACCACAGCTGCTCGGGAGCCGGGTGCAGATACAACCGCGCGTCCCGCTGGGCACGCGCGGTCCCGCGCACCACCATCCGCGTCCTCGCCAGGTACTTGAGGTAGTCACGCCGGACATCCGCCAACTGCCCCTGTGAACCCCGCCGGTGACGCACCAGCTGCGCGACGGCCATGCCGGCGGTCGACACCAGCATCAGCACACCCATGATCCGCATGAACGGGGGAGCCTGCGGCGAGAAGAAGAAGACCACCGACGAGCCCATGCCCAGCACCGGCAGAAGCTGCATCAGCAGGCCCTCCCGCTGCCCGCGCGGCAGTTCGGGTGGGGCCGTCAACGTCAGCTCGTCCGCGGGGACTTCCGGCGGCAGGGACCGCGGCGGTCGTTTCACGACGATCTGGCTCACCGGAACATCAATCCCTCAGTGCGGACGGGCGAAGGGCCGGGTGGATCCGCACCGGCGCCCCAATGGCTGCCTCTGCTCGCGGACTTGTCCTCCGCGCGACGGTGATCCTACGTGCCGAGGCCCCTTTCCCCCTCCCGGTAGGGTTGCGCGCGCACGGTGCGCAACCGCGAATCAGGGGGACCAGACACGTGAGTACGACTGCGGCGACCGGCTTCTGCCGTGTCACTGTCGTAGCGCCCGACAGCCGGATCGACGTCGCGCTGCCCGAGGACATCGCCGTCGCCGACGTCTACCCCGAGATCCTCCGCCTCACCGGCCGGACCCAGGCGGCCGGCACCCCCACCGGACACCACCTCGTACGCCGCGACGGTACGGTCCTCGACGGCGCCCGGACCCTCGCCGCCCAGCAGGTCCTCGACGGCGAACTCCTGCTGCTGCGCCCCTTCGCCCACTCCCTGCCGCCCGCCGTCTTCGACGACGTCTCCGACGCCGTCGCCTCGGCCGTCAGCCGCGACCGCCACCTCTGGAGCGACGACCTGCTGCGCGGCGCGGGCCTGGCGGGGGCCGTCCTGCTCCTCGTCCTGCTCGGCTTCGTCCTCTGGTCCGCCGACCCGGTCCGCCACGACACGCACGGCCTGCCCGGCATCGTCGCCGGCGCCGCGGGAGTGCTGCTCACCGCCTTCGCGGGGGTACGCGCCCGGGTCTACGCGGACCGCGCCGCCGCCGTCGCGGCCGGCCTCGGAGCCCTGCCCCTCGTCCTCGTCGCCGGCTCCGGCGTCATCGGGCCGGACGCCGGCCAGGGACCCGGCAGGCTGCAGTTCCTGCTCGGCTGCGTCGCCGTACTGATCGCCTCCGTCGTGCTGGTCGCCCTGACCCCCAGCGGCGACGCCCCGTTCGTCGCGACGGCCTTCCTCGCCACCGCCGGCACCCTGGCGGCCTTCGCCGCGATACTCACCGAGACCTCCGCCACCAGGGCCGCCGCCGTCTGCGCCCCGGTCGGCCTCGGACTCGTCGCCTTCCTTCCCGGCCTCTCCGCCCGCTTCGCCCGGCTGCCCATCGGATACGACGCACCGCGCTCCGCCCCGGGCGGCTACGGGGACCCTCTCGGCTCCCCGGACGCCGCGCCCGGCACCCCGGGCCCGCCCGTCGACGCCGACGGCATCGCGGACCGGGCCCGCCGCGGCCACGAGCTGCTGCTCGGCCTGGCCGGCGGGTGCGCGGCCCTCGTCGTCGCGGCCGCCGCCGTACTCGGCTTCTCCGACAGCCCCTGGGGCCGGCTGCTCGCCCTGTCGGCAGGACTCGCGCTGCTGCTGCGCGCCCGGCTCTTCCGCTACACCTCGCAGATCGTCTGCCTGCTGGCGGGGGGCGTCGGCGCGATCGCCCTGCTCATCCTCGGCCTCGCGCTGAACCCGCCCGCCGACCTGCTGGACGAGCTGACCCGGTACGGCGACCGCGGCTCCCTCGACCTCCGTACGATGTGGCTCTGCGCAGCCGTCGCCGCCGGCGCCGCCCTGCTCGTCGCGGTCGCCCTGATCGTGCCGCGCAAGGGCCTCTCCCCGTTCTGGGGCCGGCTCCTGGACCTGGCCGAGAGCGCGCTCCTGCTTTCCCTGGTCCCGCTCTGCCTGGCCGTCCTCGACGTCTTCGCCAGGGCCAGGGCCCTCACGGGCTGAGGCCCGTCGGGGCCGCTCCGAACGGCTGGTAGTCTGGCTGTGGCCGTTTGTGTACGCGTTCCCGGTTCGCTCTGGGAGCTGCGCTCATCGGACCTTCGCTCCCGAGTCACTCAAGCTCCCCTGAGATCAAGACCAGGGGCACTCGTGGGCGCATCGAACACCTAGAGGAGTACCGCGTGCCGCTCGACGCCGCTACGAAGAAGCAGATCATGACCGAGTTCGCGCAGAAGGAGGGCGACACCGGTTCCCCCGAGGTTCAGGTGGCCATGCTCTCCCGCCGCATCTCGGACCTGACGGAGCACCTCAAGACGCACAAGCACGACCACCACTCCCGTCGTGGTCTGCTGATCCTGGTCGGCCAGCGTCGCCGCCTTCTGCAGTACCTGGCCAAGAAGGACATCCAGCGCTTCCGTGCGCTCGTCGACCGCCTCGGCATCCGCCGTGGCGCGGCCGGCGGCGCCAAGTAAAGACGCTGTGAAAGGGAGCGGTGCCCACATCCAGGGGGCCGCTCCCTTTGCCGTACGTGCGGGACTGGGGTCAAGCTCAGTAACCTGGACGTACAACATCCAGACGAGGAGAGGCGCGCCCCACGGCCGCCGCCGGTCCTCGGTAGTGGCCCCCGGGACAACGCCCGGGAGCTTCGATCGAAGACCGGCCCCGCACACCCGGTGCGCCTCTCCGCACCGTCCTGCGCCACACGGGCGACAGGACGAAAGACGACGAGTATGGAGAAATCACTAGTGGAGAACGAGACCCACTACGCCGAGGCCGTTATCGACAACGGAACCTTCGGCACCCGCACCATCCGCTTCGAGACGGGCCGCCTGGCCAAGCAGGCCGCCGGCTCCGCCGTCGCGTACCTGGACGACGACACCATGGTGCTGTCGGCCACCACCGCTTCCAAGCGGCCCAAGGACCAGCTCGACTTCTTCCCCCTCACGGTGGACGTCGAGGAGCGGCAGTACGCCGCCGGCAAGATCCCCGGCTCCTTCTTCCGCCGGGAGGGCCGCCCCTCCGAGGACGCGATCCTCACCTGCCGCCTGATCGACCGGCCGCTGCGCCCCTCCTTCAAGAAGGGCCTGCGCAACGAGATCCAGATCGTCGAGACGATCATGGCGCTCAACCCCGACCACCTGTACGACGTGGTCGCGATCAACGCCGCCTCCGCCTCCACGATCCTGGCGGGCCTGCCCTTCTCCGGCCCCATCGGCGCCACCCGCGTCGCCCTGATCAAGGGCCAGTGGGTCGCCTTCCCGACGCACACCGAGCTCGAGGACGCCGTCTTCGACATGGTCGTCGCCGGTCGCGTCCTGGAGGACGGCGACGTCGCGATCATGATGGTCGAGGCCGAGGCCACCGAGAAGACCATCCAGCTCGTCCAGGACGGCGCCGAGGCCCCGACCGAAGAGGTCGTCGCCGCCGGTCTGGAAGCCGCGAAGCCCTTCATCAAGGCGCTCTGCAAGGCCCAGTCCGACCTCGCCGCCAAGGCTGCCAAGCCCACCGGTGAGTTCCCGGTCTTCCTCGACTACCAGGACGACGTCCTGGAGGCGCTCAGCAAGGCCGTCAGCACCGAGCTCGCCAAGGCGCTCACCATCGCCGGCAAGCAGGAGCGCGAGGCGGAGCTCGACCGCATCAAGGAGATCGCGGGCGAGAAGCTCCTTCCGGCCTTCGAGGGCCGCGAGAAGGAGATCTCCGGTGCCTACCGCGCGCTGACCAAGAAGCTGGTCCGCGAGCGCGTCATCAAGGACAAGGTCCGCATCGACGGCCGCGGCGTCACGGACATCCGTACGCTCGCCGCCGAGGTCGAGGCCATCCCGCGCGTGCACGGCTCGGCGCTCTTCGAGCGTGGCGAGACCCAGATCCTGGGCGTCACCACCCTCAACATGCTCCGTATGGAGCAGCAGCTGGACACCCTCTCCCCGGTGACCCGCAAGCGCTACATGCACAACTACAACTTCCCGCCGTACTCCGTCGGTGAGACCGGCCGCGTGGGCTCGCCCAAGCGCCGCGAGATCGGCCACGGCGCGCTCGCCGAGCGCGCCATCGTGCCGGTGCTGCCGTCGCGCGAGGAGTTCCCCTACGCGATCCGCCAGGTCTCCGAGGCGCTGGGCTCCAACGGCTCGACGTCCATGGGCTCGGTCTGCGCCTCCACCATGTCGCTGCTGAACGCCGGTGTGCCCCTCAAGGCCGCCGTCGCCGGTATCGCCATGGGCCTGATCTCGCAGGAGATCGACGGCAAGACCCACTACGTCGCCCTCACCGACATCCTCGGTGCGGAGGACGCGTTCGGTGACATGGACTTCAAGGTCGCCGGCACGAAGCAGTTCGTGACCGCGCTCCAGCTCGACACCAAGCTCGACGGCATCCCCGCCTCGGTCCTGGCCGCCGCGCTGAAGCAGGCCCGTGACGCCCGCCTCCACATCCTCGATGTGATGAACGAGGCCATCGACGTCCCGGACGAGATGTCCCCGAACGCCCCGCGGATCATCACCGTCAAGATCCCGGTGGACAAGATCGGTGAGGTCATCGGCCCCAAGGGCAAGATGATCAACCAGATCCAGGAGGACACCGGCGCCGACATCACGATCGAGGACGACGGCACCATCTACATCGGTGCCCAGCAGGGCTCGCAGGCCGAGGCCGCGCGCGCCACGATCAACGCGATCGCCAACCCGACCATGCCGGAGGTCGGCGAGCGCTACCTGGGTACGGTCGTCAAGACCACCACCTTCGGTGCGTTCGTCTCCCTGATGCCCGGCAAGGACGGCCTGCTGCACATCTCGCAGATCCGCAAGCTCGCCGGTGGCAAGCGCGTGGAGAACGTCGAGGACGTGCTCGGCGTCGGTGCCAAGGTCCAGGTCGAGATCGCCGAGATCGACTCCCGCGGCAAGCTCTCGCTGATCCCGGTCGTCGAGGGTGAAGAGGACGAGAAGAAGGACGACGCCGCCAAGTGACGTCCCGTAGTTCCGTGACGACGGCCCGCACCTCCTCGGAGGCGCGGGCCGTCGCCCGTACCCAAACGCTTCTCAAGGGCACCAACGGCATCGGAACGGTCCGCCGCACGGTACTTCCCGGCGGCCTGCGGATCGTCACCGAGACCCTGCCCTCCGTACGCTCCGCCACCTTCGGGATCTGGGCCAACGTCGGATCACGCGACGAGACCCCGACCCTGAACGGCGCGACGCACTACCTCGAGCACCTCCTCTTCAAGGGCACCGGCAAGCGCAGCGCCCTGGACATCTCCTCCGCCATCGACGCGGTCGGCGGCGAGATGAACGCCTTCACGGCGAAGGAGTACACCTGCTACTACGCGCGGGTCCTCGACACGGACCTGCCGCTGGCCATCGATGTCGTCTGCGACATGCTGACCGGCTCGCTGATCGCCCCTGAGGACGTCGACGCCGAACGCGGCGTCATCCTTGAGGAGATCGCGATGACGGAGGACGACCCGGGCGACTGCGTGCACGACCTGTTCGCGCACACCATGCTCGGCGACACCCCGCTGGGACGCCCGGTCCTCGGCACGGTCGACACGATCAACGCGCTGAACCGCGGCCAGATCGCCCGCTTCTACAAGAAGCACTACGACCCCACGCACCTCGTCGTCGCGGCAGCGGGCAACGTCGACCACGCCACGGTCGTCCGCCAGGTCCGCAGGGCCTTCGAGCGGGCCGGCGCGCTGTCCCGCACGGACGCCGTCCCCACGCCGCCGCGCGAGGGCTCCCGCACGCTGCGCACCGCGGGCCGGGTCGAACTGCTGGGCCGCAAGACCGAGCAGGCCCACGTCGTCCTCGGTATGCCGGGACTGGCCCGCACCGACGAGCGCCGCTGGGCGCTCGGCGTACTCAACACCGCCCTCGGCGGCGGAATGAGTTCCCGCCTCTTCCAGGAGGTACGGGAGAAGCGCGGCCTCGCCTACAGCGTGTACTCGTACACCTCGGGCTTCGCCGACTGCGGCCTCTTCGGCGTGTACGCGGGCTGCCGCCCGAGCCAGGTGCACGACGTCCTCAAGATCTGCCGCGACGAGCTCGACCGCGTCGCGTCGGACGGACTGGACGACGAGGAGATCAGCCGCGCCATCGGCCAGCTCTCCGGGTCCACGGTCCTCGGCCTGGAGGACACCGGCGCGCTGATGAACCGCATAGGCAAGAGCGAACTGTGCTGGGGCGAGCAGATGTCGGTCGACGACATGCTGGCCCGAATCGCACAGGTCACGCCGGACGACGTCCGGTCGGTGGCGGGCGAGGTCCTCGGACACCGCCCCTCGCTGTCGGTCATCGGCCCGCTCAAGGACAAGCAGGCGGACCGTCTGCACGAGTCAGTCGCCTAGCCACCTCGTCACCCGAAAGAAGTAAGCATGAGCAAGCTGCGCGTAGCCGTTCTCGGTGCCAGGGGCCGTATCGGCTCCGAGGCGGTACGAGCCGTCGAGGCCGCCGACGACCTGGAGCTGGTGGCCGCACTCGGCCGCGGCGACAAGCCGGAGACCCTCCTGGACACCGGCGCCCAGGTCGTCGTCGAGCTCACCACCCCGGCGTCGGTGATGGAGAATCTCGACTTCTGCATCCGGCACGGCATCCACGCGGTGGTCGGCACCACCGGCTGGACCGACGAACGGCTCGCGCAGCTGAACACCTGGCTCTCCGGCTCACCGGAGACCGGTGTGCTCATCGCGCCGAACTTCTCCATCGGCGCGGTTCTCACGATGAAGTTCGCCCAGCAGGCCGCACGCTACTTCGAGTCGGTCGAGGTCATCGAGCTCCACCACCCGAACAAGGCCGACGCCCCCTCCGGCACCGCGGCCCGCACCGCCCAGCTCATCGCCGCGGCGCGCCGCGAGGCGGGCAGCGCACCCCAGCCCGACGCCACCACGACGGCACTGGACGGGGCGCGCGGGGCGGACGTCGACGGAATCCCGGTCCACTCGGTCCGGCTCCGCGGTCTGCTCGCCCACCAGGAGGTGCTGCTCGGGAGCGAGGGCGAGACCCTCACCATCCGGCACGACTCGCTGCACCACAGCAGCTTCATGCCGGGCATCCTGCTCGGTGCACGCCGCGTGCCGACCGCTCCGGGCCTCACGTTCGGCCTGGAAAACTTCCTCGACCTGAACTGACTGAGCCCACCGCCATGCGCGCAAAGATCACGTACACCGTCACCGCTGCCGTCCTGGTCTTCTACTTCCTCCTGGCCGGCAGCCGTGGCGTCCTGCTCATCCGGCACGGCACGCTGCTCACGGTGACCTTCGGGGTCGCGGTGCTGATCCTGCCGCTGATCGGCATCTGGTTCCTCTGGAAGAACACCCAGTTCGTCCGGCGGGCCAACGCCCTGGCCGCCGAACTCGACGCGGAGGGCGGGCTGCCGGTCGACGACCTGGCCCGCACCCCGAGCGGCCGCATCGACCGCGACTCCGCCGACGCGGCGTTCGTCCGCCGGCAGGCGGAGACGGAGGACACGCCGGACGACTGGCGCTGCTGGTTCCGCCTGGCCGTCGCCTATCAGGACGCCCGGGACACCCCGCGGGCCCGCAAGGCCATGCAACGGGCCATCGCCCTGCGCAGCCGCGCCGCAGGCGCCTCAAGCCAGGCAGACACCTCCAGCCCGTCCGGCGTTTGAGGACATAAAAAAGCCGTCCGGTGGCTGAGGTCACCCTCAGCCACCGGACGGCGACGCCTACTGCTGCCGGTACTCGTCCCCCCACGCCTCAATCGTGTCGGCAGCCCGGTCGAACGCCTCGCCCCGCGTCAGGAAGTCCGCGTTGGAGTCCGTGAGCAGCGGCGGCACCGCGTCGCCACCCCTGCGTACGACGATCAGGGCCTGGCCCTGAACCGTCCGGGGGAACCCGAGCCACTTCACCGGCTGCTGCACCGTACGGACTGCCGTGGCACGGTTCCACGGCACGGTCGTCGTCCGGAAGAAGCCGACGCGGCGCACGCCGTGCCGGCTCACCCACGCGCCGATCCGCAGCATCCGCAGGGCACAGATGATCACCGCGAGGGCGAGCGCGAGACATGCCCCCGCCGCGGGCAGGCCCCCGGTAAACGCGATGATCATCCCCGCGAACAGGATGAACGAGGCGAGCAGCAGCAGGGCGGCCGCAGCAGCGACCCGCCACGGTCCGGGGCGGTAGGGACGCCGCCAGCTGTCGTGGTCGTCGAACGGCAGCGCGACATCCTCAGCGCTCGCGTCGAACGCCCGGTCGGCCGTCAGGAAGGGCAGGGGCACGACTGATCCTCACTCACAAGCACGCTCGATTGCTGTGCCCGGTGAGGCTACCGAGGGGGTGACCGGCCGTACCACCCAGGGGGCCCGTACGAGTCAGTGCCCCGGTGCTGCCTCGGTCTGCTGGCTGTGCGACGGGGACTGAACGGGTGCCAGGGCGGGAAGGCCGAGCAGCAGTGATCCGGCCAGCCCTGCGATCACGGCGAACCCGACGAGGCTGCGGGCCGCAAGCTCGGAGACGGTGGTGCGCTCCCGGGGCGGCGGTGTGACGTTGCTGCGGAATCGGTCGGCCTCGGCCACGAAAGAGAACGGGACGGCTTCACGCCGGCGGAACATGAGGAAACTCTCCTTGAACTCTGTTTCGAGTGGTGCTACAGAGTCAGACGTATGGCGAGCCCGATCGGTGCCCCGAATCGCCGAATTGGTCGAAAGAATCCTCGAACGGGCGGTGCCGACGGCGTTGTCAGTGGCGGCCCGTAGAGTGGGCGCCGCCCGAGCGACGCCATTGGAAGGACCCCGCCGGTGACCGAGACCCCCGAGCCCGCAAAGCCCAGCTTCCGCAGCGATGTCACCGTTGACCTGGTGAAACATGCCGCAGGCGACTCCGATGTGCTCTTCGCCGCCCGTGTCTCCACGGCCGGTGAGCAGTCACTGGAGGAGGTCACCAAGGATCCTGAGCGCTCCAAGGGGCTCATCAACTACCTGATGCGGGACCGGCACGGAAGCCCGTTCGAGCACAACTCGATGACCTTCTTCATCAGCGCCCCGATCTTCGTCTTCCGCGAGTTCATGCGGCACCGCGTCGGCTGGTCGTACAACGAGGAATCGGGCCGCTACAGGGAGCTGGAGCCGGTCTTCTACGTTCCGGGGGAGTCCCGCAAGCTCGTCCAGCAGGGGCGTCCCGGCAAGTACGAGTTCGTCGAGGGCACCGAGGCCCAGCAGGAGCTCACCGGCCGCGTCATGGAGGACTCGTACCTCCAGGCGTACGAGGCCTACCAGGAGATGCTCGCCGCAGGCGTGGCCCGCGAGGTGGCCCGCGCGGTTCTCCCGGTCGGCCTGTTCTCCTCGATGTACGCCACGTGCAACGCCCGCTCGCTGATGCATTTCCTCGGCCTGCGCACCCAGCACGAGCTGGCGAAGGTCCCGTCCTTCCCGCAGCGCGAGATCGAAATGGTCGGCGAGCAGATGGAGGCGCACTGGGCGGGGCTCATGCCGCTGACCCATGCAGCGTTCAACAAGAATGGACGCGTCGCTCCATAGGCGGTGTCCGTATTGCGGCGTTTCGTGAAGTTCATCTAGGCTGATCAAACGGACCCGGCACTGCTTGAACCCCCGAGCAGGCAGTGCCGGGCTCCTATCGCTTGTCCCCCCGAGGGGACACTGCGCGCCGAGCAACGAGTAGCGTGTTACCCATGGCTCCGATCTCCACTCCGCAGACCCCCTTCGGGCGGGTCCTCACCGCTATGGTCACGCCCTTCACGGCGGACGGCGCACTCGACCTCGACGGCGCACAGCGGCTCGCCACCCATCTGGTGGACGCAGGCAACGACGGCCTGATCGTCAACGGCACCACCGGCGAGTCCCCGACCACCAGCGACGCGGAGAAAGACCAGCTCGTAAGGGCTGTGCTGGAAGCAGTGGGAGACCGGGCGCACGTGGTCGCCGGCATCGGGACCAACGACACCCGCCACAGCGTCGAGCTCGCCCGCACGGCCGAGCGAACCGGCGCTCACGGCCTCCTCGCGGTGACGCCGTACTACAACAAGCCTCCGCAGGAGGGGCTGCTGCGGCACTTCACGGCGATCGCGGACACCACCGGCCTGCCGGTGATGCTCTACGACATCCCCGGCCGCAGTGGTGTGCCGATCGACACAGAGACGCTCGTGCGGCTCGCGGAGCACCCGCGCATCGTGGCCAACAAGGACGCCAAGGGCGACCTCGGCCGCGCCAGCTGGGCCATCGCCCAGTCGGGCCTCGCCTGGTACTCCGGCGACGACATGCTGAACCTCCCGCTCCTCTCGGTCGGCGCGGTCGGCCTCGTCTCCGTCGTCGGCCATGTCGTCACCCCGGACCTGCGGGCTCTCGTCGAGGCGTTCCTGGGCGGTGACGTCCAGAAGGCCACGGAGATCCACCAGAAGCTGCTGCCCGTCTTCACCGGCATGTTCCGTACCCAGGGTGTGATCACCACCAAGGCCGCACTGACCCTCCAGGGTCTCCCCGCGGGCCCGCTGCGGCTCCCCCTGGTGGAACTCTCCGCACACGAAACGGCGCAGCTCAAGATCGATCTCGCCGCCGGTGGGGTACAGCTGTAACCACAGACTTCACAACTGAATACGCGAAGAACACTCGCAAGAGGGCAACACCCCAAGACAACAGCAAGTGCACGAATGACATGCGCGCCACGTGCCCAAGCGGTACGTGGCGCGTGTGGTAAGGAGAGTCTTTTGAGTCATCCGCATCCTGAACTCGGCACCCCGCCGAAGCTCCCGAAGGGCGCCCTTCGGGTCACCCCGCTGGGCGGCCTCGGCGAAATCGGCCGCAACATGACGGTCTTCGAGTACGGCGGCCGCCTGCTCATCGTCGACTGCGGCGTGCTCTTCCCGGAGGAGGAGCAGCCCGGAATCGACCTGATCCTTCCGGACTTCACGACGATCCGGGACCGTCTCGACGACATCGAGGGCATCGTCCTCACGCACGGCCACGAGGACCACATCGGTGGTGTCCCGTATCTGCTGCGCCTGAAGGCGGACATCCCGCTGATCGGCTCCAAGCTGACCCTCGCGCTCATCGAGGCGAAGCTCCAGGAGCACCGCATCCGTCCGTACACCCTTGAGGTCACGGAGGGCCAGCGCGAGCGCATCGGCGTCTTCGACTGCGAGTTCATCGCGGTCAACCACTCCATCCCGGACGCTCTCGCGGTCGCCATCCGCACTCCTGCGGGCATGGCCGTCGCCACCGGTGACTTCAAGATGGACCAGCTGCCGCTGGACGGCCGCCTCACCGACCTGCACGCCTTCGCGCGGCTGAGTGAGGAGGGCATCGACCTGCTGCTCTCCGACTCGACCAACGCGGAGGTCCCCGGCTTCGTACCGCCCGAGCGGGACATCTCGAACGTCCTGCGCACGGTCTTCGCCAATGCCCAGAAGCGGATCATCGTGGCGAGCTTCGCCAGCCACGTGCACCGCATCCAGCAGATCCTCGACGCGGCCCACGAATACGGCCGCAGGGTCGCCTTCGTCGGACGGTCGATGGTCCGGAACATGGGCATCGCCCGTGACCTGGGCTATCTGAAGGTTCCCGCGGGCCTGGTCGTCGACGTCAAGACCCTCGACGACCTGCCGGACGACGAGGTCGTGCTGGTCTGCACGGGTTCGCAGGGCGAGCCCATGGCGGCCCTGTCCCGGATGGCCAACCGCGACCACCAGATCCGGATCGTCCAGGGTGACACGGTCATCCTGGCGTCGTCGCTGATCCCCGGCAACGAGAACGCGGTCTACCGCGTGATCAACGGTCTGACCCGCTGGGGCGCCAACGTCATCCACAAGGGCAACGCCAAGGTCCACGTCTCGGGTCATGCCTCGGCCGGCGAGCTGCTGTACTTCTACAACATCTGCAAGCCGAAGAACCTGATGCCGGTCCACGGCGAATGGCGCCACCTCAGGGCCAACGCCGAACTGGGCGCCCTCACCGGCGTACCGAAGGACCACATCGTCATCGCCGAGGACGGCGTGGTCGTCGACCTGATCGACGGCAAGGCCAAGATCGTCGGCAAGGTCCAGGCGGGCTATGTGTACGTGGACGGCCTCTCGGTCGGCGACGTCACCGAGACCTCTCTCAAGGACCGCCGCATCCTCGGTGACGAGGGCATCATCTCCGTGTTCATCGTGGTCGACAGCTCCTCCGGCAAGATCGTGGGCGGCCCCCACATCCAGGCCCGGGGCTCAGGCATCGACGACTCGGCCTTCAGCGCGGTCGTACCGAAGGTCCAGGACGCACTCAACAAGTCGGCCCAGGACGGCGTGATGGAGCCGCACCAGCTCCAGCAGCTGGTCCGCCGCACGGTGGGCAAGTGGGTCTCCGACACCTACCGCCGGCGTCCGATGATCCTTCCCGTCGTCGTCGAGGTCTGACCCCGACAGGCGCGAACTCCGGAGCGGGGCCCCCGATTTGCATCGGGGAGCCCCGCTCCAGTAGGTTTACGGCTCCGCCTCACCGGGAAGCACCGCGCGCACTCGTGCGCCGCGAGCCTCCCTCAGAGGATGGAAATTCCGACTCAGAAGTTCTGATAAAGTCGGATCAGCCGAAAGGCAAGGCCACTTCAACGGCCACTGGAAATCGAATTCGAACCGGAAACGGAACGAAATTGAGTCTGGTAAGGTTGGAACC
>NZ_JAFMPZ010000139.1 GCF_017353455.1 Streptomyces laculatispora
CCAATCGTTCATGCCGTCGTCCGGGTGCCATGGCGTCCCCGGAGCCCACTCACTCCGCGCGCGTGGCCGAGACCCGGAGGCCGGGTAGGGCGTGCAGAGAACCCCGTCGGGAAGACCGCGACGCGATGACGCTACCCACGACCGTCCCGACCTGACCTGGTTCGCCCGGCTCGATGCACTCGGCCTCGAAGCCACCGGGCAGCGGCTCGACCCGGATCGTGCAGCGCTGGCGTGTCCGGTCGTTGAGCCGGACCAGTGGTGTCGCGGGTGCGGCGAGAAAACGCCGCGCGACACGGTGAGCGCATGCTGATCGACAAAAAGGGCCGGTTCGACGCGGTCTGAGGAGCCCGGTCGAGCAGCCGCGCATCCTCATCACCCTCGAACCCGGCCGGCCACTGACCGACGGCGATCTGGCCCACCTGGAGCACAAGTACCTGCGCTTCCGACTTCCCCAGCAGTACCGGGCGTTGATGACCGGGAGTGGCGGCGGCCGGCCCGCCCGGCCGTGCACATGGACCACGGGTTCGTACTCGACCAGCAGTTCTTCAACCTCTATGCCGAGGACAACCCCTACGACCTGCTCGATGTCGCGATGCGCTTCGTGGACCGCTTCACCGGCGATCTGCTCACCATCGCGTGGGTCCAGGGCGGCGCCCTGGTCATGGCGACCAAGGGGCCGGACGCCGGATCGATCTGGTACTGGGACAACGATGACCGTCGGGGAACCCAGCGACACGATCAGCCCCAGGGGAACGTGGAGTTGCTGTCCCCGGTGGCGGACAGCCTGGCCGCCCTGTTCGCCCACGCCTTGGTCGAAGTCCCCGCCAGGCTCGACGAGATCGCCCGCAACAGCATCGCTGAGGGACACTTCAGGCAGGTCGCGCCCGACAACGCAGGAACGGCCCTGCCCCCCGAACTCCGCCGCTGACGGCCCGACAGATGTGGCGTCGCCTCCGGTGCGGGCACTTGTGGCTCTCTGCCTCCTGGGCGGCGCCGGGCCACTGCCGGCGGTCGTCCGGTATGTGAGGGATGCGGTTGGACGGCCGCCGCGCGAAGAGCCTGAAGACGGCTGAACTCCGGAAGTTGTGATCCCTCGAAGTGAAGCAACCAGCTCGACCCGGGTGCGACGACGCCGGCGTTCACCGCCGCGGGCAACAACTTCGAGCTGGCCACCGCGGTCGCCGTCGCCATCGTCGGTGCCACCCCGGCCAGGCCCTCGCCGGAGTCGTCGACCCTTCATCGAGGTGCCCGTCCTCATCGGCCTGGTCTACGTCGCCCTGGCCGCTCGCCGTTTCTTCCCCCAGCCCGCCCCGGCGGCCGGACCGGCTGCCGGGGCGGAAAGTGCCGCCCGTGTCCGAGAGCCCGAAGCCGTCCGTGCCGTTCGTGTGCGTCCACAGCGCCGGCCGCTCGCAGACGGCCGCTGCGTTCCTCACCCACCTCGCACAGCGCCGCGGCGAGGTCCGCTCTGCCGGGTCCGCACCGGTCAACGCCGTGAACCCCGCCGCCGTGCGAGATGCCGGAGGTCGGCATCGACATGCCCGCCGGAACACACCGAAGGGCCTGACCAGCGAAGTCGTGCGGGCGTCGGATGTGGTGATCACCATGCCGACCCGTCCGAATCCCTCGTGCGCCTCAGGACTCATGCTGTGATCAACAGCGACCCGGGCCCGCTGTTCCCGGCCGGCCGGGGAATCATCCCCGTACGGATGAGAAAGCGCCCCTCACGCCTGGCCGCCGCTGACGTCGAACGATGCCTGTGAGCCGCGTACCGTCACCACTACCGCGGACGGCGGTGGATTGCCGGGGTTGGCGAAGGTGAAGAACCCGACCGCGTTGATGCTCAGCAGCTCCAGGGTCGTCAGCGGACCGGGAGTGGGACCGCTTTCCCTCACCAACGTCCGCTCTCCTGCGGTTACTTCAGCCTGCAGATCCGAATCCTGAAGGTTGTCCTCGGCGGACACCGTGACACTGACGTGCAGTTTTACGAGTCCGTCCGCGGCCGTGTCGACGGTTGGCAGGACCCAGTAGTCTCCCGCCTGTTGAGGCGGGTAGTCCGGAATTCCACTCATCAGGGCACCTCGCAGGTCACTGTCCACTCGTTCTGCTGAAGGACCGCACCCCCGTTGCACGTATCGATCACCCGGCCGCGGAAATCTATGTCCATGCGAATGAACGCGCCTTGCGGCGACTTCATGCTGGGCGTATCCCGACCGGTATACGTGCAACCCGTACGCCGGGGGAACGGCTGGTAGAGGTCGTTGAGGTCCACCGTCGCCGTAGGGCGCGGGCGGTGTCCGTAGTGCAGGTCCACGTGCGTCAGGAGGTTCTGTGAGGCCGGTCTGCCGTCCTCTCGGAAGTTGTCGTCCGCCGCGCCGGGTTCCGGCCGCGGCCGCAGAACCACGGGCGGGACGTTCACGCCGTCCTGCAGAATGAAGTTGATGCGCTCGCCGTCGACGAAGAAGTCGCCTCGCACGTACTGGCGATACTCTCCGCAGGCGCACAGGGATGGATGGGCCTGACGCATGGCTGCCTGCATGTCGAAGGTGCGTACGGCTGTGACGGCCGGTGCGGTGGTGGTCGCGCAGGCGGTGAAGCTTGCCGGGGCGGTGAAGGAAGTGACCTCGGCCCGGGGCCACTCGATCGCCTCCTGCAGGCGGTCGGTGAACCCGACCCCGGCGAGCTGTGTCCAGCCCTCGGCGGTGTCGCGGGGGTAGACGCTTGCGTCGACTGTGTCGTTGCCGATGTTGTACTTGATGTACTTCGGTCCCTTGAAGAAGTACGCGTATCCGTCTCCCCAGTTGATGGCGGCATCGATTCCTGTGCGGAACGACGCGGGGAACGCCGTCCAGCCCTCGGCGGTGTCGCGGGGGTAGACGCTTGCGTCGACTGTGTCGTTGCCGATGTTGTACTTGATGTACTTCGGTCCCTTGAAGAAGTACGCGTATCCGTCTCCCCAGTTGATGGCGGCATCGATTCCTGTGCAGAACGACGCGGGGAACGCCGTCCAGCCCTCCGCGATATCGCGCGGGTAGTTGCTTGCGTCCACCGTGTCGTCGGTGGCATCCCAGCGCACGTACGTGCTGCCCTTGAAGAAATAGACGAAAGCATCGGGCCACGTCACGGCTGCGTCGATGTTGTCGCGGAAGGAGACGGGCATGGCGTCCCACCCCGCACCGATGTCACGCGGATAGCTGCCTGGGTCGACGGTGTCGTTACCGGTGCTCGGATTCACGTCGTACCGGACGTACGTGCCGCCACGGAAGAAGAACGCCGTCCGGGTTGCCATGATTCCTCCTGGTCTGACGGGTCACTCACCGGCAGAGGCACGGATCCGGTCGGTTTTCCTGGTTGAGCCTTCCCACAGGAATCGGGGAGATGGTTGAGATGCCTCTCCTTCCACTCAACTCCTCCAGGGCGAACAGCGCATCTTGGATCCCTTACGGCGCCCGGACTCCTCCAAATGCGCTCACTGCGAGCGGATTTGACGGAGGCGCAGGGCAACGGAACGCCGATGTGTTCGCGGATCGTTACGGTCGGCGACGGGCCCCGGTCGCCGTCGGGTGTCCGCCGGAACTACGCGACAGCCCCTCGGGCGCGGGTCGCCGGGCTGCGGCGTCCGATCGGGTCGACAACGACGAGGTCGAAGTGCGCGTCCGGGACCGGCGAGGGGTCGGTCCAGGACAGCGTGGGGTCGAGCACGGGGACGACTGCTTGCTGTTCCGCGAGGGTGCCGGCCGTTCCCCGGTAGATCTCCAGCAGGTAGGGGGCGTCCGCAGCGGGGAGAGCGGTCGGCAGACCGCCCAACGACAGTGCCACGGAGCCGTCCGCGCCCGTCGTCACGTCCGGCGCGGCAGGTGCTCCCGGTCCGTCCGGTGGGACCAGCAGCGATTCGGCGGCAAGGGACGGCTCGCTCCACAGGCCCTCGGAGCTGCTTCCGACCGTGCTCCATGCAGGCTCGATGCCGCCGTCCGCGGGGAGCGCGACCACACCCGGCGGGAGCGCCGGCTCGGCAGGATAGCGGACCTCCGCATACCAGACGCGGTGGACGAAGGGGGCCAGTTCGACCGGCGGTACGTTGACCGTCGCCGACCAGACGCCGTCTGCGTCGGGACCGGAAAGGAACCCGGTCAGATGTATGGGGGCGTAGTGGCCGTCAACGCCACGACTGGTGCGGCGCAGGTGGTATTCCGGCGTGCTGCCCGGTGCGGCACCGAGCAGTTCGGGCCGCAGCCCGTGGGCGCGCAGGGTCAGGGTGAGTCCGAGGTTCGGATCGGTGCGCGCATCCAGGAGCGGCGGCGGCGGACGGTCCTGGACGGGGACGGCGATGGGGACGAGGCCGCAGGACGGGAACGCGGCCTCGGCGCCGCCGGCGGTGAGAGGGACCACGCGGACGAACTGGATACTGCGCAGGCCGCCGGGGATACGGGTGGCGAAGTGGACGAAACCATCATCGGACGGGGCGCCCCCGGTCTCACCGAGGAAGGTGAAGGCGCTCTTTGTTGTGAGCTGGTCACCGGCGAGATGGATCGGGTGGGCCTGCGTCGCCCGGACCGGGGTGAGGGGGAGGGAGAGGCCGAGTTCGCCGGCGAGGCGGCGGGCGTCGCCGAGATAGATCCGGTACCGGTCGGCATGCGGCTGGGGCGGCCAGCGGAGGGCCAGCTCGGCCAACCCGGTCGCGTCCTTCTGTCCGGCCCACAGGACCATCGGTGAGGTGGGAACGACCTGCGGGGCGCGAGTGTCATGGACGGCGCAATCGTTCTCGGACGCAGGCGACGCCGTTCCGTCCGCGTCCAGGTAGGTGGAGACGATCCGTACGCTGCGGCGCTCGCCGACATCGAAGGGCTCTGGTGTCGCTTCGAGGACGACGGTTTCGCCGGGATCGAGCGGCCTCGGTGCGAGGGGCTCCCCGTCGACACCGACGCGGAGTTCCACGATCGGAAGGCTGCCGGGTGCGGCGGAACCGGGACCGGGCGCGGTGTACCGGAGCCGGAGGGTGCCGGGCACGCGTGGCCCGGTCGAGCCGTCGGCCGGCTCGGCGCGGAACGTGGCCTCCAGCACGGGTGCGGGCGGCGCGGGCCGCATGGGCAGCGGTACGCCGAGTTCGACACCGTCGGACCACTGGCCGAATTCGTCCGCTCCCCAGACCCGCCAGCTCGCGCCGGCCGGATCCGCCGGAACCGTGCGGTCCTCCACGACGCGCTGATTGTTGGCGGCCCAGTTCGGTACGAGCGGCAGGGCCCGGGTGACGTAGCCCTGGGCCTGCGGCGGTGCGAAGCGGTGCAGGGCGACGGGGCCGTCCGGGCCCGTGCGGGCGAAGCCGACCATGCCGCGTGCGGGCTGCGCGCCGAGGGAGACGGGCTGTCGCCAGCTCTCCGGGCCGGGGTCGTCCGGATCGGCGGAGGGGTTCCACTGGCCGGGCTCCGCCGCCGAGAGCTGGAACGGATCAGGCGGATCGGGCGGGGCGTCACCGGCGGCGACTGCGACCGCGAACAGGGTCGCGCCGGACCACGGTCCGTCCTCCCCGCCGGGTCGTTGGGCGAGGTCACCGATGAGCTGCGGCGCGTCCGGGAACACACCGTCGAGCAGGCCGTCCGCCCAGCCGCCGGAGGCGGGTGGCCCGAGTACGTCGCCGAGGGTGAGCGGAGCGCCGAGCTGATCGCTCGACGGGTGGAGGGTGCGCTCCCGCTGTACGGCCCAGCGCCCGGCGACCACCCAGACATTGGCCCGCTGAATCGGTGCGGTGGCGGAGAACGGGACGGTGGTGGCAAGGCCGAGGTAGCGGGCGATCTGCGGGTCGACAGCCATGGTCGAGAGTGACGGGGTGATGGCGGCGGTCGCCTTGACAGGCCGGTTGTCGGCGCCCGCGACGGAGTCGCTGAACGTGGCGTGCGCCGGAGCGAGCTCTGGGTCGTACCACCCGCTCTGGAGCCACGGGTCGACGTACTCCGGGGCGATCCGCTCCACGATTCTGCGGGTCTCGGCGTCCGGGTCGGTGTCGTCGGGGAGCCGTCCGGCGGGGTTGTCCGGCGGGTTCAGCCGACGTGGCGCGGCAAGGGCGACCCGTTCCGCCGCGGCGCCCAACGGATCGGTGTTCGAGTCGGGGGCGTACCAGGGGCCGAGGGGGAGCGGCAGCCCGAAGACGAGATCCGGTGGCCGGTCGGCGATCGCCGTCTCCTGGAGAACGGAGGTCTGTCGCAGGCCCCATGCCGTGCTGACGGTTCCCGCACCGGATACCTGGAGACGGGCGACGCGGGTATGGCTGAACCTGAATGGCGCGCTGCGGCGGGTGGCGAGGACGCGTGCGCCCCCGGCAGTGGCGTGCAGAGCGTCCAGCAGGTCGACGCGCAGCCCTCGATCGTCGACGTCCACCTCGGCCCAGATGCAGGGATCGGCTGCGGGGTATCCGAAGAGCGAGCCTTCGGCGAAGCCGCCGGTCTGCTCCAGGTCGAATGGGACGGTCAGCGCGTTTCCGTAGGCATCGCGCCACTGGATCGGCAGCTCGGTCAACTCCTCGTCGAACCTCAGCCGCCAGGCAGCGAAGGGGTGGATCGGGAAGCCGATCCACGGGTTCAGCTTCACGCGGAGATGGAATCCGTCGGCCAGCCAGGGCACGCCCGCGGCGGCGATGGCACTGGCTCGGAACAGTGTCGGCGGGGCGACGTCGAGGCTCATGGCAGATCCTTCGCGAAGCCGGGCACCGGGGGCGCCGGGCAGCTGAGGGCCGTGTCCACCGGCACGGTGGCGGCCTCCAACGGGACGTCCTGCAGGGTCACAGCGAGGGTGAGCGGGCCGGTGGGCACGACGGGGCTCCCGGTCAGGAAGAGGAGCCGGTCACCGGAGGCGGAACGGATGATGCCCGGGAACGGCTGACCACCGCAGTCGAGGCTGTTCACCCTCAGCCGGCCGCCGAAGTCGACGAGGTCGAGCGAGTCGGGACGGTGGATCGGTTCGGGAGCTTCCAGCAGCACTCCGTGCAGGACCCACGTACCGCCGTCGTCCGTCCACAGGGCTGTTGTGCGGCCCTTGTGAGTGGGGGAGGGGCGGCCGAGAGCCAGCATGGCGAGAGCGTGTTCCAGGGCGCCGTCGGCGGTGATGTCCCCGACGGCCACCGGAATACGGTCCACCCGCACATCACCGGTGATGTGGCCACCTTCCGCTCCCGGGGGGACGAAGCCCAGATCAGCCAGGAGGGTGTGGGGGCCGGTGTAACGGGAGGTGGTGAACACTCCACCGCGGATCGCCGATCCGCCCGATTGCCCGGAGCCTGCCGAATCCAGGAAGGGGAAGGCCAGGGAGAGCTCGTAGTCGGACAGCGGCTGGAGGGCCGGCCGGCCTCCGAGCGTCGCTCCCGGCCTCGGATAGGGGCAGGAGCCGGCCGTGTTCGTGGCCCCGTACAGGCGCAGATCGGCCTGCGGCTGGAGGTTCGAGACGCCGGCCTGCCAGATGTCGGCGGCGGGGAAGGCCTGTTCCTCGAACGGGTCCGGGTGACCCCGGGTCGGGTCGGTACGGCGGACGCGGACGAGCGTGTCGTGGTCGTAGGCGGCGGCGAGGTCCGGCACGTGGCTGACTTCGAGCTGGACCCCGACGGGGTCGTCGAGAAACCAGGAGCCGGCCTTGTCCTCGGGCATCCAGGAGAGGACGTAGCGCTCCAGATAGGCCGGGTCGAACCGGTCCGTCCGCAACAGGACCGCGGGGGCGGCGACATAGTCCTCGTAGTGCTGCAGGGCGAGGGCGGACGTGGTCCCCTGTGGATACTGCGTGCCGTTGCTCGGCGCGGGGCCGGACATGTCCGCGGTGCGGAACCAGTAGCTCTCCACGTGGGGGACCACCGGACCGGTGGCGCCTTCGCGCCGGCCCTGGCCCTCGACGCCGATGTCGATGCGGTAGACGGTGTCCGGCGACAGCATGGGACGTGGCGTCACCGTGTGCGCCTTGGCCGCGGCGGCCTGGCCGGCGCTGCTGTCCGCTTGGGTGGCCGCCTCCGCGTTGCCCTGCGCGCGGACCGAGACGGCTCGTACACCGAGGACTTCGGGAGCGAGAGCGGCGTGGTACTCCAGCACGATCGCGGTGTACGGGCCTCCCTCCGCCGCGTAGCTGCGGACCTCCGCGTCGCCGGGTACGGGCTCGGCGCCGGTGCCGGGGAAGGGGATTGTGCCGTCCGGGCCGATCAGGCTGACCCGCACCTGGTCCGCCCGGCCCGGAGGCCAGTCCGGCAGGCGCAGGCCGAGGCAGGGATCGAGCAACGGCTCGGAGAACGAGAGTACGGCTCTGACCGGCACCTCGCCGATGCCCGGGGCGCTCTCGTCCGGGTCACGGTCGAGCGGCAGGCCCGCCACGTGAGGTAGCGCGAAATCGCCCGCGAAGCCGCGGCCGATCACCGGCAGCGGTTCGTCGAACACCGTGGGCGCGCCGAGTCGCAGCGGGAAGACATAGGGGAAGAACCCGGCCGTCGCGTCATCGATCGGCACGCCCCACCATTGCGCGGCGACGCTGACGTCGAACACCGAGGAGAAGGGGCCGGGTCCGGGCTCGGTGGGCAGATTCCAGTCCTCGCCGGGGCCGTGGCGGTTGCCGAGGCTTCCCAGCGCCCACCCGGGCTGTGCGGAGAACTCCGTGCGGCAGCGGTGCGCGATGGCGGGAACGGGATCGTTCGGGTCATTGACCGCGCCGTCCACCAGCTTGCGGGTCCAGAGCGCCGATTCCCAGCTGAGGAGGGCGAGTTCTCGTGCGCCGGGCTCGCCCGGGGCGCCGGTCCTGATGTCCTGCCAGGCGGCCTCGAGCTGACCTGGGACCGGTGTCTCGTTCCCGGTGGCGGGGTCGATGGCGGTGAGGTCGACGGAGGTGAGGGTGTAGGTGTAACTGAGGCGGTCGTTCCCGACGACGCCGCTGCCGACCGCGGTCGGGTTCCAGGCGAGCCTGTCGTGGAACGGGCCGGGTCGCAGGCCGTCGGCCGGGCCGTTGGTGAACTGGAGGAGGGGGATGACGTCCGGCCAGACCACCGGGAGGCCGTCGACGGGGGGTGGGACCGGTGCCCCGACGGCGTCCGCCAGTTTGGTGTAGCGGTGATCGGCGAGCGCCACCGATTCCAGCGGCCAGTCGACCGGGTCGGGAACCGCCGTTCCCTTCTGGCCGAGTTCGATGGTGACGCAGCCCTCCAGGCTGAAGAAGAAGAGGTCGACCTCACCGCACACCTCGAACCGCACCCAGGTGTCGCCGAGTTCGGGGGCGATCAGGAAGCTGACCTCGGCACTGGCCCCGATGGAGACGGGCCCCAGGTGCAGACTCCCCGAGAGGTGTCCGACGCCGCCGAGCAGCAGCGGACGGGTGCCGAGGGCGAGGATGACGGAGGCGCTGATGTCGACGTGGATGAGCGGGATGCCGTAGACGGCGGTGAATCCGGCTCCGAAGCCGAGCGAGAACCCGGTCGGTGAGAGTGCCGGAATGCCGCCGAGGTGTGCGATGCCGTCGCCCTCCACCATGAAGAACGCCCACGCGTTGATGTTCAGGAAGTCCGGGAGCACTTTGGCCTGCATGAGGCCGGGGCCGCGGCCGGGCTGACCGTCCGAGCCGAGCCGGACGTACCAGTCGCGCCCGTGGTTCGGGAAGCGGGCGCCGAAGGGGACGTCGAGGGTGAACAGGACGGGTACTTCGTAGTGGCCCCGCATGGCGACGGTGACACCGTCTCCGGCGACGGCGAGTGCGCCGATGAAGGAAGCGCCCTCTCCCGGCGGGCCCAGGCTGTCGGTCATCTGTATGCGCGGTGACAGGATGCGGCCCTGAAGGCTTGCCCGGACCGCGACGTCCGGCAGGCCGATCACCACGACACCCTTGGCGCTGAACGTGAAGCCGAGGTCCGGGGCGGTTCCGACCACGACGCCCAGGCCGAACACGCTTCCGTCGGGGGCGCAGGCGTAGCTGCCGGCGTCGAACGGATCCAGCCCCAGCTGGAAGAGGATGGGATCGTCCTCCGGGCCGGGGGAGGGCAGCGCGGCGTTGACGCCGAAAATGCCGCCGAGCCCGTAGAGTCCGAGGCCGCTGTTGGCGAGGGGGACCGGCCCGGGCAGGTCGACGCCCAGCGCGAGGACCAGTTCGTTGACCCCGTCACCGCAGTCCTTGTAGCTGAGGTCGGCGAACGCGGCGACGTTGAGCGGGAGGATGTGGGCGGCCAGGGCGAGGTCCAGCTTGCCGGCGCCCAGCGATGCCTTGCCGCGGGCCTCGAACAGCCCCGGCAGGACAAGCGCGGCGTCAAGTCCACGTACCTCCGGGTGGAGTGCGCCCCCGGGGCCGAGCGTCACGCGGACCGTTGCCCCGCTGACCTTGACCGGACCGAGGTCGAGCGCGAAGCGCAGATCGATCTCGAACCATTGAGAGCCGTGGCCCGAACGGCTGCCGAGCACATCGAAGAGGTCCGACAGGGTGCCGGGAGACTGGATCTGCCAGCCGCCCGGATCCTCCACGTCGATGTCGGCCTCCCCGTAGGAGAGGTGGAAGCGCTCAAGGCCGGACTGGGCGAAGTCGACGAGCAGCCGTACGTTGCGGTAGCGCAGCCGCATGGGCACGCTCGGCTTCATGCCGATGCTCATGAACCCGAGGTCGATCGTCTTGATCTGGACGTCGACGCTGTAGTCCACCCGCAGGGTGACCTTCGTACCGGCCGAACCGAGCCCGGCATCCACCTCTACGTCGTGCAGGACGACCGTACCGTCGTCGAGGAAGGCGCTCAGTCCGGCAGCGGCGACCAGCAGCATGTGCAGGGTCGCGCCGAAACCGTCGTACGAGGTCTGAGCGGGGGTGGGCGGATCCGCATCCGCCATGAAGGCCGTTGCCAGGGCTGCCGCCGTGACGACGACCTTCCCGGCGGTGTCATGTCCCGTCACGGAGAGGAGCCCCTGATCGCCACCGGCCTCGACCACCAGGCCGAAGTCGAAGTCGCTCGTCCCGGGCCTGCGCGAGAACCGTCCCGTCACACGCAGGGGGCGGCCGCCGAGCAACTCGATGGTTCCCAGACCCGGCGGAGCGGTCGCCTGGTCCAGGTTCCATTCCGTGCGTATCTCGATCGAGGCCGGCAGTGTGGAGGCGAGCGAGGTCGCGCCGGGATCGTCCCAGACGACGGTGACGTCGAATGCGGGGCGTGATCCGTCGGCAGGGACGTGCGCTTCCGTACGTCCGTACAGGCCGTTGGGCAGGCCGAGGTCCAGCTCGACGGGGATCGGACCGCTGCCCACGAGGGGAGTCGCCTCCGGGAGGAAGAGTTCGGCCCGGCGGATCGCGACCCCCTCCCAGCCCGGCGCCTCGGAGGGTGCCGGTCCTCCGGTCCCGTCCGTCACCGGCGCCGGTGCGCGGGTCGCGGAGGAATCGACCGCCAGACCGCCGGGGAGATGGAGACCGAATCCCTGCGTCCCCAGGAGGAATGCGGCCGGGCTGGTACCGACCGTGCCCAGACCCTGCCCGGCGGCGTCGAGTACGACGACGCCCTGCTGTGCGGGGGAGTCGACACCGCCCTCGACGCGGATGGCCAGAGGGTCGGCGCCATTGAGCGTGAGGGCGACTCTGCCGCCGCCGGCCTGCGCCACCAGAGTGCGCCGGCCGGCGGCATCGACCTGGACCGCGGCCGGCACACAGGCCGCCGGAAGCTCAAGCAGGCCGTCGGCCGGCTTCAGATCGAGCTGGAAGCCGGACGGCACGGCGGAAGGACCGGTCAGGCGTAGGTCGAAGGGGATCGGCGGGCCGAGCGGGTCGATCGAGAGCTGGGCGAAACCGCCGGCCGAGTCGTCGGCAGTGGCCCGTGCGTCGCCGGAGAGCGGAGCGGCGGAAGGACCGGCCGGCAGTGGCAGATCCGTGGAGAGGTGAACGAGGAGAAGCCTGATCCCGGGCGGAAGGACGATGCGGTCGAAGACACCAGGCAGGAGCGGCTTCACGAAGTCGAGCAGCGGCGTGGTCATGGCCTTGCCCTTCTGGCGGGCGCCCGACCGTACCTGGCAGGACGCCCCGAAACCGGCCCCGCTGTCACGGAGACCCCGTTGGCACTGGTCAGCCGTCTCATCGCTCGGGTGGAGGGAGAGCCGATCGGCTCTCGCGCCCGTCCCTTGTCAGGCCTCGTCCCAATCGACGACCGTGTCGAGGTCGTTCTGGAATTCGGTGGGGAGTGCGGGCCAGTTGTGGGAGATTTCGGTGGGGCCGACGTCGACTGTGTCGTTGGTGATGTTGTAGCGGAGGTAGCGGTCGGCCTTGAAGAAGTAGGCAGCTCGGTCACTCATGACTCGCCCTTCAGCGCGCCGGCTGAAAATTCCGGAGGGAAGGCGACCAGCTGAGTCGTGTCACTCACCCGAGTCTGCCCATCAGATGGCAGCTTCCCGGTCTATGATTCCCTGCCTCCACGGTCTCATCCAAGCTCCGGTGCCGCACCTCAGGCGGCTCCGTGAATTCCGCCCGACGGGAACCACCGGACGGGCGCTGTCTGGCCGTCGGCGGGGGCGTGGGTCAGGGGCAGTCAGCCGTATTTGGGTCGGCTCCGGCGTACTGGTAGATCCAACCGGCGGAGGTCTCGGGGGCTCGAACTGAGCTGTGTGTGCCAGGCGGCAGGATTCCAAGGTCCATGCCGCCGGCCGCCCCGAGCACGCAGGCGTGCGGGCGGTAGCCCGTCCTGATCTGAGGGTGATCTTGGTCCGCCCCACGAACGGCCCACCGACGATCTTGATACCGACGGCATTGTTGACCACTTCGCCGGCCATCCAGCGGTCTATGAGCACCATATGTTCTGAGTTTTCGTCCCCCATATCGCGGTGTGGGTGTCGTGCTTGCCCTGGCTGATCTTCTTGTCGTAGCAGGCGCGTGAGGCCGCGGCTTCGCGGCGCCGCCGGCGGTCCGCGGCGACGGCCCGGCGGGTCCGCTGGGCCAACTCGGCTGTCCGGGCGGGCGGAGGGAGCGAGCTCAGCAGGGTGGACGGCCGGTCGGTAGCAGCAGCCCGCACCCGCGCCAGTTCCCGGGTCGGCTCACCCTTCTCTCCTGGGTGTCCTGCTCAGCCGTGCAGCGAACAGCGAAGTCACCTTGGAGCCTGGTCACCAGATTGCCCAAGCGGGCTGCGGTCTCAGTGCGGTTGTAGTGCTGCGGCCACTCCAGCCACTCCGGATCATCGAGCTCGCGCAGCAACGCCGGCAGATCCGTTTCGTTCTCGGCCACGCCCTCATCCTGACGCGACAGCCGGACACGGCGACGATCGGAGTACCACCGCGCTCGCCCTGCCCCGACAACACCGAATCAAGGTTCAGTAGCACTTTGTGATTCCAGATTCCGGCTGCAGGGCGGAGGGGTGCCAAGTTGCTCACCGAAGAGCACCCGGTGGTCTGGAATTGCGCTGCTTCCAAGAGAGGAGAACGGTAGTCCGGAGTCGACTTCGCCTTGGGCATGGTCGCAACTGGCTCCGGCGCCGGCCGTCGCCAAGCCGGTGCCGGGGAGGGCTGACTCCGGCCTCGGGTAGTGCGCGTGCCGGTCGTACTCGGGGTGTGCGGGCCGGCAGACGGCCTGACGGGTGCCCATCCCGAGAGCTTTCCCGGACCGAGCGCAGCCCGCCGCGCAGCCCCGCGCCGCGGAACACGGCGACGGGGGCGTGAAGTCGGCAGCCGGTACGCGGGCAGGCGTTCAATGACATTAGCTCGCATACAGAGCTAAAATGGACGGATGAAGGCGAGTGCTCTCTCTGATGAGCTCGCCGGACTTCTGCCCCGCATCCAGCGGCTCGCCAGGCGCAGACTGTGGAACGGCTTGTCCGCTCCCCGGCTGCGCGGGGCGCACGCCGAACTGCTGCGGCTGGTGGCCACCGGGCCCGGCGTGCGGGTCTCGACGGCCGCACGGAGCCTCTGCCTCGCGCCCAACTCGGTCAGCACGCTGGTGAACCACCTGGTCGCGGAGGGACTGCTGCGGCGGGAGAAGGACCCCGGAGACGGGCGTGCCGCCTTGCTGTACCCCACCCCCGCGGGGGTGGAGAGGCTGCACGAGTGGCACACCCGCCGTGAGGCGCTCTTCCGCCGGCACCTGGCCGGACTCGACGCCGACGACCGCACGGCACTCGCCGCCGCACTCCCGGCCCTGCACAGACTCGCCGCGTCACTGCGCAAGGGGGATGAGACCGCGTGACCACAGAAACCGCGCCCGCTGTCCGCTGCACCGCCCTGACCTACAGCTTCGGCAGCTCGAAGGCCGTCGACAGCCTGGACCTGCTGGTGCGGCCCGGGGAGGTGTTCGGGCTCCTCGGCCCGAACGGCGCGGGCAAGACCACCACCATGCGCGCCATCACCACCCTGCTGCCCGTGCCGACCGGAGTCGTCGAGGTGTTCGGCCATGACGCGGCTCGGCAGCAGATGGCGGTGCGGCGCCTGCTCGGCTACGTACCGCAGCAGTTGTCGGCGGACGCAGGGCTCACCGGTCTGGAGAACGTCCAGCTCTTCGCCCGCGTGTACGACGTACCTCGCCGCGAGCGCGCGGCACGCGTCTCCCAGGCCCTGGACGCCGTCGGCCTCGGCGATGTCGCGCGCCGGCTCGCCGCCACGTACTCCGGCGGCATGGTGCGCCGCCTCGAACTGGCCCAGGCCCTGGTCAGCGCCCCCCGCCTGTTGATCCTGGACGAGCCGACGATCGGCCTGGACCCGATCGCACGGGACAGCGTCTGGGACCGCATCAACGAGATCCGGACCGGCACCGGGATGACCGTCCTGGTGACTACGCACTCCATGGACGAGGCGGACCGCCGCTGCGACCGGCTCGCCCTGATGCACCTCGGCAGGCTCCGCGCGCTCGGCACCCCCACCGAGCTCAAGAGCGAACTGGTCACCCACCGCCGGGAAACCGGCGAACCCGCCTCCCCGCCGCCGTCCCTGGAGGACGTCTTCCGGTACCACTCCGGAAGCGGACTGGACGACCCCGGGTCCGAGGAGGAGAAGGGAGCGTTCAACGATGTCCGCCGCACCCGCCGCACCGCAACCCGCCGCGGCTGAGCCCGATCCGCGCTTCGCCCTGCTGCTCACCCCGCCACCGCCCCGCACCGGCTGGCGGGTCGTACCGTCCCGGGTCGGCGCGATGTGCGCCGTCGAACTGCAGAAGCTGCTGCACGACCGCACCGAGATCTACACCCGCGCCGTCCAGCCCGCACTCTGGCTGCTGATCTTCGGTACGACGTTCTCCCGCATCCACGCCATCCCCACCGGCGGCGTCCCCTATCTCGACTTTCTCGCGCCCGGGATCATCGCCCAGTCGGCCATGTTCATCGCTATCTTCTACGGCATCATGATCATCTGGGAGCGCGACTCCGGCGTCCTCACCAAACTCATGGTCACGCCGACCCCACGGTCGGCCCTCGTGACGGGCAAGGCGTTCGCCGCCGGGGTCAAGGCCGTGATCCAGGCCGTCGTCGTCATCGTGATCGCCGCCCTGCTCGGCGTCGGCATGAGCTGGAACCCGCTGCATCTGCTCGGCGTGGCCGTGGTGGTCGTGCTGGCCTCGGCGTTCTTCTCGTGCCTGTCGATGTCGATCGCCGGGATCGTCCTCACACGCGACCGGCTGATGGGCATCGGCCAGGCCATCACCATGCCGCTGTTCTTCGCCTCCAACGCGCTCTACCCGGTCGCCCTGATGCCCGGCTGGCTCCAGGCCATCAGCAAGGTGAACCCGCTGAGCTACCAGGTCGACGCCCTGCGCGGCCTGCTCATCGGCACTCCGTCCCATCTCGGCCTGGACTTCGGGGTGCTGGCCTTCGCCGCGGCGGTCGGCATCGCGGCCGCCGGATCCCTGCTCGGCCGGCTCGCCCGCTGACGGCCCGCACCGACCCACCCCTGCACGAGCCCCCGTACCGCTCCCGTGGGAGCGCTGCGGGGGGTTCCATGCCGGTGTGGCAGCCACATATGTGAAGCGATTCACCATGCGACCGCCTCGACACCGGCTTACCCCGGCCAGCTATTCGCGGAGGCCGGCCGCCGGCACAGTGACCGCCTCCGGCACCATCCCCAGCGCCCGCGCGCACAACCTCACCGTCAACCAGCACCTCGTGCACCACACCCATGACCCCAGCGCCCCCGACGGCCGCGCCGCGCAGCTGGCCCGGATCCGCACCCCGCTCCACGGCACCGGTGAAGACCCCGGCACCGTCCTCGTGGTCCGGTCCGGTCTGCGACAACGTGCCCGGTCGGGGTGATCTCCCACTGCGTGTGGCCGCATTTCCGCTTCCCGCTCAGCTTCCGGGAGGTGGAGGAGCTGATGCTCCAGCACGGCGTCGTAGTCTCCTACGAAACGGTCCGGTGATGGTGCCGGAAGTTCGGGCAGGCCTGGCGGCGAGGCCGAACTGAACCGGATCACCGGAGCGCGGACGCCCTCGGGCGCGCCCGTCACCATCCCCGCACCGCTGACCGGGCGGCCCAGGAGCGGTGGCGCGTCGTCCCGAGGCCGGCCCGGCCGTCCTGTCCGGGCAGTCGCGTCGCTCGGAGCTGCCCCACGCCGGACGCGCACCGCCGTCAAGCAGCGCCGTACCAACCGGGCGTGGTGACCTCGGGGGCAGTGCCCCTCAGGCGATCATGAAGCTCCTTACGGGCAGGGCGCGTTCGACGATCCTGATGTCGCCGAGCCAGCCGTGCATCAACTGGTCGAGTCTGCCTCCGTACTCGTAGGCGCCGAGCAGCCAGGGCAGGCCCAGGGTGGCGAGGCCAGCGGTGTGGGTGGCAGGGTTGCGGGCGACTGTGCAGCCGTCGATGTACATCGTCGTGTGCTTCCCGTCGTTGACGACCGCCACATGCCACCACCGTTCACGCAGCAGCTCATGGCTCCAGTTGGTGACGGCTCCCGGCTGGTTCAGCGGCGCCGCCGCCCACTGGAGCCCGGGGCCGTCCGATACGGAAAGGGTGGCGACGGGCTCCTCCGGGTCGCCGGAGGTCTTGCCGGCCGCTCCGAGGGTGCCACGGCGGCCGAGTACGGCGCCCCAGGCATTGCGTCCGGCGTCCCAGTCGGCGGGGAGGCGGAGGAATGCCTCGATGGTGTAACCGGACCTGAACGTCTTGGTGTTGAGCGGTGCGTTGTTCTCCGTGCGCAGATACGCGCCCCGCAGCGGCGGCTTCGAGCCGTCGAAGTAGAGGCTGCCGTGGCCGGGCTGGTCCGGGTGGTGGGCGGTGGACCAGCGCAGCGCGTCGGGCGCACTGCCGGGGACGGCTTCGCGAACCAGGTCATTGCGGTGCCCGGACAGGTCGGGGACGCGCAGGCCGGCGTCGGCGGCGGAACCGTCCTGGTGCGAAGGGGAGTCGAAGCGCCAGTAGGCGACGGTGCCCGGTATCACCAGCTGCTTCGCCGGGCGGGGCCCCCGCACGGGCACGGGCGCGAAGCCGGCGAAACGCTTCTCGAAGTCGATGGGCACGGCGAAACTGTCCTGTGGACCGGTCAGTTCGATCTCGCCGCGCTCCAGGTCGTTGATCCTGTCGCCCGCGCGGCCGAGGATCCATGGAGAGATCGTCTCCACGTCGATGGTGTTCCTGGCCAGGTCGAAGCGGTAGAGGCGGATCATGGCGCTGCCGCCGTAGTAGCGGTTCTGGTAGTTCGTGATGTGCAGATGGACGTCGTTGCCCGCGGTGTTCTGACGGGTGGTGCGTCCGGCGGGCCAGTAGTGGCCGTTGAGGGTGAGGAAGATCTGGTCGTGCCCGGCTATCAGCTCGTCCCACAGATGCTTTCCGTGGTCGGAGAGTTCAGCCTCGTCGCCGTCCGTGTCCGCGTATACCAGCTCGTGGGTGGTGAGGATGACCGGAGTGTCCGGGTGCTGGGCGATGACGTCCTTCGCCCAGGCGAGCCCGGCCGCCGATGGCCGCCAGTCGAGCGCCAGCACCAGCCACTCGCGCCCGGCGGCGCGGAACAGGTGGTAGGTGTTGTAGCCATCCGGGGTCGCCCCGCCGAACGTCGGCAGGCGCCGCATTCGCTGCGGACCGAAGGTGTCCAGGTACGGGGTGCGGCCGCGCTGATCGTCGGTGGAGGACGTGATGTCGTGGTTGCCCGCGACGACGCTGTAGCCGACCCGCCGCCGGTCGAGCAGCTCGAACGCTTCGCCGATCGCCTTGAATTCGCCTGACTGGCCGCTCTCGGTGAGGTCGCCCAGATGGGACAGGAAAACGATGTTCTCGTCGCGCCCGTGATCGAGTACGTAACGCAACGATGCCTCGACCGGCGCCTTGTTGATGCTCGCCCCGTCGAAGAGGTACTGGGTGTCCGGCATGACGACGAGCGTGAACCTGGAGCTCTCGGGGTCGGGCCGCCAACCGGCCGTGACGGCGTCGGTCTTCTGCTGGGAGAGAGCCGCGGCGGGCGCGGCGGACGCGAGCCCCGTGGCTGCGGTGGCGGCACCGGTGAGCGCGGTTGCCCGCAGGAACGTACGACGGCTCGCGCCGGGCAGAAGCGGTCCGTCGGGCTGGTGGAGGGGGCTGCACATAGATGTCTCCGCGGAGGATGAACGTCGGGGTGATCGTCTGCAAGCTAGCCGCGGGGTGGGGGAGAAACCGGTCCGTAAGGGCGACAGCCGGACGAAGACTCAATGAATTGCACAACGCCGGCGCGCGGGATCGTGGTGGTGGGAACGTGAGGGCGCGGGTTGGCCAGGGCCGGGGGATAGGAACCGTTGGGCCTTGACCCCGAATCCTGAACATGGGTTATGCGTTTGGTGTCAGCGTACTTGGTGTGGGGTGTCACGAGATCCGCGCGCGTGTGGTCGGCGATCGCCCATCCGGTCAGACGGCGCGACGCGAGGTCGATGACGGTCGCCAGGTAGCAGAACTTCCCGCCGTCGATGGGCAGGTAGGTGATGCCCTGGCCCGCCACGGCCTCGCTGAAGAGCGACCGGCCCGGCGTGGACGCAGCAGCAGGACCACCGCACCGGGGGCGGCCGCGTTCACTCCGAGGTCGGCCTGGACGACCTCCACGCGCCGGGCGGCGAGCGGGAGCGCCGGTCCGGCAGCCCGGGAGTTGTTGCCGAGCACGACGGGCACGTCGAACTGGCCGACGGTCTGCTCGATGACCCTCACGAAAAGGAGTCCGTCGCGGGCTGACTGCCGGGTGCTCGCCGCGACGCCTGGAACAGGAGCAGGAGCAGGAGCAGGAGCAGGAGCGCGCCCGCCTGTGCCTGCGCCCGCGGTACGGATCGGCCTGCTGTCGGCCCGTCCCCTACGGCATCTGCGTCGAGCTCTCTCCATGTGCGGGGAGGCCGGAGGCCAGTTCGAGGACGCACGATCCGGAGGGCGGAACCTCGATCGTGTGGATGCCCGGTGTGAGGGTGAGAGCCGTGGCCTGCTGCAATCGGCCTCGGGCGTCATGGATCCGTACACGGACCTGGCGGGGTGGTCCGGAGACGTCGAGGACCATGCGTGAGGCGGTGGAGGCGTTTATGAGGGAGTGGGAGCGCCAGGACTCGGTGCGGAGGGGCACGATCCTGTCGGTGTAGTTGGTGATGACCCGTTGGTCTCCGTGAGCGGCGGTGACCTGGGGGAAGAGTTCGTCCGGGCGGCCGGGTTCGTAGTGGCCGGAGGTGAGGACGGGAGCCAGTCGACGCCAGGTGGCGAGCCAGAACGCGAGGGTCTCGCGGTGGCTGGGGGAGAGCCGGCTGAGGCGGACGGAGATCTGCGGCACGGAGTGCAGGGCCCCGTGGAAGTGGCGGGCCAGGCTCTCCGGTGTTGCCTGCGGATCCCACATCACCATGTCGGAGTGGACTGCTCCGCAGGGTGCGAGCAGCGCGATGTCCAGCGTCCGGATGCGGTTGGCGACGGGATCGGCCGGGCAGTCGGTGGCGCGCAGTGCGTTGCCGAGTGCGGTCATGGCCGGCCCGATGTAGGGCTGGCGCAGCTCGATGACGAACTGGTCGCCGCGCAGGGCCCGCAGGGCGTCGCGGATATCGGCGAGCAGCGCGGCCATCGCCTCCCCGATGTCCGGAATGTAACCGGGGGCGGGCTGGTCGGGTGCGGGCACTGCGGCGTAGGCCATGGCCTCGTCGAGGAAGTCGATCTTCAGGCCGTCGAGTCCGTACGTGTCGACCAGGGTGCGGCAGGTGTCCACGACGTGTGCGCGCACTTCGCTGTGGCGGGGGTCGAGGACGTGGCAGTCGAGGTGCGGGACGTGGTGCGGCGCGTACGGTGCCCAGGCCTGGTGGGCGGAAGAGCGCTCTCCCAGGAGAAGCGGGGCGATCCAGGCGGTGTAGTGCAGTCCGGCACGCCGAACGGTACTGACGTGGGCGCGGAAGTCGGGGAACTTGACTGGGTCCGGCTGCCAGTCGCCGCAGCCCGCGTAGCCACGGCCGTTGCCGAGCAGCTGCCACCCGTCGTCCAGGAACAACTGGCCGCAGCCGAGGGCGGCGGCGAGGGCGGCCTCCTCCTCGACCTCGGCCGCGGTTACGTCCTGGGTGAAGGCGTACCAGGTCGAGTAGACGGGCGTCCGGGCGAACTCCGGAACGGGCAGCGGCTCTCCGCCGGGCAGGCCGGCGAGCC
>NZ_JAFMPZ010000140.1 GCF_017353455.1 Streptomyces laculatispora
GCCCGCACTCACCCTGTGGCTGCGCGGCGCTGATCTGCTGGCCGACGACACCTCCCTCGCCGACGCGGTCGCCCGCACGCTCCGGCAGGCGGGACGCATCGTCACCGCCGCCGGAGCCCTCGGCGACATGACGGCCGCCACCCCGGAGCGGGTGGCCCGGCTGGCAGCGGACTCGGGCAGCCCGCTGCTCGTCCTGCTGGACGGCCCGGAGGAGATGCCGCCCGTCCTGGCGCACCGGCTGGCCCGGTGGAGCGCCGGCTCGGTCGACTGGCTGCGGGAGAACGGCGCGCGGCTCGTCGTCGCCTGCCGCCCCGAGCACTGGGAGACCGCCGGCGCACTCTGTCCGCCCGGCGCGCTGCACCGCCCGGCCAGGCCCGCCCGGCGGCTGCCGTCCGCCCTGCGCATCGACGACCTCACCGTGGGCCAGGCCGAGGCGGCCCGGCAGCGGTACGCCCTCCCGCCCGAGGCGCTCGCCGCCGGCCACGACCGGCACCCGCTCACCCTGCGGCTGCTGGCGGAGGTACGCGCGGCCCTCCCGCCGGACACGCCGGGGCGGCCCGGCACGGAGGAGGTCTTCGGCGCGCACCTGGACCTGATGTGCCTGCGCATCGCGGTCCGGATCGCCGCCGAGTGCCGTCCGGCGCCGGGGGGCACGGCGGTGCGGCGGCTGGCGGCGCAGGTGGCGGGGCAGGTCCACGAGGCGGCCAGGCGCTGTCTGGGGCAGGGGCCGGGGGAGCTGGACCGGGCCTCGTTCGAGCACGTCTTCCCGTGGCGCACGGGCTGGGCGCCGGCCGTGCTCACCGAGGGGCTGCTGGTCCCGGCGGGAGCGGGCTACCGCTTCGCACACGAGGAGCTGGGGGACTGGGTCCAGGGTGCGCATCTGGACCTGGACGCCGCGCTGCGGGCGCTGGTGCACCGCTGGCATGTCCCCGGTGCCGCCGCGGGGGAGAGCGGCGCGCGGGTTCCGCACCCCCGCCGCCCGGGTGCGGCCGAAGGGCCCGACACCGCGCCCGTGCCCGCTCCCGTCGTGGGAGGCGAGGAAGCGGAGCCGCGCAGTCTCCCGGTGCCGCGTCATCGGATCGGCCCCGTGATCCAGGCGCTGCTGCTCCTGGGCCGCCGCCAGGGCCCCGCCGCGCTGGCCCACCGGCTGGCCGACCTGATCGAGGCGCTGGACCGGCTGCCCGCGGGACGGGACGAGGCGGCGGTGAGGACCGGCGGACAGGGCCCGCCGCAGGACGGCCCGGCGACGCGGGAGGGCGGGACCGGCCCCGCCGCACCCCGCGCGGCTTTGCGCGCCGCCGCCGCCGAGCCGCCCCCCGGTCGCTCCCGCGCCGCGCTGCCCTCCGCCGACGGCGGCTGTCCGCCCCCGGACGCCCGTTGGTGGGCCGCGCACCTGCTCTCCGAGACCCTCCTGCGGGTGCCCGACGCCCGACCGCACCTCGGGGTGCTCCGGCTGCTCACCGGGCGCGTCGTCCGCAGTTCGGCCGAGGCGGGCGGGGCCGGTGCGCAGGGGGTGTACGCCGAGTTCGGGCCCTGGTTCTGGCGGCGGCTGCGGCTGCCCGAGGCGGACCGGATAGATCTGTTCCGGCGGCTCGTCCCCGCCGACGGACCGCCGCGCGGCGAGGGCGAAGCCGACGGCGGGCGCTTCCTGGACGCCGTGGCCCGGCGGCTCGCCGCCCATCCGCGTACCCTCCAGCCGCTCCTGTGCACCTGGTTCACCGACGAGCAGCCGCTCGCCGCCGAGAAGGGCGAGGAGGGCGAGGAGGGAGCGGCGGTGCGCCCGACCGTCGCGGCGGCCGCGCAGGCTCTCCTGTACGCCCGCCGCGATCTCGCCGTGGACGATCTGGCCGACGCGCTCGTCTCGACCGACCACCCCCGCGCCGGGGAACTGCTCGCCGCGCTGGCCGAGGACGAACCCTCGGCGCTGTGCCGGGCCGTCGAGCGGTGGTCCCGCGACGACGACCGCAGCGCCCGGCGGATCGCGGCCGCCTCGTACGGAGCGGCCGTCGCACCGAAGCTCACCCGCGACGCCGACCGGGAGCTGCTGCGCCGCTCCGCCCTCGCCCTGCTGGCCCGCCCCGGGGACACCGATCTGCACGGGCCGGCGCTGACCCGGCTCGTCGCCGATCCGCAGACCAGGGACCGCTATCTGCCGCAGGCGCTCCGTGCCTTCGCCACGGGCGGCCTCCGGCTGTCCCCGGCCGCGCTCGCCGTCGCCCTGCCCACGCACCCCGAGCCGGTGCTGACCGCGTACCGCGACCGTCTCGTGCGGCCCGGGGACGGCGCGGGCGAGGTGCTGCGCGCCCTCGCCGCGATCGACGCCCCCGCGCTGGCCCTGCACGCAGCCGGGCTCGTACGGGCCTACGTCGACAGCCACCCCGAGGACACCGTGCACGCCGCGGCGTACCTCGACCGCAGGCTGGAGCACGGGCCCGCCGCCCGCGCCCTGCTGCTTCCCCTGCTGACCGGACTGCTCCGGGACCGTCCCGCGACCGCGCCGGTCCGCGGCGCGCTCGCCGGGGTGCTGGCCTCGCCCGGCAGTCCGGCCTCGCAGCCGCTGCGGGACGAGTTGCTGGAAGTGCTGCTGGACTTCGAGCAGGGCGGCGCGCACCGGGACCCGATCGTGCTCGACGCGCTGCTGCGGGCTGCCGCGGCCGGCAGTGCGGGGCGCGGCCGGGCCCGCACCAGGGCCCTGGTCCACCGCACCGGGATGCTGCTCGTCCGGACCCCCGAAGGCGCCGCACGGTTCGACCGCCGGCTGGTCGAACTGGCCCGTGACGTGCCCGGATTCGCCGCCCTGGTCACCGGGTGGCTGACGGACGCCCCCCAGGAGTGGGCGGCGGTCGTCGGCCCCGGTGCGCGGCGGACGGTGGAGGCCCTCGGGACCCCGATGCCGATGCCGATGCAGGCCGCAGGGCGTGAGCATGGCAGTCTTAGACCTGCGTAAGAGACAAACCCACGTACACAGGTTCGGGCGAGGAGCGGTCAGAGTGCAGCGCTGGCGTGGCTTGGAGGACATCCCCCAGGACTGGGGACGCAGCGTCGTCACCATCGGCTCCTACGACGGGGTGCACCGCGGACACCAGCTGATCATCGGCCGGGCCGTCGAGCGGGCCCGCGAGCTGGGGGTGCCGTCGGTCGTCGTGACCTTCGACCCGCACCCCAGCGAGGTCGTCCGGCCCGGCAGCCATCCGCCGCTGCTGGCCCCGCACCACCGCCGCGCCGAGCTGATGGCCGAGCTCGGTGTGGACGCGCTGCTGATCCTGCCGTTCACCACCGAGTTCTCGAAGCTCGCCCCGGCCGACTTCATCGTGAAGGTGCTCGTCGACAAGCTCCACGCGCGGCTGGTCATCGAGGGCCCCAACTTCCGCTTCGGCCACAAGGCCGCGGGGAACGTGCGGCTGCTCACGGAGTGCGGCGCTACGTACGACTACCGGGTCGAGGTCATCGATCTGCGGGTGCGCGGCGAGGCGGGCGGCGGTGAGCCGTTCTCCTCCACCCTCACCCGGCGCCTGGTCGCCGAGGGCGATATGACCGGCGCCGCCGAGATCCTGGGCCGCCCGCACCGTGTCGAGGGCGTCGTCGTCCGCGGTGCGCAGCGCGGCCGCGAGCTCGGCTTCCCCACCGCGAACGTGGAGACCCTGCCGCACACCGCGATCCCCGCCGACGGGGTGTACGCGGGCTGGCTGAACGTGAACGGCGAGGCGATGCCCGCCGCGATCTCGGTCGGCACGAACCCGCAGTTCGACGGCACCGAGCGGACGGTGGAGGCGTACGCGATCGACCGGGTCGGCCTCGATCTGTACGGACTGCACGTCGCCGTGGACTTCCTCGCCTACGTACGAGGGATGCTGAAGTTCGACTCGATCGACGAGCTGCTGGTGGCGATGGCCGCCGATGTGAAGCGGTGCAGCGAGCTCATCTCCGCGTACGACCGGGACTGACCCACCGGTCCGGGCGCCGGGAGTGCCCTGCGTCCATGCGGCGGCACCCTGCGCATCAGCGGTGGACCTCGGCGTTTCAGCGCCGCCGCTCACTTATGGTGGGGCGCGTCCTGGCCGGGTGAGCCGGGCCCCAGGAGGTCCGTACCGTGCGTGAACTGCTCTCTGAACTGCGTGCCTGGGACGACGCCGGCACCCCGTTCGCCCTGGCGACCGTCGTCTCCGTCCGGGGCAGCGCGCCGCGTGCCCCCGGCGCGGTGATGGCGGTGACCGCCGACGGAGCGGTGGCGGGAAGCGTGTCCGGCGGCTGTGTCGAGGGCGCGGTGTACGAGGTGGCCGGCGAGGTGCTCGCCTCGGGCAGCCCGCAGCTGACGTCGTACGGGATCAGCGACGACGAGGCGTTCGGTGTCGGGCTGACCTGCGGTGGCACGATCGACGTCCTGGTCGCGCCGTTCGCCGCGGCGGCCGACCGCGCATGGCTCCGGGGAGTCACGGACTCGATCGCGGTCGGCGAACCCGTCGCGGTGGCCACCGTCCTGCCGGGCGCCGCGGCGGCCGGTGCCCGGCTGGTGGTCCGGGCCGGCGGCACACAGGGCGCGCTCGGCGACGAGGGGCTCGACGCGGCCGTCACCGATGACGCCCGGGGCCTGCTCGCGCAGGGGGCGACCGCCCGGCAGTGGTACGGGGTGCGCGGGGAGCGCCGGATGCAGGACGTGTCCGTCTTCGTCCAGACGTACGCGCCACCGCCCCGCATGCTCGTCTTCGGCGCCATCGACCACGCCGCCGCGACCGCGCGCATCGGGTCGTTCCTCGGGTACCGGGTCACGGTGTGCGACGCCCGTCCGGCCTTCGCGACCCGCGAGCGGTTTCCCACCGCCGACGAGGTCGTCTGCGCTTGGCCGCACACCTATCTGTCGGACACGGAGATCGACGGGCACACGGTCGTCTGCGTCCTGACCCACGATCCGAAGTTCGACGTCCCGCTGCTGGTCGCCGCGTTGCGCACACCGGCCGCGTACATCGGTGTGATGGGGAGCCGGCGCACCCATCTGGACCGGATCGCACGGCTGCGGGCCGAAGGGGTCGGCGAGGCGGACCTCGCCCGGCTCGCCTCGCCGGTCGGGCTCGACCTCGGCGCCCGCACCCCGGAGGAGACGGCCGTCTCGATCGCCGCGGAGATCATCCAGCACCGCTGGGGCGGCACCGGGCGGCCGCTCGGCGAACTCACGGGGGCCATCCACCACCACCCGTAGCAGCAGGTACGGGCAGGACCGGAGACCCGGACCCGCCCGTACACCGCACTCCCTAGGACCGCGCTGCCACCGCCGCGTTCGCCCAGTGGCACGCCACCTGTGTCTCGCCGCCTCCCGCCAGCACCGGCAGATCCTTCGTACGGCACGCGTCCGCGACGCCCGCTCGCTCCGCCTCGCCGGAGGCCAGGACCTGGCAGCGCACATGGAAACGGCAGCCGGACGGCACCTTCGACGGGTCCGGCGGCTCACCGGTCAGCACCACCGGATCGCCCTCCGCCTCCGGCAGCACCGACAACAGCGCCTGGGTGTACGGATGCTGGGGAGCCGTGAGGATCTGCTCGACGTCACCGGTCTCCACGATCCGGCCGAGATACATCACCGCCACCCGGTCCGCGATGTTCCACGCCAGACCGAGATCGTGCGTGACCACCAGCGCGGACAGGCCCAGTTCGTCCCTCAGCCGCAGCAGCAGCGCCAGGATCTCGCCGCGCACCGAGGCGTCCAGCGAGGCCACCGGCTCGTCGGCCACGATGAGTTCCGGTTCCAGGACCAGGGCGCCCGCGATCACGACGCGCTGGCGCTGGCCGCCCGACAGCTCGTGCGGGTAGCGCAGGAAGAACCGCTCCGGGGGCCGCAGCCCCGCCCGGGACAGGGCGTTGGTCACCGCCTCCCGCTCGTCGCCGCCGTACCGGTGGATCCGCAGCCCCTCGGCCACCGCGTCGTACACCGTGTGGCGCGGGTTCAGCGAGCCGCTGGGGTCCTGGAGCACCAGCTGGACCCGCTTGCGGTACGCCTTCAGCGCCCGGTTCCCGTAGTCGAGCGGCTTGCCGCCGAAGGTGATCCGCCCGGAGGTCGGCGGGACCAGGCCCAGCAGCGAACGGGCCAGCGTCGTCTTGCCGCACCCGGACTCGCCGACCAGGGCGACGATCTCGCCCGGCCTGATGTCCAGGTCGACCCCGTCGACGGCCCGCGCCGGACCGGCACCGTGCCGGCCGGGGAAGGTGACCTGCAGCGCCTGCGCGCTGAGCAGGTCCGTGGTGGTGCTCATGTGGTGCTCCTTGCTTCCTCGGCGCCCGGCAGGGCCGGCGCGGCCGCCCCGTCCGGACCCGCCAGCACACAGGCGGCCTGCCGTGCGGGTCCGGAGTCCCGCAGCTCCTGGTCCTGCGTGGTGCAGGAGTCCAGGGCCACCGGACAGCGCGGGTGGAACGTGCAGCCGGCCGGCAGAGCCGACGGGTCGGGCGGATCGCCCGGCAGCCCGCGGGGAGCGAACCGGGAGGCCGGGTCCCCGATGCGCGGGAAGGCGCCCGACAGGGCCTTGCTGTACGGGTGGGCCGCGCTCTCGTAGACCTCGGAGGCGGGGCCCTGCTCGACGACGCGTCCCGCGTACATCACCGCGAGCCGGTCGCAGGTGTCCGAGAGCACGGCCAGGTCATGGCTGATCATGATCAGTCCGAGGTCCTGCTCGGAGACCAACTGCTCGATCAGGCGCAGGATCTGGGCCTGGATCATCACGTCGAGGGCCGTCGTCGGCTCGTCGGCGATGATCAGCCCCGGATCGCAGGCGAGCGCCATCGCGATCATCACGCGCTGGCGCTGTCCGCCGGAGAGCTCGTGCGGATAGGCGTCCGCTCGGGCGGCGGGCAGCCCCACCTGCTCCAGCAGCTCACCGGCCCGCTTCCGCGCGGCGGCCTGCGTCGTCCTGCGGTGCAGCACGATCGGCTCGGCGATCTGGTCCCCGATGCGGTGCACCGCGTTGAGCGAGTGCATCGCGCCCTGGAAGACGATCGAGGCACCGGCCCAGCGCACCGCCCGGACCCGGCCCCACTTCATGGCGAGGACGTCCTCGCCGTTCAGCAGGATCTCGCCGGAGACCTTCGTGCCCGCCGGCAGCAGACGCAGCAGCGCGAGCGCCAGCGTCGACTTCCCACAGCCCGACTCCCCGGCGATGCCGAGCTTCTGTCCCGCGTCGACCTCCAGATTCACCCCGCGGACCGCCTGGGCCCCGCCGGCGTACGTCACCGTGAGATCGCGTACCTGGAGCAGCGGCGTCTTGTGGATGCTCGTCGTGCTCAACGGGCCACCCCCAGCTTGGGATTGAGGACGGACTCGATGGCGCGGCCGCACAGCGTGAACGCCAGTGCCACCAGGGCGATGGCGATACCGGGCGGCGCCAGGTACCACCAGTCGCCCGAGCTCACGGCGCCGGCCTCGCGCGCGTCCTGGAGCATGCCGCCCCAGGAGGTGATGGTCGGGTCGCCGAGGCCGAGGAAGGCCAGGGTGGCCTCGGTCAGGATCGCGCTGGAGATCACCAGCGTGGTCTGGGCGAGCACCAGCGGCATCACGTTCGGCAGGACGTGCCGGGTCATGATGTGGCCGTGTCCGCCGCCCAGCGCGCGGGCCCGCTCGATGTAGGGGCGGGACTCCACGGCGAGCGTCTGCGCCCGCACCAGACGGGCCGTCGTCGGCCAGGTGGTGACGCCGATCGCGATGATGACCGTCCACAGCGAGCGGTCCATCACGGTGGCGAGCGCGATGGCCAGGACCAGGGTCGGCATCACCAGGAACCAGTCGGTGACCCGCATCAGGACCGTCGAGTACCAGCCGCGGAAGTGCCCCGCGAGGATGCCGACGACCGTACCGATGGCGACGCACAGGAAGGCCGCGAGCAGCCCCACCGTCAGCGAGACGCGTGCTCCCCACACCAGCAGGGCGAGCACACTGCGTCCGAACTGGTCGGTCCCGAGCGGGAATTCGCCGCTCGGTGCCTCCAGCGCACCGCCCGGCGCGGAGGTGACGCTCTGCGAGTCGGCGCCGGCCAGCGCCGGCGCGAACAGGGCGGTCAGCCCGATCAGGATGAGCCCGGCCAGCCCCCACAGGCCGCCCGGGTGCCTGCGGTACTCGCGCCAGAAGCGGGCCATGGAGCGGCGCTTACGGGCCCGTGCCAGCGCGCGCGGGCTCTTGGCCACCCCGGCGCCCGGCCCGTCGGGCGCGGGCTTCTCGGCCTCGGGGGTGGAGGCGGGCATGGATTCGGCAGTCATCGGCCCACCCGGGGATCGAGCAGCGGATACAGCACGTCGGCGAGGGTGTTCGCCAGGATCACCGCGGTGGCGAACACGAAGAACAGCCCTTGGACGAGTGGCAGGTCAGGGACGCTGAGCCCCTGGTAGAAGAGGCCGCCCAGGCCCGGCCAGGAGAACACGGTCTCGACCAGGATCTGTCCGGCGACCACTTGCCCCAGGTTGACGAACATCAGCGTGAAGGTCGGCAGCATCGCGTTGGGCACGGCGTGCTTGCGGCGTACCGCGTCGTCGCGCAGCCCCTTCGCACGGGCCGTCGTCAGATAGTCGCTGCCCATCTCGTCGAGCAGCGAGGAGCGCATCACCAGGAGCGTCTGCGCGTAGCCGACCGCGACCAGGGTGATCACGGGGAGCACCATGTGGTGCGCGACGTCGAGGACGTACGCGAAGCCGGTCTCGTTGCCCGAGTCCAGACCGCCGGTCGGGAACATGCCCGGAATCGGGCCGATGCCCACCGAGAAGACGATGATCAGGAGCAGGCCGAGCCAGAACGAGGGCACCGAGTAGAGCGTGAGCGCGAGCGCGGTGTTGAACCGGTCGCTCGTGGAGCCGTTGCGCCAGGCGGTACGGGTGCCCAGCCAGATGCCGAGCGCGCTGTAGAGGACGTACGCCGTGCCGGTGAGCAGCAGCGTCGCCGGCAGCGCCTCGACGATCTTGTCCATGACCGGGGCGTGGAACTGGAAGGAGGTGCCGAAGTCGCCGGTGAGCGCGTCCCCCACATAGGTGGTGAACTGCTGCCACATCGGCTGGTCGAGGCCGAACTGGTGGCGCAGCGACTCCAGTTGCTCGGTGGAGACGCGGCGGCCGCCCGTCATCTGCTTCACCGGGTCGCTGGGGATGAGCCGGAAGAGGAAGAAGCTGGTGACCAGAACGGCGAACAGCGAGACGGCCGCGCCGGCGATCTTGGCGGCCACGTACGTGAGGTAGGCCTTGGTGTTGCGCGCCCG
>NZ_JAFMPZ010000510.1 GCF_017353455.1 Streptomyces laculatispora
GATCGGGCCGGGGGCCATCCCCCCGGCCCGATCGACGCCTCGTCCGGGTCCTGAGTCAGGTACCCCTGGGCGTCGTCGGCATTCCGTGGTCGCGTGCGGATCAGGGCGGCTGCGAGGTGGGGTGCGCCTTCGTGGGCGCGGTGATCCAGAACGAGACCGCGCAGCCGTGCCCCGCGCCGGGCTATCCGTTGCCCTCCGCCGCCCTGATGGCGTCCCGGTAGGCGCGGCCCGCGGCCCGCAGGGCGGCCTCCGGGTCGGTGCCGTCCTCCTGGGCGCGCACCGCCAGCGCCAGGAGCCGGTAGCCGATGCCGTCGCCGTCGGGGAGCGCCACGTCGAGTCCGGCGGTACGGACCCGGCCGGCCAGCTTCGCGGCGAGTGCCAGGGCGGGCTGGCCGAGCGGCACCCCGTCGGTGACCGACTCGCGCTGCTTCTCGATCGCCTTGGTCCGCAGCCAGTGCGCGTGGACGTCCTCCGGGGTCTCGGCGGTCTCGTCACCGAAGACGTGCGGATGGCGGTGGATCAGCTTCTCGACGAGCGTGGCGGCGACATCGTCCACCGAGAACGGCTCGTCCTCGTCCTCCTCGGCGATGCGCGCGTGGAAGACGACCTGGAGCAGTACGTCGCCGAGCTCCTCGCGCAGCTCCTCGCGGTTGCCGTCCTCGATCGCCTCGACGAGTTCGTACGCCTCCTCGATGGCGTACTTGGCGAGGCCCTTGTGGGTCTGCTGCGAGGTCCAGGGGCACTCGATCCGGATCCGGTCCATGACCTGGACCAGATCCAGCAGCCGGGCGCCGGGCAGGTCGTAGGAACCGGGCAGCAGCTCCAGGTTCGGCATCTGCACCCGCCCCGAACCCGCCAGCCTCGCCAGTCCGTCGGTCAGCGGCTGGTTCCCCTCGCCACCGCTGAGCACCACCAGGGTCCGGCCCCCGGCGCAGGCGCCGACGAGTTCCTGCGCGTCCGGAACGGCCGGCTCGACGGTGATGCCCGCCTCGCGCAGATACGGCAGCTGGGGCTGGTCCGGCTCGGCGCACAGCACCCGGTCGGCGGCGTGCAGCGTCTGCCAGGCGGGCCAGGACAGCAGTCCGGGCGCGACCCGGTGGCTGGCGGTGAGCAGGACGATGCGGCCGGGGTCTTCAGCGTTCACGCTGCGAATCTACCCGGCCGCCCGGCCGCTGCTACGCCCCGGCCTCCGCCGCCGCCTGGGCGGGCTTGGTGACCTGGTTGATCCAGGGGGCCTTGTAGTCCGCGAGCTGGATCTGCTGGTTGTTCCAGGTGCCGTAGCGCGGATTGACGTCGACCTTCAGCGCCTTGGACGCCTTCGTCAGCGCATCGCCGAGGATCTTCGTACCGGCCGGGGTCGACGCGTCGGCGCCGAGTGCCTGGGCGAGCTTGGTCAGCTGGATCTGCTCGCGCAGGAAGGCGTCGATCTGGCCGGGGGAGATCCAGCGCTCCTGGAGCACCGCGGCCCGCAGCCCTTCCTCGCCCTTGTACTGGGCGACGGCCGACTGGCGCATCTGCTGGATCTCGGCACGGCTGACGGTGACCCCGTTGTCCGCCGAGGCCCGGTCCAGGACCCGGTCAAGGATGATCCCGTGCAGCTTGGCGCGGACGAGCTGGCCGGACTGGTCGGTCGCCTGGTCCGCCTGCTTGGAGGTGTCCTGCGCGTCACGCACGTCCGCCGCCTGGGCCTGCACGGTGGACACCGCGATCCGGTCCCCGCCCACGACGGCTGCCGCGCCGGGGCGGGCCTGGCTGCCGCAGGCGGAGAGGAGCGGCGCTGCGACGAGCAGTGCGGCGGAGACGGTGAGCGCGGTGCGACGGCGGCGGTGCAAAGGAGCCTCCCGAGGAGATTGTGCGGCGGTGCACAAAGCCTTGCGGTGATCGATGTTAGGCAGTGGAACCGGTCCGGGCCACCGATTCGACCAACGATTCGGAAGGAGTTGGGGATGTGGGCTCCCCGGAGCCCCGCTCAGCGCACCGGCAGGGACGTTTTCGGCGGTACGTCCGGCCGCAGCATGATCGTGCGCGAGACCACGAAGGTGATCGGGATCGCCGCCGCGGCCGCGACCAGCGGGGCGTACCGGCTGCTGAACCCGGCCAGGTCGACCAGCAGGTAGACACCGCCGGTGGTGATGACGAAGTTGGCGGCGTTGGTGAGCGGGAAGAGCAGGAACTTCCGCCAGGTGGGCCGGGTCCGGTAGGTGAACCAGGAGTTGAGGAAGAACGACCCGGTCATGCTGAGCGCGAAGGCGGCCACGTGCGCGGCTATGTAGGGCAGCCGGGTCAGCAGGGCGAGGTAGCAGCCGTAGTACGTGCCGGTGTTCACGACGCCCACGAGGGCAAAGCGTGCCAGCTGTGCCTTGACCGTCATCGGCGTACGAACTCCAGGGGTTCCGGCTCCGGGGCCGGCCTGCGGACCCGGGTGTTGGTGTCCTGCACCAGGTAGTGCGGGCGGCGCTTCACCTCGTAGTAGATACGGCCGACGTACTCCCCGACCACCCCGACCATCACCATCTGGACCCCGGCGAGGGCGGTGACCGCGACGAGGAGGGTGACGTATCCGGGCGTGTCGACGCCCTTCACCAGGGCGACGCCGACGATCCACCCGGAGTAGACGAGGGCGAGGGACATCAGCAGCAGGCCGAGGTAGAGCGCGGCGCGCAACGGCTTGTTGTTGAACGAGAGCAGCCCGTCGAGCCCGTAGTTCAGCAGTTTCCCGAAGGTCCAGGCGGAGCGGCCCTCTTCGCGGACGGCGTTCTCGTAGCTGAACGTCGTGGTGGGGAATCCGACCCAGGCGAAGAGGCCCTTGGAGAACCGGTTGTATTCGGTGAGTTCGAGCACGGCGTCGGCGGCCCGGCGCGACAGCAGCCGGAAGTCCCCTACGCCGTCCACGAGTTCCACGTCCACCAGCCGGTTGATCAGCCAGTAGTAGGCGCGTGCGGTGAGCGTCCGGGTGACGCGGTCGCCCTTGCGGGTGCGCCGGGCGATCACCTGGTCGTAGCCGTGCGCGTGCTCCTCCAGCATCCGGCCGACGAGCTCCGGCGGATGCTGGAGGTCGGCGTCCATGATGACGACGGCGTCGCCCTCGGCGTGCTGGAGGCCGGCCAGCATGGCGGCCTCCTTGCCGAAGTTGCGGCTGAAGGAGACGTAGCGGGCCCGCGGATCGGCGGCGGCCAGCTGCCGCAGAATCGGCAGGGTCCGGTCCGTGCTCCCGTCGTCGACGTACACGAGTTGGAACGCGTGACCCAGCCGGGTCATCTCATCCGTCACGCGTTCATGGAAGCGTTCGAGTATCTCTTGCTCGTTGAAACAAGGCACCACCAGCGAGATCAGCACGAATGTACATCAGCCGGTCAAAGTGTCGGGAGCGGATTCCGGGTGTGACCGAGGGGCGACCATTGGGTGAACTGGCCCGTGCCGCCCGCCGGTCCGCGGCATCCGCTCCCTGATCCGGCCTGATCCGCACGAAGAACCTAGAGCCGCTTCGCGCTGCGCAGGGTCGCCGCGTAGTAGCCGTTTCCGTCGAGGCGTGAGGTGCCGCCCTTGTCGCCGATGGTCGGGCCGTTCACTTCCTCCCGGCTGGAGACGAAGATCAGGTGGCCGTCCGAGTCGTGGCCCATGTACATGCCGATGTGGTCCAGCCGCTGCCCGGTGCGCTGGTCGAGCTTGAAGAAGACCAGGTCGCCCGGTTGCAGCACATCGATCGAGGTGGGCCGGTCCGCAGCCGATATGCCCTTGAGCGGGATCACATCGGCGCCGAGCTTGGAGCGGGCGATGCCGTTGGCGGTGCGGGGCAGTCCGTCGCCCTGGCCGTCGAGGGGGGCGAGCGGGTAGCGGGCGCGGTAGCCGAGGATCGTCCGCATGAAGCCCGAGCAGTCCATGGACCGGTAGCGCTGCTTCTCGGGCTGACGGGTGACGCCGTTGCGGAAGGTGTAGGGGATGCCCAGGTAGTCGAAGAAGTCCGACTGCTCCAGGCGCAGGTCGTTGCCCTCGCTGCCGTTCGGGTTGATGGGTCCGAACTGGGCGTCCCCGGCGTAGGAGACCCCTTCGTCGTCCTTCTTGACCGGCGCCCCCTCGACGTACTGGAAGGCGAAGGCGAACAGGTCGTCCTCCTCGCTGCCGTAGTAGGTCTTGAACCAGTCCTTGAACCACTGCTGCTTCTCGGAGCCCTTCTTCCACTTCTCCGGCATCAGCCGCACCCAGCTCTCGGTGACCACCCGGGACTTGGTGTTGGTGGGTTCGGCGAAGGTACGGGAGGGGCCGGTGAGTGTGGCGGTGCGGGCGTGGTCGGTGAAGGTGGCCAGGACCTTGCCACCGGCGTCGCGCAGGACCGTACGGGCGGGTGCGTTCAGCCGTTCCCAGGTCTCTTTCCCGGACTTCAGCGCGGCGCCGGCCGGCTTGTCCGTGATGGCCTGGACGGCGGGCGCCTTGGCCTGTTCGTCCTTGCGAAGTTCGACCGTGAAATACGCGCTGCCGGCGAGCAGCCCGACCACCGCGACGGCGTGCAGGATCTGGCGGGGGCGCTTGGACTGCTTGGTACGGGGAGCGGTCATGAGATCACCTCAGGCAGACGGAAGGGCGCCGAGCAGGATGCCGGCGGTCAGGACGACGTAGGCGAGCAGCGAGACCGAGCCGGTGGCCAGCAGAGTCGCGCCCTTCGGCTGGCGAACCAGCTGGTAGGCGATGAGACCCGGGACGATGAAGCCGAGGGTCTGGTTGGCGTACATCAGCGGGAACTCCACCTGGAGCACGATCATCACCGTCGCCTGGAGGATGACCCCGGTCAGCACCACCGCGGAGAACAGCCGCTTCCCGTAGAGGATGACGACCTTCTGGAGCAGCAGCACGGAGACGTACGTGAGGACGGTGACGCCGACCACCATGGCCGCGCGCTGGAGATCCTCGACGAGGGTCAGCGCCAGCCAGCCGGGGGTGATCATGCCGCCGGGTGAGAGGTTGGTCGTCAGATAGCAGACCAGGGAGAACATCAGGCCGAGCGCGATGCCGATGGCGGCGATCTCGGGCGTCAGGACGGTGGGAATCAACGGGGGTCTCCTGCGCTGTTCTGCCGGCTCTGCTGGTAAGGGTCCTGCGGGGGCTGCTGCCCGTCCGGATCCGGCTGCCCGTGCCGGTACGGCTGTACGGGCTGCTGGTGCTGCTGGTGCTGCGGCTGCTGCGGCTGCGGCTGCTGCTGCTGCTGCTCATGCTCCGGCTGCTGGTGCTGCTGGTGCTGGGGGTCCGGGTGCAGCGCGGGCTCGAACATGCCGCGCGGCCGGGCCTGGGCCGGCACCTGCGCCAGCACCTGCGCCTGGACCGTGGGGTGCGGCTGGTAGCGGGTCTCGTACGCCTCCGGGTAGGGCGCGTACGGGTCCAGATGCGGCCGGTACTGCTGGAGCGCCAGCGTCTCGTCGTGACGGATGTCCTGCGGAGCGTGCGGTTTCGGCTGCTCGTCCGGAGTCTCCTCGGGCTGCCCGTCCGGGGCGTCGTCGGGCTGCTCGTCCGGGGTCTCGTCGGGCGGGAGTTCGCTGAGATGCTCCAGCAGCAGCTCGCCCTGTCCGTGGATGTTGCCGATGGCGATCAGTGACGAGTCGGGGCCGAGGCCGCCGAGCAGCTCCCGCATGAACTCCTCCGGATCGCGCCGGTCGCCGCCCAGGTCCACCGCGCGGCTGCGCCACTCGGCGGGGATCGCGTCGATGGCGCTCTTGGCCGGGTGGCCGATGACGAAGACCTTGTCGGGCTGGAGATCGGGGATGATCTCGCCCATCTGGCCGTTGCGTTCGACCCGGTCGGGGCGGCAGTTGATGACGACGTTCAGCGGACGATGGACGGCGCCCAGGTCCAGCAGCTGGTTGACGTTCATCAGCGTGGACTCGGGGTCGTTGGCCGCGAAGACGTTGGCGAACCGCAGCTTCTTGCCGTCCGGCGTCAGATACCGCTCGACGGAGAGGACTCCCGGGTCCGGCGGGGCCTCGTACATCCCCTTCAGCGCGGTTTCCCGCTCCACGCCGAGCAGTTCGGCGACCTTCAGCGCGATGGCCACGTTCTCCTTGAAGGTGAACCAGCTGAAGCCGCGCAGCTCCGCGTCGCTCACGGTCTCGGGGTCGGCGTAGATGAGCTCGCAGTCGCGGGCGTCGGCCTCCTCCTGGAGGATCGCGAACCGGTCGACCTCGGCGGTCACGCAGATGCCGCCCTCCGGCATGGAGCGGCAGAGCGAGCGCGCCACGTCGTCGAGGGTCGGGCCCATCTCGGCCAGATGGTCCTCGCGCACGTTGCAGAGCACGCCGATCGTGGAGCGGATCAGCTTGGACTGGTTGATCTCCTGGAGCGCCGGCATCACTGCCATGCACTCGATGACCAGGGCCTGCGGGTCGTACGCCGCGGCGCGGCGCACGATGCCGATCTGCTCGACGACGTTGGCCAGGCCGAACTTGCGATAGACGGGCTCCTCGGTGGCGTCCGGGTGGATGAACCGGGCCGCCGTACCGGTGGTCTTGGCGACGGTCACCAGATCGCCGCCCCGCAGGGCGCCCGCGCAGAGCCGGGTGATGGAGGACTTACCGCGGATGCCGTTCACCAGGACCCGGGCGGGTATTCGCTCCAGGTTGATGAAGTGGCGTCGCTGCTCGACGATGCCCGCTGTCAGCAGGATCGCGCAGCACACCACCAGCACGGTGTAAAGGAACAGCACGGCCGGTCAGGTCCTTTCGGCGTAGGTCGTGGGCGCCGTCGGCGCGGGCTCGCGCTTCTGCTGCGCCGGGAGCTGCTGGCGTACCAGCTCCAGGGACCGGGTGACGGCGCCGACCTCGTCGTGGTGGCGCGGATAGAGGACGGTGCGCCGCTCACCGCCGGCGAGCGCCTCGGCCTGATCGGCGAGGGCGCGCAGCGGGCGTACGACGATGATGTGCAGCCAGCCCAGACAGGCGATGGCCGCGGCCATCCCCAGCAGCCCGGCGAGCACCGTGAGGTTCTGCCTCCGGTACTCGGGGATGGCGAGGGAACTGGCGGGCTGCCGGCTGACCACGGTCCAGCCGAGGGTCTTCGCCGCCCCGCCGCCGACGAAGGGCGCGGCCGCGGCGATCTGCACCTTGCCGCCGTCGCGGTACAGGATGCCGCTGGGGTGCATGCTGACGCCGGTCTTCTGGTTGGTGCCCGTCACGAGCGTCCGCAGCCGTTCGCCGGGCAGCTCCTGGAAGGCGCGGTAGCCGGTGTTGCCGCCGATGATCCGCTGCTTGTCGTCGACGATGTTGATCTGGCCGAGGCCGGGCCGCTTGAGCAGGCCGTTGAGGAGGTCGATGCGGAACTCGCCGACGACGGTGGCGCCGTCGCGGCCGGGTATCCCGGCCTGACCGACGATGACCGGCTTCTTGCCGGAGTCGTTCAGCACCCGGATCGGCTGGGCGCCGGATGGCTTGCCGACGGGCTCGTGCGGGGTGTCCCCGGCGTGCGCGACGACCTTTCCGGAGGCGTCGACGACGTACAGCGACTGGTAGCGGTCGTGCTCCAGGCGGGTGCGCTCCAGGACGGTGCGCATATCGGCGGGCGAGGTGCCGGCGCCGATCAGCGTGGCCACCGACAGCAGGTCCGCCTGTCCCTCGTTGAGGGCCCGGCGCACCCGGTCGGTGAGGGTGTCGGTCCGCTCGCGCTGGTCGTTCACCAGCTGCTGCGGTACGACGGCGGTGTCATCGGCCCGGTTGAGGAGCAGCAGCATCGGTCCGCACCAGGCGAGTACCAGCACCCCGCAGACGAGGATCAGTCCGCGGGTGCCGAACCGGCCGCGCCGGGGCGGCTCGGCGGACCGGTCCTCACCGAGCAGCTGACGGCGCAGCCGTTCCAGGGAGTTCCCGATCCGGGCCGCTTCGCCGTACGAGGGGACGCTGACCGGTCGGGTGAGGTCGCCGCGGGTCAGCCGCCGGCTCTCCAGGAAGAGCCGGATCAGCGGCCGCTGGACGGTGCCCAGGAGCAGCGCGACGGCGAGTGCGCCGACGACGACCAGGGCGCCCGCGGCCACCAGGCCGAAGAACGGGCCGGCGGCGGCGGTGGGGTTCTCGGCCACCGCGACCATGGCGACGACGCTGAGGCCGAGGCCGGTGGCGACAGTGGGCTCGCCGGGCTGGACGCCGGCGAGCGAGGCGTAGCCGGCGACGCTCCGGTCGCCCGTGTGCAGGCTGCCCAGCAGGCTGCCGCTGACGCCGGGGAAGCCGCCGGAGCCGGGCTCCTTGGCGGACATGGGGTGCTGTCGGACCTTGACCGAGGCGGTCTTCGCGAAGCTCTTCAGCTGCTTGTCGGCGCGTTTGGCGTCGGCGCGCTGGGTGTCGGTGAGCAACTGCTCGGGCTGCGGGATGCCGTCGCTGGAGAGGATGTCGGCGTCCGCGTCGATGACGGCGATGGAGCGGAACTGGCCCAGGCTGATGCCGGGGAACCGCAGATTGCTGGAGGCGACCAGGAGCTGCTGCGGGGCGCCGGGCCAGGAGAGCAGCGCGAAGGAGAGCAGCCGGGTCTCTCCGTTGGCCAGCTTCACCATGCGAGGGCCGAGCGCGTCCTTGCCGCTGAGCTTGGTGGTGTCGATCGCGGCGAGGGGGACGTTCTCACCGCGGGCGGCGAGCAGCTTGCCGGAGGAGATCTCGACGACCGCTGTGCCGGTCCACTTCTGGTAGACGCTGCTGATCTTGTCGAGCACGGCGTCGGGAGAGACCGGGTCCGCGGCGTTGAACAGACCGGCGGTCCGCCCCAGGTCGGTGAAGCTCTCGTCGATGGACGCGCGCAGCGCGATGGCGCCGTCCTCGGCGAACTGCTGCTGCGAGGTCAGTACCGCCTCGGGCACCCGGTCCTGCGCCGTGCGGCCCAGACCGAGCGCGGTGATGGCGGCCAGTGAGAGCAGCAGGACCGAGAGGACCGCGATGGGCGGCCGTATACCACCCAACAGCGACATATCAGCCCGGCGGCGGACCTTGTGTCGCCGCTTCACAGGCGAGGCGGCCATGGTGCATCCCTTCTGGAACTTCTTGCGTTTCTGGTACTACCGGCGCTGCAGGAGCTGTCGACACTGCAGGAGCAAACGGAATTTCCGCTTGCTGCTGAACTTCCGCGGCTTCTGTTTCTTTCCGGACGTATCGGACTTCAGGGCGCGTTGACACGCCCGAAGAATCGAACGTCCACGCGGAAGATCATGACTCGTTCGCATTCCGAACGGTTGTAGCGAAGAGGGCAGTTGTGACGCAGGCCACTCAGATCAAGCCACAGAGGAGGCCAGGTAAACCCCGGAGACATCCCGTGTTCACCTGGCCGTCTTCACCCGACTGTCTTCACCGGCCGTCTTCACCCAACGGCTGCACGGCCCGGCTGCTCCCGCCCGCACGGCCCGGCCTCGCCCGACCGTCGCGGTTCGGCCCCCTCGCCCGGCCTCCGCCGCCCGGAGGTCAGCCGGGCAGGTCCTCCAGCGGTTTCAGGCCGTCCTGCGCGGCCCCGCGGTTGAGCATCGTGCCCTGGGTGCGCTCGAACGCCAGCCGGTAGCGGGCCCGTTCCTCGGGCGTCAGCTTCTTGTCGTCGCGCAGCGCCGCGGCCAGATCGACGAGCCGGTGGTCCTGGACCGCGTCGGAGGGCGCCGGGTTCGCCTCGTCCGCGTCGGGCGGAATGGTGATGAGCGTCGGCACGTACCGCGCCTTCACGTCCCACGAGCCGCCGCTCTTGTGGAACTCGAACCAGCCGACGACGCCTTCCTCGGTCAGTCCGGACGGCACGTCGTGCCGGGCGACCTGGTTGCCCAGTCCGTATGCGATCCAGGTCCCGTCGACCTTCTCCATCGGCTGCACGACATGGGCGTGATGGCCGATGACCAGGTTGATGCCGGTCTCCCGGGCGATCCTGCGCGCCAGCTTGATCTGCGCGGAGCTCGGCTCGGGGTGGTGCTCGCGCCCCCAGTGGATGCTCAGGATGACCACATCGGCGCCGGCCGCGCGGGCCCGCTTCTCGGCTTCCTTGATCCGGTCGAAGTCGTTCTGGTTGACGATCCAGGGCGTACCGGCCGGGACCTCGCGCCCGTTGAAGCCGAAGGCGTACGAGAGCTGCGCGACCTTGACGCCCTTCACATCCATGATCAGCGGCTTGTCGGCCTCGGCCTTGCTGCGCGCCGAACCGGTGTGCTTCAGCCCGGCCTCGTCGAGGGCGTCCAGGGTGCGCTTCACACCGGCCTGGCCGTGGTCGAGGGTGTGGTTCGACGCGCTCGAGCAGGTGTCGTAACCGATCTGCTTCACCGCGGTGGTGATCTGCGGCGGCACCAGGAAGTCCGGGTAGCTGCGGAAGGGTCCGTTCGGCTTGCCCACCACCGGCTCGAAGTGGCAGATCGCCAGGTCGGCACGGGAGATGACGGGCTTCACCCCGGCCATGAGCCGGTAGAAGTCGAGCCCCTGCTTCCCCTCGGCCTTCGCGTCCTTGCGGGCCTGCTCGATCAGCGGCGGGTGAATCAGGATGTCACCGGCCGCGGCGACGGTGAACGACGTCCCCGCGCTCTTGGCCGGATCGCTCCCGCCTGACCCGGCATCACTGCCCAGGAGGGAGCAGCCCGTAGTGGCCAGGGCGAGGAGCCCGGCCAGGGCGGCGCGAGAGGTGAAGGGAGTATAAAGACGTCGGATCACCCATGTATTTTTACTCGAATATGACGAGCAAATGGGCCAAAGGTTCGACGATCTCTGCAACATTGCTGGTCACAGCTGTCGTAGCGGCTGTTGTGGTGCTCGTCACTCCCTCCGGAGGAGGGGATTCCGACAAGGGCCGGCCGCAGCATGCCCAGCCCCATGACGGCGTCGACCTGGCAGACCGGATCGACGACTTCACCCAGGGCGCGATCCGCCGCAGCGCCTTCCACCCGCCGACGGCCCTGGACCGCCGCACCATCGCCGACGGCGTCGGGCTCTATCTCGACGGCCGCCACAAGGACGCCGCACGGCTCCTCGCCGAGGTCGACTTCGGGGTCAGCACCTTCACGGACACGGCCACCGGCCGGCGCTTCGCCGAGATCGCCGACCGGGCCCCGGAGTCCGCCCGCGGCTGGGGGCGCGTGTACATCGACCTGTCCCGCCCGGCCGCGACCTGGTCCGTCCAAGTCCCCCACCCGGTCGCCGACGCCGACAGCGAGAAGCTGGGTGTGGGCGCCTGGCGGGCCACACCGGGCGGGGTCATGGTCCTGGCGGGCGCGAACCGCAGGGCGGGCGAGGGCGGCGCGGCCGACGTCGCCCACCGCCGGGACACCGTCTTCCACGCGGTCTGCGACGAGCTGGTCGCCCACCGGCTGCCCGGCATCCAGCTCCACGGCTACGCCGACTCCACCGAGCCGGACTACGACGTGATCGTCTCCACCGGGAAGGGCGACCACGGCCGCGCCTGGGGCGAGGGGCTGGCGGCCGCACTGAAGCGGGAGGGCTTCGACGTCTGCCGGGTCTGGGTGCGCCGCTGCTCCCTGGAGGGCCGCACGAACGTCCAGGGCCGAGCTGCGGCGGCGGCCGAACTCCCTTTCCTGCACGTCGAGTTCAGCCGTACGGTTCGATCGTCGCCGCGCCGCACCGCCGACGCGGTGACGGCGATCAGGGAGGCGGCGCGATACTCGGCGCAGAGCGCCGGGGCCACGCGGGCGGAGCGGTCCGCGCGCTGACGAGTACGGCCTTCACCACCTGGAGACCGGCAAACCTGCCCATATCCTCCAGGCCGCCGCCTCGGCGTCGGCGGCGGACCTCAGCCCTGGAAGCTGAGCTGCGGCGGGTGCGTGGGGGACATGCGTCTCCTTGAACGGGCCAGGACACCACGGCGGATCCGGGCGGAAGTGCCACAGGAGGCCGCAGAGCCCCAGACGTTCCTCCGCAGCTTGGTATTCGACTTCGCGCGGTGGTACGGCTGGGGGCAGACCCACGCGGAATCTGGCTGCGAGCTCGGCGACAGTGTGGTTGCAGCGCAGGTGGGCCAGGGCCGTCAGCGCCTGGCGGCTGCAGGGCAGCCGCCGCCGGGTGCCGATCTGTCGTCGCCGAGCGGCCAACCCCCGTCGCAGCAGCCGCAGTGGGGAAGTGGACAGATGCAGCCCGGATGGGAGGGCGATGAATCGGGGCTCTAGTACTCCAGCCGGACTTCTGTACTTCTCCTGGTCAACGGCCTTGGCGGTGGGGAGTGTGGCGGGAGTGCGGAATGCTCTAGGCACCCCGCGCCGGGCGTGTGGCGAGCGCCGCGCACAGGGCCGCGAGAGGGAGTTCCGCGGCCGCGGCCATGACGACGGCGGTGGCCAGTTCCGGGCCGGGGGCGGCAGTGGCGAGATCGATGCAGGCGTCGGCGAGGAGGAGCACCGCCGCGGCGGCCGCGGGCGCGCGGTGACGAGTGTCGGCGCACAGCAGGCGGCTGCCGGCGGTGAGCAGCGCGGCGGCCTCCAGGGCGTCGAGGGTGACCCAGGCGGCGGCCTCGGCGGGCGGCAGGGTGCCGGCGAGGTAGCCGAGCCAGGGCAGCAGGGCGAGGCCCGTGCCCGTCAGTATGCGGCTCTGCCAGCAGCGGGCGCGACTGAGGTGCGCGGAACCGCGGGCGGCGCCGAATGTGGGGCAACTACCCTTTTGGGCAGGGGAGGTGAAGGCAATGAGGGCCACGGCGGAGGTCTCCTCCGGTGTCACGAACCCGGCCGTCGGGCTCGTGACCAACCATCCGATTTCCGTCGGCAGGAGTCAGTAACACCGCTGTCCGTCTTGGGGTGGCACTAGCTATACCCCTGATACGGACGGCAGTTGCATGGCAGGCTACGGCGCCCGGCACCTACGGTTGGACCATGAAAATCCCGCCCAGGCAGCGACGTGCGCTCAACCGCCTGACCCGCGATACGTCCTTCCTGGCTCTAGGGGTGCCGCTACACCTCCTCATGGGGTTCCTGCTGCTCGTGATCTTCGGCCAGGTGTGGGAGGTCATCGTGGTGCACGGGGCAGGATGGGCGGCGGTCCTGGGGTTCACGCTGGTGCTGCAGCTGCTCGGGATCGACATCCCCCGCCCGGGGTGGCGGCGGCCGTGGCGCCAGTTCGGTTACCACTGCCTGGTCGGGGCGCTGTTCGGCTGGCTCGAAGTGTTGGTGGTGGGGCTGCTGGTGGCCGGGGTGACCGCGTCGCTGACCTTTGTGTGGGTCTACGCGTTGCCCTGGCAGTGGCGGATCGAGCATCTCGGCTACTCCGCACAGGCGGGGTACGTCTCCGTGGCAGGGCTGGTCGTGCTGGCCACCGTCCCGGGTCTGGCCGCCGCCCTCGTACGCCTTGAGAGCCATGTGGTGCCCGCCCTGCTCGGCCGCAGCAGGGAAGAGGACCTGGCGCGGCGGGTCGAGGACCTCACCGAGAGCCGGGCCGGGGCGGTGGACGCCGCGGATGCCGAACGGCGACGTATCGAAAGGGATCTGCACGACGGCGCCCAGCAGCGACTGGTGTCGCTGGCGCTGAATCTGGGTCTGGCCAAGGCCACGCTGGCGGATCTGCCGCCGGAGGCGCGGGAGGTGATCGACACGGCGCACCGGGAGGCGAAGGAGGCGATCGAGGAGCTGAACAGTCTTGTGCGTGGGCTGCACCCGGCCGTCCTGGACGAACTCGGTCTGGATGCGGCGCTGTCGGGACTCGCGGCCCGCGCCCCGCTGCCCGTACGGCTGCGTGTGGATCTGCCGCAACGACTGGTGCCGGCGATCGAGGCGGTCGCGTACTTCGTGGTCTCCGAGGCGCTGACGAATGTCGCCAAGCACGCACGGGAGTTGACCCGGGCAGATGTGACGGTCACCCGGCTGGGCGAGATACTGCGGGTGGTGATCGCCGACGATGGTCTGGGTGGCGCCGATCCCTCCAAGGGGAGCGGCCTTACGGGGCTTGCCCAGCGCGTGCGGTCCGTGGACGGAACATTCCGGATGAGCAGCCCCGTGGGGGGCCCGACCATGATGAGCGTGGAGCTGCCGTGCCCGAGATGAGGAGTGCCGCGCCTGGCACGGGACAAGAGTCAGCCGATGTGAGGTGTGAGATGCCCGATGTGCGGCGTGCCGTGATCGCCGAGGACTCCGTGCTGCTGCGGGTCGGACTGGTCAAGGTGGTGGAGATGGCCGGCTTCGAGGTGGCGGCCGAGGTGGGCGACGCACACGGGCTGCTGACCGCAGTCGAGAAGCATCGGCCCGACCTGGCTGTGGTGGACGTCCGGATGCCGCCCGGCTTCACGGACGAGGGGGTGCGTGCCGCGCTGTCGATCCGCCGGAGCCGGCCGTCGACCGCGGTACTGATGCTCTCCCAGTACGTCGAGGAGCGCTATGCGGCCGACCTGCTCGCCGCCAACATCAGCGGGGTGGGCTATCTGCTCAAACAGCGGGTCGCGGATGTCGAGGAGTTCATCGAGGCGCTACAACGGGTGGCGGACGGCGGTACCGCGCTCGACCCGCAGGTCGTCGCCCAGCTATTGGTGCGGCGGCCGAGCGATCCGCTGGAGCGGCTGACGGCCCGCGAACGCGAGGTGCTGGCCCTGATGGCCGAGGGCCGCTCCAACGCGGGCATCGCCGCCCAGCTCGTGGTCGGCGAGAGCGCGGTCGCCAAGCACATCAACAACATCCTCGCCAAACTCGACCTCCCCAAGGCGGGCGCCGACCACCGCCGGGTACTGGCGGTGCTGCATTTCTTGGGAGTGGGTGCCTAGTACTCGAGCAGGAACACCAAAGTCCGGCAGGAGTACTAGTGCCGCAGCCCTTGCGGCCGAACCTGCTCGCCGCCGCGCCGAACACCCCACCGGTCATCGCACCCACCGCCGAGGCCTTCGCCGCGCCGGAGACGCTGCAGCCCTCCTCGCTGGTCACGCAGGAGACGCCGTAACCGACCGCGCCTTCCGCAGCGCCCATCGCCGCACCGTTCAGCGCCTTGCCGCCGACACCGGCGAGCAGACGGCCCACCGCACCCGACGCCGCGCCGCCGACCGCGCCGCCGAGGGCGCCGGTCACGGCTCCCACACCGACCGCTCGCTGCCTCACACAGACCAGGCAGCCGCTTCGACACGTGCGGCGGATCTCAGCCCTGGAGGCTGAGCTGCGGCGGGTGTGTGAAGTCCGCCTGGCAGAGGAAGACGTTCATGGAGCCCCAGCGGCCCACGGTGACTTGGGTGGGCGTGTTGGCGTCCATATCCTGCGACGCCGCCCGGTCCTCCGACGGAATCCAGCTGCGGCTGCCGCCGTCCCACTCCTTGCTCGCCACCGTCACCAGAAGGTCCGTCCGAGCCCCGCACGAGCAGAGCACGTCGGCGCGGCCCGTCCCGTGCCAGGATGCGAACCCTCCGGCCTTCCAGCCCGGCGCGACCGACAGATCCGACCGGTAGAGGACCGAGTCCTCGTCCAGGTCTTCCTCGTCGCCCTCCCACGCGTCGATGCGCTCCCGCAGGCCGTCCGGGAGCACCTCGATGTCCGGATGCTCGACGACCTGCTCGGGGTCGAGCGTGCACGACGCGGGCACGTATCCCTCGGAGCCGACCACTTCGGGTTCCGGCTGAACGGCCAGGACGCCACCGGCCTCGGAAGACCGGCGCCAGACCAGAGTGACAGCGGGCTCATGGCGGCCGTGATGCCCATCGAACGGGCACCACAGGATCTGAAGCAGATCGTGATCGGTCGGCCCGCCGAGGTCGAGTACGTCCCGCCGGAACAACTGGGCCACCGCAAGGAGGGGAGTCGGGTCCGTGTCTCCGAGCGAGGGGGCATGGCGCCCACGCTTGAGTGATCGGAGCAGGTCGCCCTCCTCGTCCGTGGGGCCAGGACGCTGCCCCGGAGCGGGAACCCGGCTCCACGCCTCGGCGAGGATGCGACGGCGCAGCCGCACGTCCGCCGTCCGCTCCCCGTACCCCCGCCGGTGCCGCTCCCTACAGACAGGCCACAGCTCATCCGCCGGCCAGAGGAGCAGCCCGCCCACTGAGCTGTCTCCGGCCTCTGGCGCTCCCGGGCGTGGGTGCAGTCGCGTCGCAGTGCGGCGATAAACGGCGAGGTCCGGGAAGACCCTCTCGATGTCGATCGGACGTGAGGGGGTGGTGCGGGACATACGTCTCCTTGAACGACCGGGGGACCAGAGGCTACTGCCTGTGGTCCCCCGGATTCATGCGTAGTTACGGCAGTTCGTCACCGGCCGGTTCGCACCCCCGAGGCCGGATTTTCGAACCACCCGCTGAGCTCGAACCCCCTGTTCCCGTGAGCCGAGAACTTCGGCGCGATGGGAATCGGATTTCCGCCGGGTGCGCAGACAGGTGTTGTCGAGTACTGCACCGTTTCGCCTGCCTTGACGGCTTTGCAGATCGGCCCCACGTGCGTGGCGTGCTCATGACTGTGAGGACTTCGCCGAACCGTAGAACTGAGTGCTACGGCACCGCGGCCGGCACCTGTCCCACGACACCTACCGGGAGATCATCGCGCGGCCCTGCCGAGGGCCAGGCGGCAGACGCGACGCGCGGCACTCACCGCGGCACCGTGCAGGGAGTGCTGAACGGATGGGTCCGGGCGGGGGGCCGGCAGAGGGCAGCCAGTTGGTCGCTGTTTTCCACATCGTCTAGCGTTTGACGCACTGGCGAGGGCCCTCAGGAGGACGGACGATGGCACTGACCTTGGAAAACGCGATCATTCAGCTGAGCGACAGAGCATCGGCGAAACGTCGTTCGGCCGCGAAGCGACTACGTAAACTGGCGGACGAAACGGCGGGCCCTGCGCTGCTCCACTCGCTCCAAGGCGAAATCGGCGACCGCCGCACCTGGGAAACCCAGTATGAAATGATCATGGCTCTTGGGGCATGCGGTTACCGGCCCGCCGTCGGGTTCCTGGCTGAACTGGCCAAGCAACCCACGGACGACACCGCACTGCACCTGGCCCTGGGTGACTCAATCGTGAGGCTGCGAAGCCCTCAAGAAGGTTTCGCAGCCCCACTGGAATGGTGTCTGGATCGTGGAGATCCATCGCTTGTCGACGGTGCCCTGCGCGCCGTCGCTGCATTGCGCGCGGTCCTGGACGCCGGGACCGTCGACCGCGTCCTGGACTTCCTCGATCCGCTGGATCCCTATGACGGACTACGCTTCTGGGCCGCAGTAGCGGCCACAGAATGGCCCGGTGAACGAGTCCACACGTTCCTGGAGTCCTGTGTGGCAGGCCCAAGGGCGGACGTGGCCGACGCAGCGGCCACGTCCCTGGAAAGCCGGTATCAGAGCTAAAGGAGCAGCCCTGAAATCACCGTCTCCTCCGACGCCTCATGCGTCAGGTTGTGTCCTCCCACCAGGCAAGAGGCTCTCCCCGCTCGTCAAACACGTTTCCATACTCCCACTCCACCCCAGCCTCGGGAAGCGCGGCCAGGAGTGACTCGATCGCTGGAAAGCCGACCTTGACCGGAAACGTCAGAACCACGAGCGAATCGAGCTCACCATCGACCCGTCCTCCGATCTCCGTCGCTTTCTCCTTAAGAAATTCGATGACATCGCCAGGAATTCCCGCGTGAAACACTTGGACGGCGACGTTCCCACCCCGCTCGACTACCTTCGCGCTTTTGCTGCGCTCGTCGTACGCGATCACATCACCAGCTGCGATGCCCCTGAAGAATCCAGGTGACAGACAGACAAGGTAGTGACCATCGCTCACTGGGGTGACAGCCACCACTTCATCGGCAGTGGCCCCGTGCTGGGACTCCACCTTGAGTGGAATCCCAGCGAAGCTACTGCGGTTAGTCCCATCTTCTGAAGCCGGCACCACAGCCTCCTCTCTCAGCACATGACTTCCCCTTGGAGGGAGCACCTCGGTTCTGGGCGCTGCTATTGCACGCTGCGCCCTCTATACACAGGTTCTCCGGCTCCAGGTTGCCGCCCTTACTCCTGGGCACGTTGACATGGCCTATCTGGACGTTGTCCGGGTTGGTGGTTGTCATTCCGCAACGCCAGCACTGCAGAGTACCGTCACCCTCTGCCTGCGCTTTGGCAACCATCGCATCTCGAATCGAACTGGGGACGTTCTTCTTCGCCGTCGGTCCGCCACGACTCGCAGCCATCTTGCTCGGCGAAGCGACTTCTCCGTCTCGCAGCACGAACAGCGGAAGCTGACAGGCTTGTGGTGCGCCCGCGTTGTTGTTGTGAACCAGGACAGGGATTGACCCCGCCACCACGTAGTACGTGTGGAGGCCGTCGATGCTGAGGTCGTACGTCGTGCGGCTGGCCGTGTAGGCCTTGGTATCGATCACCACCGTGGGCCCACCGGTGTCGTTCTGGAGCTTCTGGCCGGCCTTGAGATCGGCCGCCTGGGTCCAAGCGTTCTTGGTCGATTCGTAGAACTGGTGGTGATTGGTGGTCTGGATCGTCTTCGGGCCCGACTTCGTGGACACGAGCACGTCCACGAACTCGCGGTCGGTCTTGGTGACGACGACCGCCTTGACCTTGTGCTTCTCCTTCTTCTTCTTGCCGGGTTCGGCCGTCAGGACGTAGTCCCCGACCTTGATCTCGGAGATCGGCTTGGTCGTGGCGTTCGCCAGTACCACCGGAGTCGCACCGGTGAAGCTGTGCGGTGTGCAGCCCTTGCGGCCGAACCTGCTCGCCGCCGCGCCGAACACACCACCGGTCACCGCGCCCACCGCCGAGGCCTTCGCCGCGCCGGAGACGCTGCAGCCCTCCTCGCTGGTCACGCAGGAGACGCCGTATCCGACCGCGCCTTCCGCGGCGCCGCCCGCCGCGCCCATCGCCGCACCGTTCAGCGCCTTGCCGCCGACACCGGCGAGCAGACGGCCCACCGCACCGGAGGCCGCACCGCCGGCCGCACCGCCGAGGGCGCCGGTCACGGCTCCCACGCCGACCGCGGTCACGAAGCCGCCCAGCGACTTGGGACCGTCACTCATCGCGTAGCCCACCGCGTTCGCCGCAGCGCCCGCCAGGGCTCCGCAGCCGATGACACCCACGCCACCGGTCGCCGCCGTACAACCCGCGAAGACCACCACACCGGTGGCCACCGCCGCGATCGTCGACGCGTGCTGCTTCACGAAGTTGGCTGTCGCCTTCGCCGCCTTCTTGACGGCCTTGCCGACCTTCTTGGCGGCCTTCACCACCTTCTTCGCCACATGCACGGCGGCCTTGGCCACCTTGCGGACCGTCTTCTTGACCTGTTTGACGACCTTGTGGACGTATTTCTTTACGCGCTTGTACGTGCGTTTGACATATCTCTTGACCTTTTTGACGCTGTCGGCCACATAGTGCACGGCCTTGCGCACCACACGCTTGGCCTTCTTGACGACCTTCTTGACCGCCTTCTTCACCTTCTTCGCGGCGGCCTTGACCTTCTTCGCGACCTTCTTGACGGCCGTCTTGGTCTTCTTCCAGGCCGACTTCGCGACCTTCTTGACCTTCTTCTTGACCTTCTTGATCGCCTTGTCGACGAAGCTCGGCCAGTGACCCGTCGGGTCCGTCGCCGTCATCGGGTTCTGGTCCGCGTACGCGTAACGGTTCGCGGACACCGACGTCGGCAGCGGATTCATGCCCACCGTGTCGCGGCTGTTGAACTGGCCCGTCTCCGGTGAGTACCAGCGCGCCGCCATATTGACCTTGGCTGTCTCCGGATCCGTCCACCCCGACTGGTAGCCGAGACGCCCGACCATGCCCAGCGACTGCTCGACCTTGCCGAACGGGCTGTACGTCGTCGACCCGGTCAGTGCCTCGCCGTCCGCGGTGAACTGGCCCACCACGTCGTCGTGGATGTCGGTCAGCGCGAGCACCGAGCCGATCGCCGACTTGATGCCGAGCAGCGAACCGTCGACGTTGCGGCTGTAGGCCGTACCGCCGTCGGACGCCACATCGTTGCCGACGCCGCTGTACGCGAAGTCGTACACCGAACCGCCCTGGGCGTCCGTCGCCTTCAGCGTCCGGTCCAGGCCGTCGTACGTGTACGTCCGCTCGCCCTCGTTGATCACCCGGTTGAAGGCGTCCGCCTTCACCGACGTCTGCACGCCTGCCTCGTCGGTGACCGAACTCATCGTGCCGCGAGCGGTGTACGTGTACGTGCTCTGCCCGTCCGAGGTGAGGCGGTTGCGGGCGTCGTAGGTGTAGGTGTCACCGCCCACACGCGTCCGGTTGCCCGACGCGTCGTAGCCGTACTGCTCGGTCGCGCTCCCGTTGTTCCAGGACGACAGGCGGTTCGCCCAGTCGTAGGTGTACGTGTTCGTACCCGCCCCGGCGACACCGGCCGTCGTCTTCGACGTCTCGTTGCCGTTGAGGTCGTAGCCGTAGGAGAACGACGCCAGCGACTTGCCGGTCGGCGAGGTCAGCCGGTCGGTGGTCAACTGCCCCAGGGAGTCGTAGGAGAAGTCACGCCTCCCCTTGCCCTGGCCGTACTCGATCGACGTCACGTTGGACTCGACGTCGTAGCCGTACGTCATCGACGTGCCGGTCGCCCCGTCCACGGCCGTCTTCAGCCGGCCCGCCGTGTCGTACCCGAAGGTCGACGTGCCCGACGCGTCCTTGCGCGAGGTCATCGCCCCGTTGCCGTCGTAGGCGAAGGAGGAGGACCCGGAGGGGCCGTTGGCGGAGAGGAGCAGACCGCGGTCGTCGTAGGAGAAGGTGTCCTTCTCCTCGCCCGCACCCGCCACCGAGGTGACCTGGTCGTCCTCGTCATAGGTGTAGGTGTGGTCGGCGGTCTCCGCCTCCGCTCCCGTGCCGTGCTGGCGGACCAGCCGGCTCCGGTCGTCGTACTCGTTGCTGACGACGGTCCCGCCCGGGGAGCGCTGCTCCTTCGGACGGCCCGCGACGTCGTAGACCATCGTGAACGTGCGGTCCGCGGCGTCCGGATGGGCCGGGGTGGACGGTTCGATCTCCTTCTCCGCCATGCCCCACGCGTTGTACGTGGTGAGGAAGGCGTTGCCGCGGCCGTCGGTGAAGCGCGTACGGTTGCCCGCCGCGTCGTAGCCGAAGGTCGTGGTGACCGACTCCGTCTCCGAGACCGGCTGGACCGCCTTGGTGATCAGCCCCGTCGCGTCACTGGTGAGCGTGACGGTGTGACCCCGGTAGTCGGTCACCGATGTCGGGTTGCCCACCCGGTCGTAGGTGGAACTGCTGGTACGCAGCACCTTGCCCGTCGCGTCCAGGTCCTTCGTGGCGGTCAACTGGCCGTAGCCGTCGTAGGTGTTGGCGGTACTGGTGCCGTCGGCGTCCACCGACGTGAGCGGTCTGCCGTCCATGTCGTACGTGAAGCGGCTGGTAGCGCCCGCGGAGTCGGTCACCTCCGTCGTCTCGCCGAGGACGTTGTACTTGTAGGACTCGCTCACCCCGGTCGGGCTGACCGTCCGGGAGAGTTCACCTCCGGGCGCCTTGTACTCGTTGATGGAGGTGTAGGCCCGCTCGGTCGGCTGGCGCACGATGTCCGTGTCCGTGACCGGGCGGCCCAGGTAGTCCCAGGTGGTCTCCTGGCGGGCGCCGCCGGGCCGTACGGCCGACAGCTGGTCACCGTTGGGCGTGTACGTGTACCGGGTCGTGGCGCCGCCTGGCTCCCGGACCGAGGCCAGGTCGCCGAGCTGGGTGTAGGTGTACTCGGTGCGCTTGCCCAGCGGGTCGACCTCGGCGGTGACCTGACCGAGCTTGTTGTACTCGTTCCAGGTCGCGGCCGTGATCGGGGCCGAGGCGCCCGGCGGGGTGTAGTCCGGCATCGTCGTCGAGGACTCCTGGCCCTCGGCGTCGTACGCCGTCGTCACCACCTTGCCGAGCGGGTCGGAGGACTCGGTGTCCTCCCCGAACGTGTTGTACCCGGTCATCGAGACCGGCCGCACGCTCACGGGGGTGCCGCCCCCGGTCTCACTGCTGACGGCGGGCTCGGTGACGCTGGTCTGCTGACCGGCCTCGTCGTAGCCGTAGTCGGTCGTGACACCGTTCTCGTCGGTCATCGCCAGCGGCAGGCCCCGCTGGTCCAGCTTCCAGCTGCTGGTGCGGACGGAACTGCCCGCCGTCGGCAGCGTGCCGCCCTTGAGCGCGGTCACCTGGGACGTGGTCACCGCCTCGCCGTAGACCTGGATGTCGCTGAGCGCGCCGTTGGTGTTCTCCTTGTCGGCGACCCTGCGGCCGATCTGGAGCGGGCCCGTGGCATCCCAGGGGGTGGCGAACGCCGTCGAGGTGCCGGCCTGGACGCCGTTGACGTACAACCGGATCTGAGCCGCTTCCTGGTCGTACACACCGGTCAGATGGGTCCAGGTACCCGTGGTCACCGCGGCGGTGCCGGAGCTGGCCCGTACGATGACCGGTCCCGACATGTCCGCGCTGTGCCGGTTGAACGTCCAGCCGTACGCCGTGGAGTAGTACAGCTGGAAACCGCTGGCGGATTTCCCGGCCTGGGCCAGGAAGGTGTTGTTGGCCGCGGTGGAGTTCAGCTTGACCCACGTGGAGACGGTGAAGGAACCTCCCGTGTTGACCACCGCGCCCTGCGTCTGGCCGTAGGCGTTCGCCGTGCCGTCGAAGACGGCGGCGCCACCGTGCTCGGTGGAGTGGGTGACTCCGCTGCCGAAGGTGACGGTCCGGTTCCCGCCGGACGAGTCAGCGGCCGAAGCGCCACTGGTCTCGGCCAGTTTCCAGCGGGCCACTGGTGCGGTGGTGCCGTCGTGGAGGGTGGAACCGGTGATGTTGCCGAGGTTGTCGTAGAGCGTGTCCTCGGTGCTGGTACGGCCGTTGGCCGGGTCGAGGTCGCTCTCCGAGACGACGTTGTCGTCCGGGTCGTAGCTCACCTTCGTGCTCCGGGCGAGCCCGCCCGGGTCCAGGACCGAGGACGTGGTGCGGTCGGACGCGTCCACGGTGAACGCGGAGACGGTCTGCCCGTCGTTGGTGACCTGCTTGATCAGGTTGCCTGCCGCGTCGTAGGTGTTGGCCTCCTCGGTGAACGAGAGGTTGTTGACCGGGTCCTTGCGCGTCACCGTGGCGGCGAGTCCGTCGTCGGTGTAGGTGTACGCGGTGACCTGGCCCATCGCGTCGGCGATCGACGCGAGCCTGCCACCCGGGTCGTAGGCCCGGGACTCCTGCACGAGGGTCGTGGCCGGTGAGGGGTTCGCCGGGTCGCCCGTGTAGTTCAGCAGATTGGTGGTGAGGGGTCTGCCCTCCCCGTCGAACGTGTACGTGTTGACGTTGCCGGCCGGGTCGGTCTCCTTGACCTTGTTGCCGTACACGTCGTACTCGAACGACGTGGTGTCGCCGCCCGGGTCGGTCCGGGACGCCATGCGGTTGTAGGCGTCGTAGGTGATCGAGGTGGCGCGGGAGGCGTCACCGCCGGTGAGGTCGGCGACCGTCTGCGAGGAGACGTTGCCGTCGGCGTCGTACACCGTGGTCGTCCGCCCGGTGTGGACGGCGCCGGTGACCCGGTTGGTGACCGGCGGGTCGGTCTCGGTGACGACCTGGTCGTCCTTGTCGTACGTCAGGGTCGTGGTGAGGCCGCCCGGCTGGGCGTCGGACACCTCGGTCCTGGTGATCTGACGGCCGAGGCCGTCGTACGTGCTCCGCTCCTTCGCTCCGTTGGCATCGGTCACCTCGGCGAGGTCACCGCCGGCGAAGTAGGCGTACTCGGTCTTCCGGCCGCCCGGTGTGACCACCTCGGCGACCAGCCCGGCCGGCGCCTTGGCGGTGCCGCCCTCGGCCGCCGGGGTGGCGGCGGTCGTGTACGTGGTGGTGGCGGTCCGGCCGTTGGGATGGCCCGGCACCGGCGGCGTCGTCACCGAGGTGAGGTTGCCCGCCGTGTCGTACGCGTAGGCGGTCAGGTAGGTGTTGTCCGCCGGCCCCGAGGAACGGCCGTCGCGCTCGGTGAGCACCAGGTCGTTGCGCGGGTCCATCGGCGGGAACGCCGTCGTGGCGTCCGGGAAGTACGTGTAGTAGTCGGTGGCGCACTTGCCCGCCGCGGTGTCCTGGCACATGGTCTGGGAGACCGTGTTGCCGCGGATGTCGTGGCCGGTGACCGACCGGTTGCCGTTGGCGTCGGTCACGGTGTGCAGGAAGCCCGCCGTGTCGTAGCCGTACGTGGTCCGCTTGCCGTTGGTGTCGATCGCGGTGAGCAGGCGGTTGCCCATCTCCGCGTCGTACACGTACGTCAGCGTCTTCTCCGTGGGGTCGGTGAGCTTCACCGTCCGCACCGGGGCGACGCCCGCGGAGGCCTTGTACGCCGACCAGTGCTGCTCGACCTGCTCCTCGGTGAGCCCGCCCGCGTGCACGGCGACCTCGGCGATGGAGCCGGTGAAGTAGCTGACGTCGGCGGGCGGGTTGTTCCAGCCCTTGGCGAAGCCCGCACCGATGAAGGTCCGGGTGTTGGCCTGGTCGTTCGGCGCCCCGCTGTAGTCGCCCTGCTTGACGCCGTCGACGTACAGCGTCTGCTTGGTGCCGGTCGCGGAGAGCACCGCGTGGTGCCAGGCGTTGTTGTCGACCTTGTCCTTGGACCCGAACTCCGTGGTGGCCGAGCCGGCCGCGCTGTACCAGTGCCCGCGGAGCTTCCCGTCGGAGCCGACGTACAGGACGGGGCTGTAGTTGCCGCTCGCCCCGGCCGCGTCGTTCACGGCCTTGGCCTGGTCGGCGACCAGTACACCGGGCTTGGCGGTCTTGAACCACAGCTCGACGGAGCGGTCGCCCTGCCCGTGCCAGGACGCGTACGGGACCTCCGCGTACGAGCTGGTGCCGTTGAACTGCGCCGCCGTGACGTCACCGGCGCCGAACGGCCCCGCCACGCCCTGGGTGACGCTGTTGTACGTACCGAAGCCGGTGTGCAGTTCGTTGGCGGCCTGCGCGGCGCCCTGGGTGTCGTCCAGGCGCCAGTATCCGGCCGGGGCCGAGCCCATCACCGCGGAGCGGTAGACCTGGGACGAGCCGGTGACCGTGGCCGGGTTCAGCTTCCAGGTGCCGCCGTCGCCGTCCGTGGCCTGGAGGACCAGGTCGTCGGTGGTGCCGTAGGTGACGGCGGACTGGGTCTTGCCGTTCGGCGTGGTGATCTTGTTGAGCAGCCCAGCGGACCGGTTGGCCGCCTGGTACTGCGCGGTGATGACCGACGGGTCGAGCGCCTCGGTGTAGACGGCGACCTCGGCAAGCTGCCCGGCATAGTGCCCCAGCTTGTCGGAGGCGTTCATGGCGGGCCAGCCGTCGGTGTTCACCCCGGCGCCGAAGGAGATGTAGGGCTGCTCCCAGTCGTTGATGGTGCCGGCGAGACTGCCCTGCTTGGCGCCGTCGAGGTAGAGCGTCTGGCTGGTGGCCGCGCCGGTGAGGGCGACGTTGTGCCACTTGCCGTCGGTGACGGTGGCCGTGGAGGCCGTCGTGGTCATGCACCCCGGTGACATGGCGAGGCAGCCGCGGAGCTTGCCGTCCGTGCCGACGTACACCGCCGGGGTGTTCTTCTTCGTGTTCGCGACCGGGTCGGCGTCACTGAGCGGCTTGTCCCCGTAGTAGAAGAGGACACCGCCCGCCTGCGTGGTCTTGAACCACAGCGAAACCGTCGTGTACGAGGGCGTCGCGCCGGGGGCGCTGGGTATCTCGACGTACGACGTGGTGCCGTTGAAGGTGGCGGCCTTCTGTGTGGAGCCGGCCAGCGGGCCCGTACCGCCGAGGCTCACGTTGCGGTAGAGGCCGTTGAACTTGCCCTGGTTGAGGTCGATCGTGTCGGTGGCGGCCGAACCGCTGGTCTCCCCGAGCCGCCAGTACGCGAACGGGTCCGCGTCCATGACGGTGGTGCGGTAGTGGTTGCCCGTCGCGTAGCCGTAGACCGTGCACTTGGCGGGGTCGGCGGGCGGGCAGACCTTGGTGAGCTGGTCACCGGTGTAGCCGTACTGCCAGACCTGGGCGGTGCTCGCGTCGCCCGCCTTGGCGGCGTCGGTCGTCACGGTCGCCACGTGCGGCGCGGTGGCACCGGCCGGTGTCTGCCAGGCGAAGGCCAGCGAGCGGTTGGAGGTGGTGTTGGTGACCTTGCTGAGCCTGCCGCCCGTGTAGGTGAAGGTCTCCGCACGGTTCGCGTAGTCCTTGATCGAGGAGATCGCGAACGTGCCGGCCCGTCCCGTCACCGCCTGCTGGAAGGCGTAGGCGGTGAAGTCCTTGTCGGTCAGCGTGTAGCCGCCGCCCGACGCGGCCGGTGCCAGCCGGGCGTACCGGCCCATCGGCGGCACGAAGGTGCCGTCGCCGTTGCGGCCGAAGGCGACCTGTTCGCCGCCCGGGTAGGTGACCACCACGCTGGTGACCGTGCCGGAGCCGTCCTTCACCTCGGCGGCCGTCATGTCGGTGACCGTCGCCCAGCCGGCGCCGAAGGCCCCGTCAGTACGCGGGTCACGGCTGTTGTACGAGCGCTCCACGGACAGCGAGGGGCCGACGACCTCGATCTCGGCGTCGGTGTCCTCGGTGGTGTAGTTGGCATCGCTCGGGTCGAACTCGTGGCCGTCGGTGTTCTGGGCGAGGCCCGAGGTGACCGGTGGCTGCGGTACGGCGGTGGCGAAGCGGCTCGCCGAGTACATCACCGAGTCGTATCCGTCGGTGACGCTGACGTACCAGGCGTAGTTCTTGCTCCACTTGAGCTTGCCGGCGGGTATCTTCCAGCTGCTCTTGGTGATGACCCCGGAGGTGGCGACGGGCGTGGTGCTGTCGGTGTCCGCGTCGTACACCTCGAAGGCGTACGTCAGCGACGGCATCGGCCACTTGTCGGCGTCGCTGGCGTAGACCAGCAGTTCCGGCTGGAGGGTGTTCGACTGGTGGTTCTCCGGCGGGTACTGGGCGTTGATCTGCGGCGCCGTGTTGGGCGTGTACGTCAGATCCAGCGCGGGCCGGAAGGCCGCCTTGGTGCTGTTGTCGGAGTGGAACTTCTTCCAGTGCAGCCCGTCGCCGGTCGGTGCGGTCAGGGCCAGGCCGTAGTTGGCGCTGCCGGTCGCGACGCCGTCGAACCATCCTGTGGACAGCTTCACCGGCATCTTCACGCCGACGTTCAGGTCGTTGGTGCCGCCCGCGTCGTTGCTGCAGGAGGCTCCTGGGGCGACGGTGGCGGTGCCGATCGCGGCGCCGTACGCCGGACCGGGGTACGAGGTGACACCGGCCGGGGTCCAGGACTTGGTCACCGGGCTCACCGAGAACGGCTCGGCGGTGCAGGTCGCGGACCAGATCGCGTACACGTTCAGCGTGGCGGCGGTGACCCGCTGGCCCTTGAGCGTGGTGCCCAGCGAGGAGAACTGGAGGAACGAGTTCGCCTTGTTGGTGCCGGCGTCGTAGCTGCCGACCTTGATCTGGTTCTCGGTGGAGTGGTCACCGCCGATGGTGCTCTGCGCGTACGTCGAGTTGCCGGCGGCGATGGTCGGGTCGACGGTGACCGGATAGACCCGGGCGGGGTCGTCCAGCCAGTCGCGGTCGGCGGTCAGCCGCAGGGCGGGCTTGCCGTCGGCGGTGGTCAGTTCATAGGTCACGGCCCGGGACGTCGCGGCGTCGCCGGAGCGGGGGTCGGTGCGCGAGTCCTCCATGAAGGCGTGGGGAATGGTGGCCGTCACCTCCCCGTCCCCGTCGGTGAACCGGACGTCGCCGTTGTCGGCGATGCGCGGGGTGAGGCCCTTGAGGTCGAGGGGGAACAGCCAGGAGTTGGGTGCGTCGGCCGATCGCAGGACCAGCCGCTCCTTGAGGCCGTCGGCGAGCGGGGAGAGCAGCAGGTCGGTGTCCGGCAGGACATCGGCGTACGTCGCCGTGTTGTCGGAGTCGACCGTGGGGGCGGCCTTCTTCGCGCCGCGCAGCGCGTAGGCGAGGCTGCGGCCCGATCCGAAGTCGACGGAGGCGAGCTGCTGGTCGGTGGCGTCGGGTGCGAACTCGACGTCGAGCGAGTTGGCGCTCTGCCGGAGCCTGCCGTCCGCGTCCTGGGTCAGCTCGGTGTCGATCGGCTTCCAGGCGCCGTCGGCGGCCTTGAAGTTGGACCGGCTCGCGTAGTGCCGGACCGTGGTCGACCCGTCGGCGTTGACGAAGTAGTCGGAGGTCGCGGTGGACTTCTTCGCGTTCCGCTTGCTGGTCTTCGCGTCGAAGCTCTTGGCGTTGCCGGCGGCGGGCTCGGTGACGGCCTTGCCGGGACGGCCCTCGGCCCGCCGGTAGGCGGCGAGTTCGCCCTTGCCCTTGCCCGCGCGGTGACCCACGCCCAGTCCGCCACGGGTCTGGTCGGCGGTGGCGGTGTGACTCCTGCCGCGGGCGGTGCCGCCCTGCTGGTCGGGGGTGCGCAGGGGTGACTCGTCCAGCCACTCCCAGAGACCGGACAGGGACACCCGGGGCATCGAGAGCGCCGGAAGGGTCTCACCGGCGGCGGACGCCGTCTCGGTGGTGAGCATGCACGAGAACGAGACGAGTACGGCAAGTGCCGTACCGCGCGCCCTGCGACGCCCTACCGGGCCCGGGGGGAACAACGATGATGGTCTTCGCCATCGAGTACGCATCGGGGCAGCTTTCTCTTCACAAGACCTACATATGGCCTCGCGAGATTGCCTCACCCGCACGCACAAGATCTACTTATTCCCGCATGATCTTATGCGATCTTTATCTCATAGCGCTCATCCCGGCATATCAGCTGCTACCGCGCGGACTTGACGGCCCGTCGAACGGCCTCGGCGACCTCGTCCGGCAGCCCGTCGCCCGGGGCGACGACGGTGAGGTTGCCGACTGCCGCACCCCGTTCCCCGGCCTTGGGCCCGACGACCACGAACCGCACCCGGGGATGGCCGCCCGCCGCCTTGCGCACGGTCTCCGTCTGGGCCGGACCGGTGGCCAGCACGACCTCGCAGTCCCGCTGGATCAGGCCGTTCAGATGCGGCAGCGCGTTCGCCGCCGACTGCTCGCCCATGACCGGGACATGAGTGACCCGGACCCGCTTGTCGCCGGAGGCGCGCTCCATGCCCTGCCAGACGGCGGCCGCGGTGGTCCCGGCCGTGATGCCGTCCTCCCCGGTGAGCAGACAGGCGTCGAAGTCCCGGTACTGGCGCGCCCTGGCGTCCGGCGGGCTCGCCGCCTCGTCGTCGCCGCTGAACAGCCATGCGGCGACGACGGCGCAGACCACCAGCAGCAGCCCGGCCCCCACCCACGCGCCTCGGCGGCCGCGCAGCAGTTCCGCCGATCCGTCGAGCAACCGCCGCACGCCGGACCGGCGGCCCCACGGCTCGGGCCTGACGCCCCGCCAGGTGCGCCGGGTCTTCACTCGGCACCCGCGGCGACGGGGCCGGCGGCGACAGGGCCGGCCGTGCGCCGCCCGGACCCGGCGAACAGGACGTGCGCCGCCGCCCCGAGCGTGGTGACCAGCACCAGCAGCAGGTCCGCCGCGAACTCCGCGCCCCGCGTCTCGGCCGGGGTCAGGGCGGCCCAGATCACCCAGGCCACGTTGGCGGCCGTGAACCCGGCGCACACCAGCCAGTCGGAGGCCCGTCGCCGCCGCGCGGCAACGACGAGGGACGGCACGAAGGACAGCATGCCGAGCGTGACGAGGGGCACCGCGGCCAGCAGGACTCGGGACGCCGCCGTCATCACCGCCGTCGCCGGACGGGGGCCCACCTCGGCGGCCACGGGCACAGCAGACTTCACGCTCTGTTCCTTACGGGAGGGACGCGGGCGCGCCCGCTTCGCGACGGCCGGGGCCGTTCGCACAGACGCCCGACGGATTCGGACGCCGTACAGTACACCGTTCCTTCACAGGTCCGGCACGGCGGGCGCCCCGCCCGCGAGCAGGGTCAGCCGCCGCACAGCTCCAGCATGACCTTCTTGTCCGCTGTGGTGACCGGGAGTTCGTACTTCAGCGAGACCTGGGCGAACCGCAGCGCGTACGAGCACCGGACCGGCTTGTACGGCGGCAGCCAGGTCGCGGGGCCCGAGTCGCGCTTGGCGTTGTTGGCCGGGCCGTCCACCGGGAGGAGGTTGAGCGGATCGTTGGCGATCTGCTGCCGCTTGGCCTCGTTCCAGCGGGCGGCGCCCATCTGCCAGTCGTACGACAGCGGCATGACGTGGTCGATCTGGACCTTGGTGGCCTGCTTCTTGCGCCACTCGATGGACGAGCCGGTGTACGGGTCCTTGAGCGTCATGGCGACGACCACGCAGTCTGACCCCGACCGGAGTTCGACCTTCTTGCCGTCCCGGGCCAGCAGGTCGTTGCGGGTGTCGCAGCCGTTGCGGGAGAGCGGTATGCCGTCGACGGAGTCCTTCCAGGCGTACCCGAACTTGTCCCGCTCGTACCCGGTCTTCGGGCCGCGCCCCTTGGTGGCCACCTTCTCGATGACCTTCCGGGCCGCCGCCCTGTCCGCGTCGGAGGTGAGGGGCGCCAGGCCCGGCTTCGTGCCGTCGGCGTTGTCGAGCGGACTGGCACCGAAGCCGGTGACCGGCCCCCCGCCACCGCTCGAGCCGGTGCCCGGAGATTCGGCGCCGGAGGTGATCTTCTCGGGGTCACAGCCTGCCAGGGCCAGCACAGTGGCCACGCCGAGGGCGGGCACCATCACTCGGTAAGCGCGGGAAGATATCACTCGAAGCCGTCCTGACGGGGAGAAAGCCGAACCAACTCGGGAATGCTACGGACGTCTTCCCCGCCGCGACGTGTTCATGACCTCCGTTCACCCCGGATGCGGCCCGAATCACACCTTGCCGATGCCCAGCGTCGTCTCCGAGGGCAGCATCCCGGAGCCGATCACCGCCACCCACAACGGCCCCAGCAACTCGACGAGCCGCTCCCGCTCCTCCTCCCCGAGCTCCCGCCACGGGGCGGCGGCCGCCTCGTCCGTACGCCGCTCTACCTCGGCGCGCAGCGCCCTGCCCGCGTCCGTCGCCATGCCGTCGTCCCTCAACAGCCCCCGCTTGAACAGCCGCTGACGGGCTTCGTCCCACTGCGCCCCGCTCCATCCCCGGCTCGCGAACACCTCCGGCGCCGCCGCGCCGACGGCCGCGAAGGACACCAGCGACTCGACCGGGTCGAGCTCCGCGTGGGCGAGCGCCGTGAGATGGCCGTCACCGCGGTGCTCGCGCAGGACGGTCGCCGCCTGCCAGAGCGCGAGGTGGGGTTCGTCCGGCCAGGTCAGCGCGGCGTTGGCCGCGGCGAGCGGGCGGTCCGTCAGGTCGGCGGCCCGCGCGACGCGTCGCAGGAGCGCCACCGCCTCGACCGTCCCCGGAGCGGCGCACGCCTCCCCCAGCAGCGTCCGGTACGCGCGGTCGACCGCCCGCGTCCGGGCCGCGAGCACGGACTCGGACGACGCGACGGACCAGACCGCGGGAACGTGTTCGCCCACCATGGCCGGGCTGAAGCTGTAGAAGGCCCCGGCGACCCGGTCGGCCCCTGCGTCCCCGAGCGGCGCGGCCCGCCAGGCGAAGTAGCTCGGCCAGCGCTCGTCGACCCGGTAGCCGAGCGCGGCGGCCTCCTCGAAGGCCTCCGGCGCGTAGTAGAGGACAGCGTGCAGGGGCTCCAGGAGGTGCCACATCTGCCGTGCGCGACCCAGCTCGTCGGACATGTCTCCGCCTTCCGCAACCACAGGCATCTTGCCAGTGACTAGATCCCCAGAGTGCGCCCGGCCCCCCTAACTTGTCAATGCCTAGATTCCGCGTAATCTGCTGTCATGACCAGCACCCGCACCTACCACCACGGCGATCTGCGGCGGGCC
>NZ_JAFMPZ010000141.1 GCF_017353455.1 Streptomyces laculatispora
GCCTACTGGTGTCCACGCTGCCAATCCGGCCCCACCCCCTAGTTGACGGCCCGTCAGATTCAGTCGTACGGTCCGGTCATGTCCCTCGCCGCGTACGACCTCACCGGCCGATCCGCGTTCGTCACCGGCGCGGCAGGCGGCATCGGCCGCGCCTGCGCCGTCCTCCTCTCGGAGGCGGGCGCCACCGTCCACTGCGCGGATCTCGACGGGAAGGGCCTCCAGGAGACCCTGGAGCTGATCACCGCGGCGGGTGGCGAAGCCCACACGCACCCGCTGGATGTCACCGACCGCAATCAGGTCCGGGCCGCCGTCGCGGCCGCCGGAGATCTGGACATCCTGGCCGCCGTCGCCGGGATCATGCACACGAGCAGCGTCCTGGAGACCGCCGACGAGGACCTCGACCGCGTGCTCTCGGTCAACTTCAAGGGTGTTCTGTACGCCTGCCAGGAAGTCGCCCGCTCCATGATCGCCCACGAGGCCCCCGGATCACTGATCACCATGGCCTCGGGTGCGGTCGACTCCGCGAGCCCTGGGCTGCTCTGCTACAGCGCGGCCAAAGCGGCGGTGGTCCAGCTGACCAAGACCCTGGCGACCGAACTGGGGCCGCGCGCCATTCGGGTCAACGCCGTCGCCCCGGGCTGGGTCCGCACCCCCATGACCGCCCGCCACGACGCGGAGCAGCAGCACCGGGCGGAGTCCACCATGGCGCGGATATCGCCGCTGGGCAGGGTCGGGGAGCCCATGGACGTGGCACACACGGTTCTGCATCTGGCGTCCGACGCATCGGCCTTCATGACAGGTCAGATCCTCCGCCCGAACGGCGGCGTCGCCATGCCCTGGTAGCCGCCCCGGCGGCCCACCAGGACCGCACCCCCGCGGCGCACCGCCGCAGCAGGCCGGTGGCCGCGTCGAATATCCCGGTCGGCCGGGCGGTCGCGGCCACATGCACCGGCAGGAGGCTCAGCCCCCAGCCGCCCGCCGCCACCGCTCCCTCGACCACCCCGGTGTGCGCTGGCTCCAGCACCAGCCGCAGCACGGCCCACCACCACACACCACCGAGAACGAGCGCCGGCACCCATCGCCGTACCATGGCTGCCTCCTCCGGCCGAACCTAGTCCGGCCCGATCACTCAACGGGAGAGCGCACCGGTGCAGTACCGGCGCGCACGGCGCAGTCGCACACCCTCGCAGTCTCACCCGGCTCCACCGGGGCCGCGTCCAGAGCGGAGCCCCCACCGCTTCCGGTGGGGGCTCCGCGTCGGCCGTCAGTGCTTGTCGTCGCCGGTCAGCGAGTCCTTGACGCCCTCGGCGCGCTCCTTGGCATCGCCGATCCCGCCCTTGGTCTTGCCCTTCGCCTGGTCCGTCTTTCCCTCGGCCTCCTTGCGGCGGTCACCGGTCATCTTGCCCATGGCCTCCTTGGCCTTGCCGGTGATCTTGTCCTTCGCGCTTCCGTCGGTCATGGCGTCTCCTCGGATGGGGCGAACCGGCTGCTGCCCGAACGAGGGCAGGCCGGGTTGGGGGGCCGGTCCGGCGCAACGGCGCCCGACCGGGTGCCTACGGGGCGGGTCAGGCGCTCTCCGCCTGGAACATCCACGCGTGCTTCTCGAGGTCGGCGGTCAGCGCGATCAGGATGTCCTGGCTGACCGGGTCGGGGTCGCCGGTCACGTCGATCCGCTCGCGCATCCGGCCGATCACCACACCGAGGGCGTCGACCAGGGTCCGTACCGCGTCCACGTCCTTGACCCAGCCCTCGGGCACGGAGTCGATGGCCGTGGTCCTGGCGATCGTCCCCGACCGCCCGTCCGGGTTGACGCCCAGCGCGGAGGCCCGTTCGGCAACCGTGTCGGAGTGCTGGCGGGCGGTGTCGACGACCTCGTCGAGCTGAAGGTGCACAGACCTGAAGCGCGGCCCCACCACGTTCCAGTGGACCTGCTTCGCCACCAGGGAGAGGTCGACGAGATCCACCAGGGCGCCCTGCAAGGCGCCGCCGACGGACTTGAGGCCGGCCTCGGACAGCGGGCTCTTCACCACAGACATGCACGTCTCCGATCTGGTATCCGTTCCGTTCAGCACCACCCACGATGGCACAAACGAAGCAAAAGGGTCATTCGGGGAGGTCTGCACGAGAACACTCCCCGGTCTCACACAGAGCGCCTGCCCGGCATATCTCCGCCAACACATACAGAAGCCCCGATCCGCCCCCTGAGGGGAGGACCGGGGCTCCGGCTTCAGACCGAACCGAGCGGATCAGGCGGCGACGACATCCACCGCTTCCGCAGGCGCCTTGATGGTCACCCGTCCCGTCGGTACACCCGCCACCGACGAAACAGAGACGGAATTGAGCCTGGGGCGCACCGGTACGGGTACCGGATCGCTGGCTGCTGCCGACTCGGCCAGTTCAGCCAGCGACAGATCATCGCTCACTTCACGCATGAGCTCGGACATCCGTACGTCAAGCGCGTCGCAAATGGCGGAGAGCAGTTCGGAGGATGCCTCCTTCTGCCCCCGCTCCACCTCGGAGAGATAGCCGAGCGAAACTCGGGCGGACGAGGAGACTTCGCGCAGAGTACGGCCTTGGCGCTGGCGCTGCCGACGCAGCACATCACCAAGCAGGCGACGGAGCAGAATCATCGGTGGCTCCCTCCTCGGACCGCGTAGCCGCATCCTTCACGCCCCACCGTACCGCCTAGCGCCGCGGCCGTGCGGGGAGCGATGTCGTGTTCACTCAGGGCTGCAAACATCAATTCCCCCCGATCTGTTCCGTATCCTGTGCGCTCACGTACCCGCCGAGTTCGCCGGAGAGCAGATCGAGCACGCTCCGTACGCTCTCATTGCGGATGTCCGCTCGTCCGCCGTTCAACCGCAGCGTGGCCACTTTCGCCGCCCCGTCAGGCCCGCAGACTGCGACGAAGACCGTTCCCACCGGTCGGCCGTCCTGCGGCTCGGGGCCCGCGACACCGGTGGTGGCCAGCCCCCAGTCCGCTCCGAGGACCCGGCGCACACCCGCGGCCATCTGGGACGCGACCCCGGGGTCCACGGCGCCGCGCGATGCCAGAAGGGCCGGATCCACACCCAGGACTTCACTCTTCAGGGGGGTCGCATAGGCCGTCACGGACCCGCGGAAGGAGTGCGAGGCACCGGGTACGGACGTCAACTCAGCGGCGACCAGGCCGCCGGTCAGCGATTCGGCGACGGCCAGGGTCTCCCCCCGCTCGACAAGCAGTCGCAGCACCCGGGCCGCGGCTGTCACCGCTCGGCCTCCGCCGCACCGCGGGCCCCCGGGGTCCCGGCGACCCGACCGACGTCCCCGGCGCCCTCCGGCGTCTCCGCGGCCGCCTCGACGGCTTCCTGTGCCGCGGCCGACCGCTCCGCCGCGAGCCCCTGGCGTCGCAGCACGACGGCCTGGCGTACGTAGTCCAGACCGGTGACGACCGTCAGCACGACGGCCACCGCCATCACCCAGAACCGCAGCGTCGCCAGCGGTCCGGTCAGCGCCAGGACGTACATCCCGACGGCGATCCCCTGCGACAGCGTCTTCAGCTTCCCGCCGCGACTGGCCGGAATCACCCCGTGCCGGATCACCCAGAACCGCAGCACGGTGATGCCGAGCTCCCGGAAGAGGATCACGCCCGTGACCCACCAGGGCAGATCACCCAGGTATGACAGGCAGACCAGCGCCGCACCCATGATCGCCTTGTCGGCGATCGGGTCCGCGATCTTCCCGAAGTCGGTGACCAGGTTGTACGTGCGCGCCAGATGCCCGTCGAACAGATCGGTGATCATGGCGACGGCGAAGGCCGCCCAGGCGAAGGAACGCCACGCCGGGTCGTATCCGCCGTTGTGGAACATCAGCACGACGAAGCCGGGGACCAGCACCAGCCGCGCCATGGTGAGGAGATTGGCGATGTTCCACAGGCTGGCCTGATTGACGGCCGCAGTGCCCAGCTTCCCGCCGCGGACCGGCGTCGCGCCGGAGCCCCCTGTCGCGGATGCCGGCGCTCCGGTCATCTGGCCACCTCCGCAAGCTCACGGCATTCGGCCACCAGGTCCACGCCCTCGGTGCCCACTGCCTTTGCCTCGACCATACGGCCCGGGACGAGTCCCTCGCGTGCGGTGAAGAGCACCTGGCCGTCCGTTTCAGGTGCCTGGTGCGCCGCGCGGCCCACGGCGCGTGACTCGTCCTCGGTCGCCTCGACCGACTCGACCAGCACCTGGAGCGTCTCCCCGACGCGTTCCTCGGCCCGCTGGGAGGTCAGCTCCTCGGCCAGCTGAGAAATGTGCGCGAGCCGCTCCGCGATGGTGTCGGCGTCCAGCTTGTTGTCGTAGCCGACCGCCTCGGTGCCGTCCTCGTCGGAGTAGCCGAAGACGCCGATGGCGTCGAGACGCGCACCGGTGAGGAACCGTTCCAGCTCCGCCAGATCGGCCTCGGTCTCACCGGGGAAGCCCACGATGAAGTTGGAGCGGGCACCGGCCTGCGGTGCCTTGCTCCGGATGGTGTCCAGAAGCTCCAGGAAGCTGTCGGTGTCGCCGAACCGGCGCATCGCCCGCAGCACGCCGGGGGCCGAGTGCTGGAAGGAGAGGTCGAAGTAGGGCGCGACCTTCGGCGTCGAGGTCAGTACGTCGATCAGACCGGGCCGCATCTCGGCGGGCTGCAGATAGCTGACCCGGATGCGCTCGATCCCGTCGACGTCCGCGAGCTCCGGCAGCAGGGTCTCCAGCAGCCGGATGTCACCGAGGTCCTTGCCGTACGAGGTGTTGTTCTCGGAGACCAGCATGACCTCCTTCACGCCCTGCTCGGCCAGCCACCTGGTCTCGCCCAGGACGTCGGAGGGCCGCCGCGAGATGAAGGAACCGCGGAAGGACGGGATGGCGCAGAAGGAGCAGCGGCGGTCGCAGCCGGAGGCCAGCTTCACCGAGGCGACGGGGCTGGTGCCGAGCCGGCGGCGCAGGGGTGCCCGGGGGCCGGAGACCGGCGCGACACCCTCCGGAAGATCGGCGGGGGCCGGTACGGCCTCCTGGGCGTGGCCGGGCAGGGCCACGACGGCGTCCTGGCGCTCGGCCGGGCTGATCGGCAGCAGCTTGCGGCGGTCCCGCGGGGTGTGCGAGGCGTGGATGCCACCGTTGAGGATGGTCTGGAGGCGGTCCGAGATGTCTGCGTAGTCGTCGAATCCGAGGACTCCGTCCGCTTCCGGCAGGGCCTCGGCGAGGTCCTTGCCGTAGCGCTCGGCCATGCAGCCGACGGCGACGACGGCCTGGGTGCGGCCGTGGTCCTTCAGATCATTGGCTTCGAGCAGGGCATCGACGGAGTCCTTCTTGGCGGCCTCGACGAATCCACAGGTGTTGACCACGGCGACATCGGCATCGGAGGCATCCTCGACGAGCTCCCAGCCGTCCGCTGCCAAGCGGCCTGCGAGCTCCTCCGAGTCCACCTCGTTACGGGCGCAGCCAAGAGTGACAAGGGCGACGGTACGGCGTTCGGGCATGGGCTCAAGACTACTTTGTCCCGGCACTGGCCCCACCGTGCAGGTTCCGCAGTTACAGGGAGTAACAAAGCGGCGAGCGCCCGGCGCGAAGGGCCGGGCGCTCGCCGCAGTGTGCGAACCGTGGAGTACTGCGGTCAGCCGACCTCGGGATCACCCTTGGTGTACGAGAGCCGCTCGACCTGACCGGGCTGGAACTGGTCCTCGACCTTCTTGCCGTTGACGAAGAGTTCGATCGAGCCGGCGTCTCCGAGGACGAGGTCGACCCGCTCCTTGTCCTGGAACGTCTTCGACTGGCCCTGCTGGAGCAGCCCGTCGAAGAGCAGCCGGCCGTTGTGGTCCTTGGCGGAGATCCAGCTCTTGCCCTGACTGGCGCTGAGCTTGACCGTCACCTTGTCCTGCGGCGCCGCGGCGATGGCGCTGTCGGAGGGGGCCGGTTTGGGATCGGCGGTCTTGCTGGTCGCCGGTTTGGGTGTGGTCCTGGCGGACGTCGGGCCTTCGGCGACCCGGCCGGCCGTCGGTGAGTCGTCGCCGCCCTTGATGAACGTGAAGCCGACGAATCCGACCACGGCGACGATGGCCGCGACCATGGCCGCGGTCCAGTTGGGCCGTCGGGGTTCGGAACGGATCCGCTCGGCCTCGAACAGCGGAGCCGCAGGCGTGGGCGCGGGACGGCCGCCGTGCTCGCCGTCGTACTGCGAAACCAGCGGTTCCGGATCGATGGCGACGGCACGTGCGAGCGTACGGATATGTCCGCGCGCATACACGTCGCCGCCGCAGCGGGAGAAGTCGTCGTCCTCGATCGCGTGCACGATGGGGATGCGCACCCGGGTGGACGTGCTGACCTCTTCGACCGTGAGACCTGCGGCGATTCGAGCCTGCTGGAGCACTCGACCGATCGAAGGCCGGTCGTCTTCGGGGGAGTTGCCGATGGACACGGGGGCGCCTTTCGAGCGTGAGCCACCTGCTGGATGTTCAGTCTAGGGGGGGTACGAAAGGGTGGGGCAACCGGGAGGGAGGACTTTGTACGCCATCAGATTCGAACAGAGCCGGATTCGCCGGACCGCCCCGTGGAAGGACATCCTGCTGTCCCTCCCTTCAACTTGACGTACGACCCGGCGAAACGGTTGCCCGCAAAACCCTCACGAACCGGTTTCCCCGCGAATCAGCGCCAACACCCCGTCGAGCTCGTCCGGCTTCACCATGACGTCGCGCGCCTTGGATCCCTCGCTGGGTCCGACGATGTTCCGGGACTCCATGAGGTCCATCAGCCGGCCGGCCTTGGCGAAACCCACCCGCAGCTTGCGCTGGAGCATCGAGGTGGATCCGAACTGGGTGGAGACGACCAGCTCGGCCGCCTGGCAGAGCAGGTCCAGGTCGTCGCCGATGTCCTCGTCGATCTCCTTCTTCTGCTTCGTGCCGACCACCACGTCCTCGCGGAACACCGGTGCCATCTGGTCCTTGCAGTGCTGGACCACGGCGGCGACCTCGGCCTCGGTGACGAAGGCGCCCTGCATACGGGTCGGCTTGTTCGCCCCCATCGGCAGGAACAGTCCGTCACCCTTTCCGATGAGCTTCTCGGCTCCGGGCTGGTCGAGGATGACCCGGCTGTCGGCGAGCGACGAGGTCGCGAAGGCGAGCCGGGAGGGCACGTTCGCCTTGATCAGACCGGTGACGACGTCCACCGAGGGTCGCTGGGTGGCGAGGACCAGATGGATACCGGCGGCGCGGGCCAACTGGGTGATGCGCACGATCGAGTCCTCGACATCGCGCGGGGCGACCATCATCAGGTCGGCAAGCTCGTCGACGATCACCAGCAGATACGGGTACGGCGACAGCTCCCGTTCGCTGCCCTCCGGGGTCTTGAGCTTCCCGGTGCGCACGGCGTGGTTGAAGTCGTCGATGTGCCGGTACCCGAACGCGGCGAGGTCGTCGTAGCGGAGGTCCATCTCGCGCACGACCCACTGAAGGGCCTCGGCGGCCTTCTTGGGATTGGTGATGATCGGCGTGATCAGGTGCGGAATGCCCTCGTACGCGGTCAGCTCGACGCGCTTGGGGTCGACCAGCACCATGCGGACGTCCTCCGGCGTAGCCCTTATCATCACCGAGGTGATCAGGCAGTTGATGCAGGAGGACTTCCCGGAACCGGTCGCACCGGCCACCAGGACGTGCGGCATCTTCGCGAGGTTGGCCATCTCGTAGCCGCCCTCGACGTTCTTGCCGAGTGCGACCAGCATGGGGTGGTCGTCCTCGGCCGCGTCCGCCAGCCGCAGGACGTCCCCGAGGTTGACCATCTCGCGGTCGGAGTTCGGAATCTCGATGCCGACCGCCGACTTCCCCGGGATCGGCGAGATGATCCGGACGTCGGGGCTGGCGACGGCGTACGCGATGTTCTTGGCGAGCGCCGTGATCCGCTCGACCTTCACGGCCGGGCCGAGCTGCACCTCGTACCGCGTCACCGTGGGTCCGCGGGTGAAGCCGGTGACGGCCGCGTCGACCTTGAATTCGGTGAAGACGTTGGTCAGCGACGCGACGATCGCGTCGTTGGCGGCGCTGCGGGTCTTGCCGGGGCCACCGCGCTCCAGCAGATCGAGCGAGGGCAGCGAGTAGGTGATGTCACCGGAGAGCTGGAGCTGCTCGGCGCGGGCCGGCAGCGGCTGCGACTGCGACCGGTCGGGGGCCGGCTTGGTCAGGTCGGGTACGCCGCCGGAGGGCGAGGAGGCCTTCTCCCCCGGCCTCCGGGCGGGCTCCGCCTCCCTGGCACCCGGCACCGGGGTACCCGCGCGCTCACGGTCCGCGGATACGCCCTGGGTGAGGTCGGCGACGACGGGCGAGGGCGGCATCCCGTTGAGCACGGCCCCGTCGAGCGCGGCGGCAGCGGCCGCCGCGACGTCCACCGCGTCCATGGTGCGGTTCATCGCGGGCTGCGCGGACGGCCTTCGCGGCCTGCGCCGCTTGGCCAGGGCGTCGGCCTCCACGCGGTCGGTGTCGTACACGTCGGACGCCTCGGAGCGGCGTGCCGAGGAGCGCCGCGAGCGGGCGGGCAGCGCCTCGCGCCACTGCTCCTCGTACCGCTCGTCGTCGCTCTCGTCCTCCGCCTCGGGGTCGTACACGGGGTCGACGATCCCCAGCCTGGAACCGAGCAGCCGCAGCCGCTGCGGAATGGCGTTCACCGGGGTCGCCGTGACGACCAGCAGCCCGAAGACGGTGAGCAGCAGGAGCAGCGGTACGGCGAGCACCTCGCCCATGGTGAAGATCAGCGGTTTGGAGGCGGCCCACCCGATGAGACCGCCCGCGTCCTGCATGGCCTCGGTGCCCTCCCCGCGCCCCGGCGATCCGCAGGCGATGTGGACCTGGCCGAGCACCCCGATGACCAGTGCGGACAGTCCGATGACGATCCGGCCGTTGGCCTCGGGCTTCTCGGGATAGAGGATCAGCCGTACGGCGATGGCGCCCAGCAGTATCGGCACGAGCAGGTCGAGCCGGCCGAAGGCGCCGGTGACGAGCATCTCCACGAGGTCGCCGACGGGACCGCGCAGATTCGACCAGGTGCCCGCGGCGACGACCAGCGCGAGGCCGAGCAGCAGTAGTGCGACACCGTCCTTGCGGTGGGCGGGGTCGAGGCCCTTGGCGCCACGCCCTATGCCGCGGAACATCGCGCCGATGGCGTGGGCCGCACCGAGCCAGACAGCGCGCACCAGGCGGTACACACCGCCGGTGGGCGAGGGCGCCTGTTTGGGCGCGGCCGCCTTCTTGGCCACCGCCTTCTTGGCGGGAGCCTTCTTCGCGGGCGCGCTCCTCTTGGCAGCGGCCTTCTTCGCGGGCGCGGCTTTCTTGGCCGGCCCCGGGCCACCGCCGACGCGCTTCGCGGTGCCCGCAGCGCCCTGGGAACCCTTGCCGGACGTACGTGAGGCCATGGGCCCGAGGTTACCGGTGTCCGTGGCAGTGAACACGTGCGTATGCCCGTTCACCCGACCGTGTCGCCCTGCGGCGGCAGCAAACTGACGCGCTCTCATCCGCTCCGAACCGCGGCCGGAGTACCGACCGGCCGGATCCGCCGGGCAGTTGCCGCCCCGCAGGCCTGAAGACACCTGACAGGAAAGGGCGGTACGGGCGGGAGCCGGACCCGTTACGAGGGAAGGGGGGCCGGTCCGCCGTTGGCGCCGGGCTCCAGGGCGTCCAGCGCACGGCGCAGTCCGGTCAGCTTCCGTTCGAGATGAGCGGCGGTGGCCACGGCCCCGGCGTCCGCCGACTCGTCGTCGAGCTGCTTGGACAGCGCCTCGGCCTGCTCCTCGACGGCCGCGAGCCGCGCGGAGAGTTCGGCCAGCAGGCCGGCGGGCTCCCTCTCGTGGTGCGCACCTGCGTGCACGCCGCCTTCGAGCTGCAGCCGCAGCAGCGCGGCCTGCTCTCGCAGCTGGCAGTTCTTCATGTACAGCTCGACGAAGACCGAGACCTTCGCCCGCAGCACCCACGGGTCGAACGGTTTCGAGATGTAGTCCACCGCGCCTGCCGCATAACCCCGGAAGGTGTGATGCGGACCGTGATTGATCGCGGTGAGGAAGATGATCGGGATGTCCCGGGTCCGCTCCCGCCGCTTGATGTGCGCGGCGGTTTCGAAACCGTCCATGCCCGGCATCTGCACATCCAGCAGAATGACCGCAAAGTCGTCCGTGAGCAGCGCTTTGAGCGCTTCCTCCCCTGACGATGCCCGCACCAGTGTCTGATCGAGCGCAGAGAGGATGGCCTCCAGCGCCAGCAGATTCTCCGGCCGGTCATCGACCAGGAGGATCTTGGCCTTCGGCACCATGGCCCGTCCTCCTCGCCCCGGAATTGCACCGGGCGCCGCCCCAGGGGACGACTCCCTTACGCCGTCCGTCCTTGTGCCGGTCATGGTAGCCGCACCCCGCCCGTCACCACACCCTGTCACCGCGATGTCACTGTGCACATACCAGAAACGCGGTGGGAGACCAAAAGGTTCCCCGGAAACCGCGTTCCCACACCACTTCGGACACACTCGATCAACAAATCATCATTGATTCGCTCAATCGGCGATCACTCTCCGCGCATCCATCCCTCCATAACGGAAAGAAGATGATCAGAGTCGACCGGCTTGGTGACGTAGTCGGATGCGCCGGACTCGATCGCCTTCTCCCGATCGCCCTTCATCGCCTTGGCCGTCAGCGCAACGATCGGCAGCCCGGCGAACTGCGGCATCCTGCGGATCGCCGAAGTCGTCGCATAGCCGTCCATCTCCGGCATCATGATGTCCATCAGTACGACCGTCACATCGTCGTGCTGCTCCAGGACTTCGATCCCCTCGCGCCCGTTCTCCGCGTACAGAACCGACAGCCCGTGCTGCTCCAGCACGCTGGTGAGCGCGAAGACGTTACGGATGTCGTCGTCGACGATCAGCACCTTCTCGCCGCTGAACCGGAACGTCCTGCGGACCTCGGGCTCCTCCTGGACGGCAGGCGTCCACGGCTCCTGCGGAGCGCTCCGGGCTGCCGAGGGGGCCGGCAGCGCGGGCTGCTGTCCGGTGCCGCCCAGCGCCTTGCGCCGGCGCCGGAACAGCTCAGCCGTACCGCTCTGATCGTGTCCGCTCCCCTGCTGGCCCGTTCCCCGTCCGAAGCCCTGGAAGCTCTCTCCGAGCCCCTGTCCGGCCTCTGGCAGCCGCCCGCCCTCGACCGCGGCACCGTGCGTCTCGATGGGCCCGGGGCCGATCTGCGGGTAGCCCTGCGGCGGGAGTTCACTCGGGTGCAGCGGCAGGTACAGCGTGAACGTCGAGCCCCGGCCGGGCTCACTCGCCGCATGGATCTCACCGCCCAGCAGCCGGGCAATCTCCCGGCTGATGGAGAGGCCCAGGCCCGTACCTCCGTACTTGCGGCTGGTCGTGCCGTCCGCCTGCTTGAACGCCTCGAAGATCACCAGCATCTTGCTGGACGCGATCCCGATTCCGGTGTCGGTCACCGAGAACGCGATCAGATCGGCGTCGGCGTCACGCAGCGAACCCGCCTCCAGCAACTGTTCACGGATGGCGTTCGGCACCTCCGCCCCCGCGTGCCGGATCACCAGCTCGACAGCGCCGCTGTCGGTGAACTTCACCGCGTTGGAGAGCAGATTGCGCAGCACCTGGAGCAGCCGCTGTTCGTCGGTGTGCAGCGTGGCAGGCAGTTCCGGTGACACCCGTACGGAGAAATCCAGCCCCTTTTCCGCGGTGAGGGGCCGGAAGGTCGCCTCTACGTAGTCCACCAGCTGAACCAGCGCGATCCGGGTCGGGCTGACGTCCATCTTGCCCGCCTCGACCTTCGACAGGTCGAGGATGTCGTTGATCAGCTGCAGCAGATCGGACCCCGCGCCGTGGATCGTCTCGGCGAATTCCACCTGCTTCGGTGACAGATTGCCCTCGGCGTTGTCCGCCAGCAATTTGGCCAGAATGAGCAGCGAGTTGAGCGGCGTACGCAGCTCGTGCGACATGTTGGCAAGGAACTCCGACTTGTAGCGCATCGAGACCGCGAGCTGTTCGGCGCGCTCCTCCAGGACCTGGCGCGCCTCTTCGATCTCGGTGTTCTTGACCTCGATGTCGCGGTTCTGCTGGGCCAGCAGCTCGGCCTTCTCCTCCAGTTCCGCGTTGGACGCCTGAAGGGCTTTCTGGCGGTTCTCCAACTCCTGCGACCGGTCGCGCAATTGCTCGGTCAGCTCCTGCGACTGCTCCAGCAGCTTCTCGGTCGTCGTGTTGACGCTGATGGTGTTGACGCTCGTGGCGATCATCTCGGCGAGCTGGTTGAGGAAGTCCCGCTGGATATGCGTGAACGGCTGGAACGAGGCCAGTTCGATCACTCCGAGGACCTTCCCCTCGAAGAGCACCGGCAGCACGATCACATGCGCGGGCGGCGCCTCACCGAGGCCCGAGGAGATCTTCAGATAGCCCGGTGGCACGTTGTCCACCTGGATCGTCCGCTTCTCCTCCGCGGCCGTGCCGATGAGCGTCTCACCGGGCCGGAAGGACGTCGGCATGGAGCCGGCGGAGTAGCCGTAGCTGCCCCGCATCCGGAGCACGTACGCGCCCTCCCGGTCGCCCTCCGCGCCCAGCGCATCGGTCTCGCCGGTCGCCATGGCCAGGAAGAACGCGCCGTGCTGCGCGGACACGACCGGGGTCAGCTCGCTCATGATCAGCGAGGCCACGTCGTCGAGATCGCGCCGCCCCTGCATCAGACCGGAGATCCGGGCGAGGTTGCCCTTGAGCCAGTCCTGCTCCTTGTTGGTGGCCGTGGTGTCACGCAGGTTGGCGATCATCGTGTTGATGTTGTCCTGCAGAGCCTGGATCTCACCGGCCGCGTCCACATCGATCTTCAGATTGAGATCGCCGCGGGTCACCGCGGTGGCGACGGCCGCGATGGCACGCACCTGACGGGTCAGGTTTCCGGCCATCTCGTTCACCGACTCGGTGAGGTCGCGCCAGGTGCCATCGACGTCCCGCACCCGTGCCTGGCCGCCCAGCTGCCCCTCGGTACCCACCTCGCGGGCCACCCGCGTCACCTGCTCCGCGAACGAGGACAGCTGATCGACCATCGTGTTGATGGTGTTCTTCAGCTCCAGGATCTCACCGCGGGCATCGATGTCGATCTTCTTGGTGAGATCGCCCTTCGCGATCGCCGTCGTGACGGTGGCGATCTGACGCACCTGACCGGTCAGGTTGGACGCCATCGAGTTCACGGACTCAGTGAGGTCCTTCCAGGTACCCGCGACCCCGGGGACCCGTGCCTGGCCGCCCAGCTCGCCCTCCGTACCCACCTCGCGAGCGACCCGGGTCACCTCGTCGGCGAACGAGGACAGGGTCGTCACCATCGTGTTGACGGTGTCGGCGAGCTCGGCGACCTCGCCGCGTGCCTCGACGGTGACCTTCTTCGTCAGATCGCCGTTGGCGACCGCGGACGAGACCCGGGAGATGTTCCGCACCTGGCTGGTCAGGTTGTTGGCCATCAGGTTGACGTTCTCGCTGAGGTCCTTCCAGATGCCCGTGGCACCGCGCACCCGGGCCTGGCCACCGAGGATGCCCTCGGTACCCACCTCACGAGCGACTCGCGTCACCTCGTCACCGAAGTTCATCAGCTGGTCGACCATCGTGTTGACGGTCGTCACCAGTTCGAGGATCTCGCCCTTGGCGTCGACGGTGATCTTCTTGGAGAGATCGCCCTTGGCCACCGCGGTGGTGACCTCGGCGATGTTGCGGACCTGAAGGGTCAGGTTGTTCGCCATGCCGTTGACGGACTGCGTGAGGTCCTTCCACGTACCGGAGACGCCCTGCACCTCGGCCTGACCGCCGAGGATGCCTTCCGTACCCACCTCGCGGGCGACCCTGGTCACCTGCTCCGCGAAGTTCGAGAGCTGGTCGACCATCGTGTTGAGGGTGTTCTTCAGCTCCAGGATCTCGCCGCGCGCGTCCACGTCGATCTTCTGCGACAGGTCACCGCGCGCCACCGCGGTGGCGACCTGCGCGATGTTACGGACCTGAGCGGTGAGGTTCCCCGCCATGCCGTTCACCGAGTCGGTCAGATCGCGCCACACACCGGCCACGCCGGGCACCTGGGCCTGGCCGCCGAGCCGCCCGTCCGTGCCCACCTCGCGGGCCACCCGGGTCACCTGCTCGGCGAAGGCGGAGAGCTGGTCGACCATCGTGTTGATGGTGTTCTTCAGCTCCAGGATCTCGCCGCGCGCGTCCACGTCGATCTTCTGCGACAGGTCACCCCGGGCCACCGCCGTGGTCACCTGGGCGATCTGGCGCACCTGGGAGGTCAGGTTCCCCGCCATGAAGTTGACGGAGTCGGTGAGCTCCTTCCACGTACCGGAGACGCCGTCGACCCGTGCCTGACCGCCGAGGCGGCCCTCCGTGCCCACGTCCCGCGCCATCCGTGTCACCTGGTCGGCGAAGGACGACAGCTGCGCCACCATCGTGTTGACGGTGTTCTTCAGCTCCAGCATCTCGCCCGCGACATCGACGGTGACCTTCTGCGACAGGTCGCCGTTGGCGACCGCGGTCGTCACCTGCGCGATGTCCCGCACCTGACCCGTCAGGTTCCGGAACGCCGTGTTCACGGAGTCCGTGAGGTCCTTCCAGGTACCGGCCGCACCGGGCACCTCGGCCTGGCCGCCCAGCCGGCCCTCGACGCCGACCTCCCGGGCCACCCGGGTCACTTCCGAACCGAAGGACTGGAGCTGGTCCACCATCGTGTTGACGGTGTTCTTCAGCTCCAGCATCTCGCCCGCGACATTGACGGTGACCTTCTGCGTCATGTCACCGCTGGCCACCGCGGTCGTCACCTGCGCGATGTCGCGCACCTGGGTCGTCAGGTTGCGGAAGACGGTGTTCACCGAGTCCGTGAGGTCCTTCCACGTGCCCGCGGCACCCGGCACCTGTGCCTGTCCGCCGAGCACGCCCCCGCCGCCGACCTCGCTGGCCACCCGCGTGACCTCGTCGGCGAAGGTGCGCAGCGTCTCGGTCATCTGGTTGATGGTCTCGGCGAGCTGGGCGACCTCGCCGCGCGCGCTCACCCGGACCTTCTGTGACAGGTCGCCGTTGGCGACCGCCGTCGTCACCTCCGCGATGCCGCGCACCTGAGAGGTGAGGTTCCCCGCCATGGTGTTGACGGAGTCGGTGAGGTCCTTCCACACCCCGGCCACCCCCGGCACCGTCGCCTGCCCGCCCAGCTCGCCCTCGGTGCCCACCTCGCGGGCGACCCGGGTCACCTCGGAGGAGAACGACGACAGCTGGTCGACCATGGTGTTGACGGTGTTCTTCAGCTGAAGCATCTCGCCGGCCACATGGACGGTGACCTTCCGGGACAGGTCGCCCTTGGCGACAGCCGTCGTCACCAGGGCGATGTCACGCACCTGTGCCGTCAGCCGGTACGCCATGGTGTTCACGGAGTCCGTGAGGTCCTTCCAGGACCCGGACATGCCGCGCACCTGGGCCTGCCCGCCCAGCTTGCCCTCGGTCCCCACCTCGACCGCGACCCGCGTCACCTGCTCGGTGAACGCCGCCAGCTGGTCGACGAGGTTATTGACCGTACGGGCGACCTTCAGGAACTCGCCGCGCAGCGGCCGTACCGTCTCGTCGGTGATGTGCGACCGGAGCTCCATCCGCTGCTCCAGATCACCGTCGGCCACCGCCGACAGCACCCGTCCGACCTCCGAGACCGGGCGCGCGAGATCGTCGACCAGCTCGTTGGAGGCATCGATGGCGGCGGCCCAGGACCCTTCGCAGGCGCCCGTCTCCAGCCGCTCGGTGAGCTTGCCCTCCCGTCCGACCACACGCCGCACCCGAGCGAGCTCACCCGTGAGGTGGACATTGCGGTCGGCGACTTCGTTGAAGACAGCCGCGATCTCCGCCATCACACCGTCGCCGGAGACGGTCAGGCGCCTGCGGAAATTACCGTCACGCATGGCCACCAGACCGGCCAGCAGTCTGTTGAGCGCTGCCGCGTCGACTTCGATGGTTCCATTGCGCTGCTTCTTCACGGACTGTCCGCCTTTAGTGCGCGTGCCTGTACCCCGCGCCGCCACGTCAGACTCCACCGTGTCCCTCCCGCAGGGTTGACCGTATCGCTCGGGTCTTCTCTGGGAGCTTGCCCAGATCCTCAATGGCTCACCGCCACAGACCACCGTCGACGGGTGACCATGCGGACGTCAAATCGTTGAACCTACCAGGCCGGAACCGGTCGGGGTGGAACGTCCAATGGTTGTCCCGCATGCCTCTGTTGGGAAGCCCACACTTGTCCGGTCACAGGTCCGTATCCGTTCGTCCGCGCCCGAAGTCTGCCCTCGTGTACCCGGTGCGCGGGCGGAGCGTCTAGCCTGGCAAGCGAATCGAAGCGGCTAGAAACGGGCACAGGACTCGGGGAAGCGACGAGACACCAAATGGGGAGTGCTGTGATCACGGCGCGCGCGGCTGCCACCTTCGACCCGGTCGGGCGCTCCGTCGCGACCGCCCGCGCCTTTGTCCGCGACACCCTCCAGGGGTGGGGATACACCGACGTCGTCGATGATGCCGTCGTCCTCACCAGCGAGCTCGTCACCAATGCGGTGGTCCACGCGGGCACCGCCGCGGACGTGCTGTGCCTTCGTACGGAGGACGGTGTCCGGGTCGAGATCGCCGACCACTATCCGGAACGCGAGATCCCGCTCCAGTCCACCGGCCCCGACTTCGGCAGCCCGGACCGGGAGGGCGGCCGCGGCCTGCTGCTGTGCGCCGCGCTCGCCTCCCGCTGGGGCGTCGAGTACTCCCCCGCGCACAAACACGTCTGGTTCCAGCTCGATCTCCCCGACCGCCCGGTGGGTATCCGCTCCGCGGGCCCGCTGCTCCCCGTCGACCTGCTTCCGGTCACCGACGAACGGGTCAGGGTCGCCGTCGTCCAGATCGACAGCCTGGGCGCCATCGCGGCATGGAACGACGACGCCGCGTACCTGTTCGGATACACGTCGGACCAGGTCACCGGCAAGCAGCTCACCGACTTCACCGCCTGGCCGCAGACGCCCGGCACCAACACCGGTATCGCCGACGCGCTGCGGCTCTCCCGCTGGGAGGGCAGCTACGGCATCCGGGGCGCCGACGGCCGCACCATCGCGGTCTACGGCTCCCACCTGCGCGTACGGGACACCCAGGGCGACCCCTCGACGGTCTGTCTGCTGGTCCGCGAATACGAGCGGGCGGTGCTCCAGTCGCCGGTACGCACTCCGGTCTCCGACCCGAACACCGAGATCCGCAAGACGGACCCCTTCGAGGTCTTCATCGGCTCCCCCGCCCCCGACGACCTCGACGGTCTGCTCCAGCGCACCGTCGAGCGGGCACGCGACATGCTCGACGCCGACGCGGCGTTCCTGCTGCTGGCGACGGACGACGAGACCGAGCTGGAGGTACGGGCCACGACAGGCCTGCCCTCCGCGCGCCAGCGCTTCGCCCGCGTCCCCGTCGAGGCCGGCACCGGGCGGTACGGCTCGGCGCGCATGCCCGCGGTCCACGAGGACCTCGACGCGGTCCCGGGCGCCGTCCCGCTGCTGGGCAACACCGGTATGCGTTCCGTGGTCACCGTCCCGCTGAAGGTCGAGGGCCGTCTCACGGGCTCCCTGGGCGTCGCCGCCGAGGCCGCCGGCCGGTACTCGAACGAGGAGGCCCTGCGGCTCCAGTTCGCGGCGGACCGCATCGCCCTGGCCGTCGAGTCCGCCCGCCTCGGCGAACTGGAACGGCTGCGCCGCGGTTCCCTCTCCTTCCTCGTCGAAGCGTCGGACCTCCTCGCGGGCACGCTCGACCGGGATCAGACCCTGGCCCTGATGGCTCAGATGACGGTCCCGACCCTGGCCACCTGGTGCGCCGTCTACACGATCGCCGACCAGTCCTCGGACCCGTACCTCTCGTACGTGCTGCACGAGGACGAGGAGCTCATCGACGGCCTCAAGGCCCTTCTCTCCAAGATCTCCCCGCCGGACCCGGTACCGGCCCCCGGCGCCCGCGTCTGGTCCGCTCCGTCCGAGGCGGCCCACGAGGCAGCCCTGCGCACCTCGATGCGCACCATCGGCCTGGGCGACGCCGGAAGCCTGGGCGCGGGTATCCGTACAACGCTTGCCACCGCGGCCGCGGTGGGCGGGGAGACGGTCGTCCTTCCGCTCGTCGCCCGCAACCGTGTCATCGGGATGCTCACGCTCGGCAAACCGTCCGACGACCATTTCCGCCAGGAGATCCTGGAACTGGCCGAGGACCTCTCCCGCCGGGCGGCCCTGGCTCTCGACAACGCCCGCCTCTACTCGGAGCGCATGGCGATCAGCCAGTCGCTGCAGCGCAGCCTGCTGCCGCCGGGACTGCCGGACGTACCCAATGTCGAGATCGAGGTCATCTACCGGGCAGCCGGTGAGGGCAACGAGGTGGGCGGCGACTTCTACGACGTCTTCCCGATCCGGGACGGTGCCTACGGTTTCGCCATCGGCGACGTCTGCGGCACGGGCCCCGAGGCCGCGGCGGTGACGGGCCTGGCCCGCCACGCCCTGCGTCTGCTCGCCCGCGAGGGCTTCGGCGGCCCCGCCGTCCTTGAGCGGCTGAACGCCGCCATCCTCGACGAGGGAGCCCGCAGCCGCTTCCTGACGCTGCTGTACGGGGAGCTGTGGCCCCAGGAGGACGGCAGTGCGCTGCTGAAGGTGGTCTGTGCGGGCCACCCGCTGCCGCTGCGCCTGCGCCAGGACGGGTCGGTCGAGGCCGCGGCGGAACCGCAGCCGCTGCTGGGCGTCATCGAGGACCTGGAGCTGTACGAGCAGACGTTGACCCTCGACCCGGGCGATGTGCTGCTGTGCGTGACCGACGGTGTCACCGAACGCCGTGAGGGCACCCGGATGCTCGGCGACGACGGCCTGGCGGACGTACTGGCCACTTGTACGGGCCTTACGGCGGGTGCGGTGGCGTCACGCATCCTGCGGGCCGTCGAGCGGTTCGCCGCCGAACCGGCCTCGGACGACATGGCCATCCTCGCAATGCGCGTCCCCGAACCGCCGGCCGCATAGCTCCGGATACGCGAAAGGCCCCCGCCGAGTGGCGGGGGCCTTTTCGTCTGCCTGAGCCCCAATGCGGAATCGAACCGCAGACCTTCTCCTTACCATGGAGACGCTCTACCGACTGAGCTATTGGGGCCTCGCTGCCCTGCGGCAACGAGCTAAATCATACCCTGATCCAGGGGGTGCGCAAAACCATCTGTCGCATCGTCACCGACCCGCGTCCCAGCGGTGTTCCGCCCCCGCGGGGCCCGTCGGCGGGCCTTCCCGGCCGGGTGCGCCTCCGTACCGCGGCAGTGGGCCGGCGGAGCTGGTCCGGAACGCAGAAAAGCCCCGTGCCACAAGGGCACGGGGCTTAACTACTATCAAAAGGAGTTCGGCG
>NZ_JAFMPZ010000142.1 GCF_017353455.1 Streptomyces laculatispora
CTACCAGCCGCCGCCCGGCTGGTAGGGGACGGCCCTCAGGCTGCCGGGCCCGCCAGCGACCGCTTCAGGAAGTCCACCTGGAGCAGCAGCAGGTTCTCCGCCACCTTCTCCTGCGGGGTCATGTGGGTCACCCCGCTCAGCGGCAGCACCTCGTGCGGCCGCCCCGCGGCGAGCAGCGCCGACGACAGCCGCAGCGTGTGCGCGACCACCACGTTGTCGTCCGCGAGGCCATGGACGATCAGCATCGGCCGCACCTGTTCGGCGGCGTGCGACAGGCCCTCGTCGGTGACCAGCGAGTTGTACGCGTACACCTCGGGCTGGGTCGCCGGGTCGCCCAGGTAGCGCTCCGTGTAGTGGGTGTCGTAGAGCCGCTGGTCGGTCACCGGGGCGCCCACGACCGCCGCGTGGAACACATCGGGCCGCCGCAGCACGGCCATGCCCGCCAGGTACCCGCCGTACGACCAGCCGCGGATGGCCACCCGGTCCAGGTCCAGCGGGAACCGCTCGGCGAGCGCGTGCAGCGCCTCGACCTGGTCGTCGAGGGTGAGGGTCAGGTTGTTCCTGACCGCCTTCTCCCAGCCGGGTGAACGGCCCGGGGTGCCCCGGCCGTCGGCGACGACCACGGCGAATCCCTGGTCCGCGAACCATTGCGAGGTGAGATGCGTGTTGTGGGTGGCGACCACCCGGCGGCCGTGCGGCCCGCCGTACGGATCCATCAGAACCGGAAGCGGACCATCCGATTCCTTGTAGCCGGTGGGGAGCAGCACGGCGCACGGAATTCGCCGTGCGCCCCCTTCGGTGAGCTGCGCCCGGACGGACAGAACCGGCTGCTCCGCGTGGTTCGCGACGGTGGCGATCCGCTTCCCGTTCCGGAGCACCTGGGCGGTCGTTCCGGGCCGGTCCGGAGAGGTGGAGACCAGCACCGACACCCCGCCGGCCCGGACCGCGGAATGTACGCCCGCGCCCTCCGAGACCCGCTCCACGCCCAGCTCGTTGACCCGGTAGACATGGCTCTCGCCGATGTCCGGCACGGCCGCCCGCTCACCCGCCGACGCCGTCACCAGGATGTCCGAATCGCCGATGTCCAGGACCGCCTGGATCTGCAACTGTGCCCCGGTCAGCAGCCGGTCGCCGACCGCGAGGACCCGCGCCCCGCCCTCGTCCGCGATCCGCACGAGCCGCCCGTCCGGCGCCCAGGCCGGCACCCCCGGGAACAGGTCCAGCCAGACCGGGTCCTCGTCGACGTGCACCGTCCGGGTCGTGCCGGTCTCCGGGTCCACCGCGAGATGGAGCTGGCTCTGCTGGTCACGGGCCTGCACGAGCAGCAGCGGCGCCCCGTCCGACGACCAGTGCACCCGCGCCAGATACGGGAACCGGTCCCGGTCCCACACCACTTCGGTGCGCTCCCCGGCCAGGTTCACGACGAAGAGCCGCACCACGGCGTTGGGCGTCCCGGCCGCCGGGTACGCGACCTCGGCGGGCTTGCGCTCCGGGTGCGCGGGGTCGGCGATCCACCACCGCCGCACCGGGCTGTCGTCGACCCGGGCGACGAGCAGCCGGTCCGACTCCGGCGACCACCAGAAGCCCCGCGAGCGCTGCATCTCCTCGGCCGCGATGAACTCCGCGAGGCCGTAACCGACCTGTGCGTCCTCCGGCTCCGCGAGCGCCCTGTCCTCCTCGCCCCCGGCCCCCACGACGCGCAGCGCCCCCTTGGACACGTATGCGATGTGTCGCCCGTCCGGGGAGGGGCGGGGATCGATCACCGGGCCGGGCACGGGCAGCGCGCGCGCCGTGCCCGCCCGCAGGTCGGCGACGTACACCTTCCCGGAGAGCGCGAACGCCGCCAACTCGGCTGCGGCGTCCACCGCGTAGCCCACGATCCCCGACGACCCCTCACGGCTCCGCTCGCGCCGGGCCCGCTCCTGCACCGACAGCCGCTCCGCCGAACCGCCCAGCAGCACCGCGGGATCGGCCACCACCCGCTCCTGCGGGGTGCCGTCGCCGGCCAGGTCCAGCACCCAGAGCCGGCCCGACCGGTCGGTGCCCGACCCCGAGCGAAGGAAGATCACCCGCTCACCATCGGGTGACACGGTGAACGCGCGGGGTGCGCCCAGGGTGAACCGCATCGTCCGGGCCGACTGCAGGGGATAGGTGATCTCTGACGAAGTCATGTGCCGAACCTATCGGCCGCCCCCTGTCCGTGCGCCCCTCGTGCTGCTGTGCCCCGATCAATGCCCTGCCACGGATAGTTATGATCCGTAGCGCTCGGTGGGTATGAACCTGCTGGCTCCATGCGTGCTGCCCGTCCCGACCGTACTGATGGAGGTGAACCGCCGTGGCACTCTCGATTTCGGCGGTGGTGCTGCTGGCGATCGTCGTCTTCCTGCTGGTCCGGAAGTCCGGACTGAAGGGCGGACATGCGGTGGTCTGCATGCTGCTCGGTTTCTATCTCGCCAGCTCGTCCATCGCGCCCACCATCTCCGAGGTGACGACGAACGTGGCGGGCATGATCGGAGGACTCAAATTCTGAGAGCGGCAACCGTCCGCGGCTCGTCGGCGCCCGGCCTGTGGGCGCCGTCGGCCATCGGGGCCGTCGGCTCGTAGGGTGGCCCCATGACGGACCTTCCTGCCCGGCGTCTGCTCCTGGTGCACGCGCACCCCGACGACGAGTCGATCAACAACGGCGCCACCATGGCCAGGTACGCGGCCGACGGCGCCCTGGTAACCCTGGTGACCTGCACGCTCGGCGAGGAGGGCGAGATCATCCCGCCCGCGCTCGCGCACCTCGCCGCCGACCGGGACGACTCCCTGGGGCCCTGGCGGGAGGGCGAACTCGCGGCGGCGATGAAGGAGCTGGGGGTCACCGACCACCGCCTCCTCGGCGGCCCCGGCCGGTACCGCGACTCCGGAATGATGGGTGCCGAGCAGAACCACCGCCCCGGCGCCTTCTGGTCCGCCGACGTGGACGAGGCCGCCGGGTACCTCGTGGAGGTGATCCGCTCGGTCCGCCCCCAGGTCCTGGTCACGTACGACCCCGACGGGGGCTACGGGCACCCCGACCACATCCAGGCGCACCGGGTCGCGACGCGCGCGGCCGAACTGGCCGCCGACCCCGCGTACCGCGCGGGCTCCGGCGCCCCGCACACCATCGCCAAGATCTACTGGAACCGGGTGCCGCGCACGGTCGCCGAGGAAGCCTTCGCGCACCTGCGGGCCACCGCCCCCGACACCTTCCCGGGCATCGCCGCGATCGGCGACGTACCGGGTGTGGCGAACGACACCCTGATCACCACCGAGATCGACGGCACCGACCACGCGGAGGCCAAGGCCGCGGCGATGCGGGCGCACGCCACCCAGATCGCGCTGACCGGCTCCTTCTTCGCCCTGTCGAACGACCTGGGACAGCCCGTCCTCACCACCGAGTACTACGAGTTGGTGAGCGGCGTCCCGGGCGCCGCTCCGGGGGCGCGGGAAGACGATCTCTTCGCCGGTGTGACGGGAGCGGACCAGTGAGCGGCGGCAGGCAGCGGGCCGCGCGGACCAACGCACCTCCGAGGGACATTCCGGCCACCGGTCTGGCCGCTCCTCTCAACCCCCGCCGGATCGCCCCCCTGCTGGGCCTCGCGGTCCTCGGCGCGGTCGTCGGGATCGCCGGAACGCTGGTCCAATCCGCTTGGTTCCCGGGCGGGTTGCTGCTCTCGCTGCTGGCGTCCGCCGGGCTCTTCTACGGTGGCCGTGTCCTCATGGGTACGCAGCCGGGCGCCCTGGCACCCGCCGCGGGGTGGCTGATTTCGGTCATTGTTCTGCTGGGCGGACGCCCGGAAGGCGACTACGTCTTCGGTGATGAACTGGGCCTTGCCCTCTTCATGCTGGGCGGGATGGTCGTCGCTGTGATCTGTGCCACCATGTCGCGGTCACCCCAACCGGGTGCCGACAGCGGCCGACCTGGCAAGTAATGTGCCACGTCCGATCCCGTAATGCCCCCTGTCCGTCCGGGGGGTGCGCAGTCGTTTCCCCCGGTCGCGGGGTGTCTGTCGGCCGCGGCCAGTAAGGTGGTTCGCGCGCCGAGCCGTCCCCTGCCCTGCGGCACGGGGGAAGTACGGGCGGCGGAGCCAATCGGGAGAACCTGCTTTGAGTCGTGAAACTGACAGTTCGTCCTCCGGGCCCCAGGGCCGCGGGGGAGCCGCGTACCCCTCGGGTACGCCGCCGTACGGATCCCGCCAGTATCCGTCGCTGCACCCTTCGCAGGATGCCCCGGAGGAGACTTCGGAGCGTGCGGATCCGCCCCGGCCCGAAGAGCCGAGGACGGAGACGACGCTGACGACGCGTATCCGGATCAACATCCCCGGCTCGCGTCCGATCCCGCCGGTTGTCATGCGTACGCCCATGAGCGACGCGGACGGCGGCCCGGGCAACGAGCGCACCGGCAACATCCCGCGTCCGGGCCCCTCCGCGTCCAACGGCGCGCAGGGGGCATCCGCCGCACCGGGGCCCGAGGCCAGGGACGGGTCCGCCTCCGCGGCGGAACCCGCTGCCGACAAGCCGGCCAGGGAGAAGAGCGGCAGCGACTGGTTCGCGCCGCGCAAGGCCCCGGCGGGCGGCTCGGCCGACGCGTCCGCGAACGGCGCGACGGGCAAGCCGTCGTCCGGCGGCGGTACGAACGGTGCGGGCTTCTCCGCCACCGGTCCCGGTAACGGCGGTACGAACGGTGCGGGAGCCGACCGGGCCACCCCGCCCGCCGGCCCGCGCGCGGATCTGCCGTACTTCTCGGACGGCCCGCAGCGCGCGGGCGAGCCGCTCGCGTCCGGCTCCGACGCGTTCGGTGCGGACGGCCCCGGCGGGCCGCGCTCCACGCCGAACCTCGGTATCCGTACGCCGGGCCCCTCCGGACCCACCACGGGACCGGCCGGCGGCACCTCCCCGCTCACCCCGAACCTCGAAGGTCCCGGCCCCTTCGGCTCGGGACCGGGCGGACCGCAGGCGCCCGGCGGCCCCGGTGGCGTACCGCCGCGGATGTCCGACGACACCGCCGTCCTCACGCCGCAGTTCCCGCCCGCCGGACCCGGCTCCGGCTCCGGTGACAACGTCTCGGGTGACACGCTGACCAGCGGCATCCCCGTGGTGCCTTCGGAGCGCCGCCCCTCGGGGCCCCAGTCGCCGTTCCAGGGTCCCGATCTCACCCCGCGGGTCCCGGACAACCCGATGGGCACCGGACCGGCCGGCCCGGGAGGGTTCGCCGCCCAGGCGCCCGAGCCCGCGGCCCGTACCGCTGCGGAGCCCGCCGCGGCGAAGGCCCCGGCGAAGAAGGGCCGTTCGAAGCTGGTCCTGCTCTGCGTGGCCGCCGTCTGCCTGCTCGGGGTCGCGTACGGCGCCGGGCTGCTGATGAACCACTCCGACGTCCCCAAGGGCACCACCGTCCTCGGCGTCGACATCGGCGGCGGCACGAAGGAGGACGGTGTCGAGAAGCTGGACGCCGCTCTGGGCGCACGGGCCAAGACCCCGCTCAAGCTGAGCGTGGACGGCAAGGAGACGCAGCTCGCACCGGACAAGGCCGGACTCGCCCTGGACAGCCAGGCGACCGTGCGCTCCGCGGCGGGCAGCGACTACAACCCGGTCTCCGTCATCGGCTCGCTCTTCGGCGGCAAGCGCGACATCGAGCCGGTGATCCCGGTCGACGAGGAAAAGCTCGTGGGCGCACTGACCGACCTGGCCGGCGCCTCCGGTACGGCCAGCAACGGCACCATCAAGTTCGAGCCGGGCAAGGCCGTCGCCGTACCGGGCAAGGCGGGCAAGGCGCTCGACGCCAACCAGTCGATGGGCTCGGTGCGCGACGCCTACCGCGCCCAGGTGGAGACGGGCAAGGTGGCCACCGTCGAGCTGCCCGTCACCGCTCGCGAGCCCACCATCAACCAGGCCGAACTGGACCGGGCCATGAAGGCGTTCGCGGAGCCCGCGATGTCCGGTCTGATCACGATCAAGGCCGGGCCCAAGCAGATCCAGTTCGGCCCGGCCAAGTCGCTGCCGAAGATCCTCTCGATGGTGCCGGTCGACGGTGGCACCAAGCTCGTCGACCACTACGACAAGAAGGCCATCGACACCCTCTGCGAAGGCGTCTTCGACGGCATCATGATCACCAAGGGCGACGGTACGAAGCACCAGCTCAGCGCCGACGACGTGGCCTTCGCCATGCGGGGCGCGCTGCTGGGCAAGACCCCCGCCGACCGGATCGTCACGATCGATCTCGGCGGCAACGGCTGACACCGGACCGCACCCGCACGGCGCCGCCCCCGACCGGATCCCCGGCCGGGGGCGGCGCCGTCCGAGGCCGTCCCCGCGGCCTCCGGCACCCGGCGCCGCCGCGGCCGTCACACCTACGGCATGACATCTGTCATCCCGGATTCACGACCCGTGACCCTGCCGGGCGCGCACCCCGCTCCGCCAGGCTGGACCCATGACAACGACAGCCCCCGAGGCCACCCAGGCGAAGACCGCCGTGGTCAGCTTCGACCAGGTCAGCAAGGCATACGGCGACGTACGCGCCGTGGACGGGCTCACTCTCGACCTGCACCCCGGCGAGACCGTGGCGCTCCTCGGGCCCAACGGCGCGGGCAAGTCCTCCGCCCTCGACCTCCTCCTCGGCCTGCGCACCGCCGACTCCGGGACGGTCCGGCTCTTCGGTACGACCCCGCAGGCGGCCATCGCGGCCGGCCGCGTCGGCGCGATGCTGCAGACCGGCGGTCTGATGGAGGAGGTCACGGTCGAGGAGCTGGTGCGGCTCGTCTGCGCGCTGCACCCCAAGCCCTACCCGGTGACCGACGTGCTGGCGCGGGCCGGTATCGCCTCGATCGCCGGCCGCATGGTCAACAAGCTGTCCGGCGGCCAGGAGCAGCGCGTGCGGTTCGCCCTCGCCACCGCCGGGGCCAACGACCTGATCGTGCTCGACGAGCCGACCACCGGGATGGACGTCACCGCCCGGCAGGCCTTCTGGGCCACCATGCGTGACCAGGCCGACCAGGGCCGCACCGTCCTGTTCGCCACCCACTACCTCGAGGAGGCCGACGCCATCGCCGACCGCGTCCTGGTCCTGCACAAGGGCCGGATCCTCGCCGACGGCACCGCGGCCGAGATCAAGGCCAGGGCCGGGGCCCGCCGGATCTCCTTCGAGCTGGAGGGCCCGGCCGACGAAGAGGCCCTGCGCGCCCTGCCGTTCCTTTCCACGCTCGACATCAGCGGCCACCGGGTCCGTATCCAGTCGCACAACGCCGACGCGACCGTGCACGCCGTCTACGGCCTCGGCCTCTACCCGCGCGAGCTCGAAGTCGCGGGACTCGGACTGGAGCAGGCCTTCGTCGCCATCACCGAGGCCGAGGAGGCCAGGACCGCATGCTGAATCTCTTCTCGTGGGCCCTGATCAGGCTCGAAGTGACCCGCACCCTGCGGAACAAGAAGTTCATGTTCTTCTCGGTCATCTACCCGTCGGTGCTCTACGTGCTGATCTCCAGCACCCAGAACACCACCGACAAGGTGCCGCACACCGAGCTGACCCTGCAGTCCTTCTTCATGGTCTCGATGGCCTCCTTCGGTGCGCTGACCGCCGTCCTGATGGGCAACAGCGAGCGCATCGCCAAGGAGCGCGAGAAGGGCTGGGTCCGCCAGCTCCGGCTGACCGCGCTGCCCAGCCGCAGCTACGTACTGGCCAAGATCGCCAGCGCCGCGATGGTCACCCTGCCCTGCATCGTGGTCGTCTTCCTCGTCGCCGCGTCCGCCAAGCACGTACGGTTCGACCTCTGGCAGTGGCTGGCCCTGACCGGCCTCATCTGGGCCGGTTCGCTGGTCTTCGCCGCCCTCGGAGTCGCCATCGGCTACATCGCCAGCGGCGACGCGGTCCGCCCGATCACCATGATCATCTACTTTGTGCTGTCGATCCTCGGCGGCCTGTGGATGCCGACGTCGACCTTCCCGCAGCGGATCCAGAACATCTCCGAGTGGCTGCCCACGCACGCGTACGCCGCACTCGGCCAGGCCGTCGAGACGGGCGGGGCGCCGCATGCCAAGGACGTCGCCATCCTCTGCGTCTACTTCCTGCTCTTCGCGGGCGGTGCGGCCTGGCTCTACCGGAAGGACACCCTCAAGGCGTGAACGAGGACGAGATGTCCGTGGGCATCGGTCGCCCGCCGGAGAACCGCAGGCAGGCGGCGGTCAAGGGCCTCTGGGTCGGCGTCTGGCTCGCCTTCATGGGTGCGCCGGTCAAGGACCTCGCCGACGGTGCCCACACCTCGTGGGCGACCGCGCTCGGCACGCTCGGGCTGGTGGTCTTCGTCGGCTGCTACCTGGTCTTGGTCTTCCGCCTGGCCCCGAAGACGCTCAACACGGTCCAGGTCCGGATCGCGCTCGCCTTCCTGAGCGGCCTCGCCGTCACGCTGTCCCTGACACTCGGCCCCCCGTGGCTCGTCCTGTTCGTGTACGTCGCGGTGTCCGCCGGGGCCACCCTGCCGCTGCGGACGGCCCGCTGGATGATCCCCGTCGTCACCGCCGCGCTCGTCGGCATCGGCCTGACCGGGGACCATCCCCGCGAGATCATCACGGCCCTGGTCTTCCCGGCCCTGCTCGGCGGCTTCTCGATGACCGGCATCCGGCAGATGATCCACACCACGATCCAGCTCCGCGAGGCCCGCGCCACCGTCGCCCAGCTCGCCGCCAACGAGGAACGGCTGCGGCTGGCCCGGGATCTGCACGATCTGCTCGGCCACTCCCTCTCGCTGATCACCCTCAAGAGCGAACTGGCCGGGCGGATGCTCCCCGACCACCCGGAGCTGGCGGCCGCGCAGGTCGCGGACATCGAACAGGTCAGCCGCCAGGCCCTGGTGGACGTACGCGGCGCCGTCACCGGCTACCGCCGTCCGACCCTCCCCGGTGAACTGGCCGGCGCCCGCACCGCCCTGGCCGCCGCCGGGATCACCGCCGATGTCCCGGCCGAGCCCCCCGAGGACCTCCCCGAGAAACCGGAGGAGGTGCTCGCCTGGGCGCTCCGGGAAGCCGTCACCAACGTCGTACGCCACAGCGGCGCCCGGAACTGCAAGGTCGGTCTCGCCCCGCGCCAGACCCTGGACGGGCGGATCCTCGAACTCACCGTCGCCGACGACGGCCGCGGCGCCAGCGGTACGACGCCCGGCAACGGCCTCACCGGCATCGCCGAGCGACTCGCCACCGTCGACGGGACGCTGGCCATCCGGGCCGCCAACTCCCGTTCCGGGAAGGGCTTCACCCTCGCCCTCAGCGTGCCGCTCGAATCCGGCCTGGGATCCCGGGAATGAGCATGATCAGACTCCTCCTCGCCGAGGACCAGTCCATGGTGCGCGAAGCCCTCGCCGCGCTCCTCGGCCTGGAACCCGACATCGAGGTCGTCGCGCAGGTCGCCCGCGGTGACGAGGTGCTGGCCGCGGCCCGGGAACACGCTGTCGACGTGGCGCTCCTGGACATCGAGATGCCCGGCATGACGGGCATCGAGGCGGCGGCCGGGCTGCACCGCGAACTCCCGGGCGTCAAGGTCGTCGTCGTCACCACCTTCGGCCGCCCCGGCTACCTCCGCCGCGCGATGGAGTCGGGCGCCGACGCGTTCCTGGTGAAGGACGCCCCGGCCTCCCAGCTCGCCGAAGCGGTACGCAGGGTGCTCACCGGCGAACGCGTCATCGATCCCACCCTCGCGGCCGCCGCCCTCGCCGACGGGGCCAGTCCGCTGACCGACCGGGAGCGCGAGGTGCTGCGCTCGGCGGCGGACGGTTCGACCAACGCGGAGATCGCCGCGGCGCTGCACCTCTCCCAGGGCACGGTCCGCAACTACCTCTCGATGGCGATCCAGAAGATGGCGGCGCGCAATCGGGCCGAGGCGGTTCGGATGGCGCGGGAGAAGGGCTGGCTCTAGCGGGGCGGCGGCGAGGCCGGGGTGGTGGTGCCTCGGGGCGGCGCCTCGGAGCCCGCCGGGGCCGGTTGCGTCACCGGGTCGGTGACACCAGTCCCGCCTCGTACGCGATGATGACCAGCTGCACCCGGTCCCGCGCGTCGAGTTTGGCGAGCAGCCGGGTCAGATAGGTCTTCGCGGTGGCGACGCTGATGAACAGCCGCTCCGCGATCTCCGCGTTGGACAGCCCGCTGCCGACCAGCACCAGCACCTCGCGCTCCCGTTCGGTGATCGCGGTGAGCGGCCGCTGCGGCGAGGCGGAGGCGGGGCGGCCCGCGAAGTCCTTGATCAGCCGCCGGGTGACGCTCGGTGCGATCAGGGCGTCCCCGGCCGCCACCACCCGGACCGCCGCCAGAATGTCGTCCAGCGCCATGTCCTTGACCAGGAACCCGGCCGCACCGGCGCGCAGCGCGCCGTACACGTAGTCGTCGTCGTCGAACGTCGTCAGGACCAGCACATGCGCGGTTCCGGACCCCGCGGTGATCCGTTCGGTGGCCTCGATGCCGTTCAGCCCCGGCATCCGGATGTCCATCACGACGACATCGGGGGCCAGTTGAGCCGTCAGCCGGACCGCCTCGTCGCCCGTTCCCGCCTCGCCCGCCACCTCGATGCCGGGGAGGTCGGCGATGACCATGCGCAGTGCGGCCCGCACCAGCGGCTGGTCGTCGGCGAGCAGCACCCGGATCGGGTCCGGGGCCGTCCCGTCCCGGTCGTTCATGCCGCGTCCTCCTGCGGCACCGGCAGCCGGGCCGTCACCCGGAAGCCGCCCTCCGGGCGCGGGGCAGCGGTGAACTCGCCGTGCAGCAGGGCGACCCGCTCCCGCATCCCGGCCAGCCCGAACCCGGTGTCCGCGGCCTTGCCGGGGCCCCGGCCGCCGTCCGCGACCTCGATGGCGAGCTCCTCGGGGCCGTACTCGACGGACACCCGGCAGGAGCCGGTGGCGGCGTGCCGGACCACGTTGGTCACCGACTCCTGGATGATGCGGAACGCCGACAGGTCGATGTCCGGTGGCAGCGGCCGCCGTTCACCCCGCCACCGCACGTCGACCCGGACCCCGGCCGCGGTCGTGGCCCGCGCCAGCCGGTCGAGGCCGGCGAGCCCCTCCGCCGGGTGCAGCGGCGCCGCCTCCCGCTCCGGCCCCTGGAGCCCCGGCCCGTCCTGGCGCAGCGCGCCGAGCATCCGGCGCAGCCCCGACAGCGTCTCCCGGCCCGCGGTCTCCACCGCGCTCATCGCCTCCCGGGCGGCGTCCGGCTGGGTGTGCACGACCCGGGCGGCCGCACCCGCCTGGAGGGCGATGATGCCGACGCTGTGCGCGACCATGTCGTGCATCTCGCGAGCGATGCGCAGCCGCTCCGCGATGATCGCCTGAGCGGCCGCCTTCGCGGCCAGGCTCTCGTCGTGCTTGCGTGCCTCGTGCACCGAGCGGCCGACCAGCCAGGCGACGACCGCGGTCAGGGCGACGGCCAGCTCGGCCGAGGTGCCGACGTTCCACCGGGCCACCACGCGGACGGCCAGGAATCCGATGAGGGTGCCGAGCGCCATGGCCAGGGCGATGTTCCCGGTCCGGCGCGGCCTGGTCGCCGCGACGAAGTACAGCGCGACGTCGGCCGCCAGGAACTGCGCCAGCGGAATCTCGCCCACACTCAGCGAGAGCGTGGCGAGCGCGGCGGCGCCGAGCACCATCGCCAGGGACTTCAGCGGACGCCGCTCCAGCAGGACACAGCCGTGTGCCAGCAGCGCCGCGGCGAGCACCTGTGTCAGCAGACCGTCCCACCGGTAGAGGATGACCCCGGGCAGGACGGACGGCTCCTGCTCGCCGGGCAGCCGGGCACGCATGAGGAAGCTGAAGACCACCCCCGCGCACCAGGCGGCCGCCACCCACAGACCCGGCGGCACACGCTTGAGCAGGGGCAGGGAGGGCGTCGCGGACATGGGGCGATCGTAGCCACCGCCCCTGGGGCCGGCATCGGACCACGGTTGTACACCCGTGGTCGACACCCGGAAGTGGGCCTCGCCGGAGCCGCCCGCCGTCGCATCGGCGGCTTCTCGCTCGGGATGCGCCAGCGGCTCGGCATCGCCACCGCGCTGCTCGGCGACCCGCCGGTGCTGCTCTTCGACGAACCGCTCAACGGCCGCGACCCGGAAGGCGTGCTGTGGGTCCGCGGGCTCTTCCGGTGGCTAGCCGCCGAGGGCCGCACGGTCTTCGTCTCCAGCCACCTGATGACCGAGACGGAGCACACCGCCGACCAGCTCGTCGTCATCGGCCGCGGCGAACTCTTCTCTGAACTGCTGAAGGCAGCACGGCAGCTGCCGGTAAACCAGTGCCATTTTCGTGGACGGACCTCATAGCTTGTGCGTTCGTGACTGGTGATCCGAAGATGCGCCCAAATCGACGCGACCTCGGACGAGTGTTCAACGAGGTGCCGGAGCTCTACGACCGGGTCCGGCCGGGATACCCCCGACGAGTTGTTCGCGGACCTTGGCGCCGTCAGCCCGGCTTGACCGCCAGCGTCGCAAAATAGTTCGACATGTATTGAGCGGATGCGTTGGATTGGTGCGGCGCTTGCGCGAAGCCGGTGAGGACGAACCCCGCGGCGAGTTGCCCGCCGATCTGGTCGGTGAGGGTGTGGCTGTATTCAAGAGCGGCATCCGCGCCGAACTTCGTGGCGCGTTCCTCGGCGGAGTACTGCGTGACATCGCTGTAGGGCAGCTTGTGCACGACGATCAGCTCGCCGCGCTCGTCGAGCGCCTCGTGGTCGAACAAGTACACATCAGGGTTGAGGAAGCCCACGAGCAGAGTTCCGCCCGGTCGCAGGACCCGGAAGCACTCACGCCACACCGGTGCCAAGTCCGGTACGAACAGGTTAGAGACCGGATGGAATACGACGTCGAATGTTGCGTCGCCGAAGGCGCTGAGGTCGCGCATGTCGCCTAGGACGGTGCGCAGCTCGAGTCCGTCGCGCGCCGCCACCATCTGGTCCTGGCCGAGCTGGCGGGGTGAGTTGTCGAATACGGTGACCCGCGCCCCTGCGGCGGCGAGGATCGGACCCTGCTGGCCACCGCCGGAGGCCAGGCACAACACGTCCTTGCCGGTCAGGTCCGTCGGCAGCCAGGAGCGGTCGACTGGCTCACGCCCGATGAGAACAATCGACCAGTCGCCCATGCGGGCGCGCTCGACATCCTCAGCACTCACCGGCCTCGACCACTCGTTGCCCTCTTGGACATACTTGTCCCAGGCTGCCCGATTGTGGGCAACGGGGTCGACAACAATGTCCTGCACGTTTAACTCCCTGCTACAGCCAAGCGGACACCTGCGGTACTGACAGTTCGGTGCCGCTAGCCAACACGATTGCAGGGTGCGGGCTCAACGAAATTAGCGGGCATCGAGGTGTCCACGGCGAGCGACGCCGGCACGCCAGTTCGTCGCAGCGCCAGCGGCGCTTGGCCCACACCAGCCGCGGTCGGCGGCCACCGACCGACAGGTCACGCGGCCGGGGCAACCGCCGGCCCTTCGACCGCCGCGCCCGGGGCAACCGCCGGCCCTTCGACCGCCGCGCCCGGGTGCCGCAGTCTGGGCAGTGGCGTGCCCGCTCGTCAGCGGTGACCAGGTGCACCACCGGCCCGTCGGTGTCGTCGGCGACCCCGACCACGGCCAGGCCGTCAAGCAGGGCCCCGGCGTTTGCCTGGCTCGTCCGGTTTGATCACGTGATGCCGTAGAGGCCGAGGACGAGGGGCCGTTCGGCGTGGGCTCGGCGGGCGGCGGCGGTGTTGACGCGCCCGGCGAGCTTGAGTTGCCCTGGCCCCGCACGGCTGAGCCGCGCGGGTACACGCACGGCCGCCCGGCAGGCAGGGTCCAGGACCCTGCCTGCCGGGCGGTTCGTTCACAGCGGGTCTCGCGGCACGCCTCAGAGGGCGGCCGTGGTCTGCTCGCCGCTCGCGCTCCCGGCCAGCCACTGCGACCAGGACAGGTTGAAGGAGGCGTAGCCGTTGTCGGCGGCCGCCTTGGCGCGCGGGGAGCCGGTGACGGTGATGGGGTCGCCCTGCTTGACCTGGCCGTAGAACCACTTCGCGTCGGAGAGCGAGAGGTGGACACAGCCGTGCGAGCCGCGGGCGCTGCCGCTGCCCGGGTTGGTGTCGCCGGTGGAGAAGTGGACGTAGGTGCCCGACTGGGTGAGGTGGATGTCCCAGGGCAGGGTCAGGTCGTAGTAGTTCGCATTGCCCTTGTCGCAGCTGATGCCGACGCTGCAGGACGTCATGTGGACCTTCTCCTGCTTGTCGATCACCGCCATCGTGCCGTTCCAGGTCGGGTACTCGGCGCTGCCCGCGTTGATGGAGAGCGTCCGCACCGGGGCGCCGTTGCGGGTGACCTTCATGGTGTGACCGGTGACCGAGGCGTCGGCCCGGACGTCGTCCCCGATGGTGAAGGAGTGGGTGTAGCCGTGTGTGCCGTAACGGCCGCTGCCGTTGGAGACGTCCTTCAGATTGGCGTCGATGCGCACCTTGGTGCCGGACTTCCAGTAGTTCTGCGGACGCCAGTCGACCCGCTTGTCGCCCATCCAGTGCCAGGCACCGGCCGTGGGGACCGACGCGGAGACCTTGAGGTGCTTCTCGATGTTCGTGCGGGCCGAGGTGGCCACCGGGTTGGTGAAGACCACGGAGACCGGCATGGCGACGCCGACCGTCGCCTTGTCCAGCGGCGCGATGGTCTCCAGCAGCATCGGCGGACCCGAGGGGTGCGTGTGCGACGGCGACGGGTGAGCGCTCGCGGACGCCCCGCCCTTGGCGCCCCCGTTCTTGGAGTCGGCCGATGCCGATCCCTTGCCGCCGCAGGCGCTCGTCCCCGCGAGTACCGCACTGACCAGCAACGCGATCCCTATAACGCCCTTGCCCCGCCGCATGTCCTGCTCCACTCGCGTCACTACTTCAAGGATTCAACATTTATAGAGACATGGAGTTGCCCGGCGCGGTTGCGGGCGGTGCGTAAAGCGCGTGCCAAGTTCGCGGCCGGTCCGGCGTTGCGGGAGCCGGG
>NZ_JAFMPZ010000511.1 GCF_017353455.1 Streptomyces laculatispora
ACGCCGCCCAGCACCCGCCCCCGCGCGTCCGCCGCAACGAGCACCTCGGCCTCGGCGGCCCGCCGGGCGACGTCCCGCAGCTGCACCAGATACGGATCGTCGGCGCCGAAGTCCAGCAGCCCGTCGCCGAGATAGGCCTCGGCGGTGATCTCGCCGAGGACCGCGTGCTCGGCCGGCTCGACCGGCCTGATCGTTATGTCCATGCGCGGAAGTCTGCCGCACGCCGCGGGCCCGGTCGCCGCAATTGCCGGTCACGCCCGGCCCCCGCGTCCGGCACGCGCAAGGGCCGCCGCACCTTCCGGAGGAAGGATGCGACGGCCCGTACGTCCCGCGCGGGTGCTCCGCGGTCAGTGACCGCCCGGCGCCCCGGCCGTGGCCGGCGGGAGCTGCGCCTTCACGCCCGGGTCGCCCGCGTCCGCGGTGTAGTCGTCGGGAGAGGTCTCGTCGACCCCGGCGGGCGCCTTCACGGCGTTCAGGACGAAGGTGAGGACGACGGTGACCACGACGTTCAGCACGAACGCCGTCAGGCCGATGTATCCGATCTCGCCGATGCCCGGGATCTCCTTGGACGACCCGCCGAAGTGCGCCTGGGTGGGGCTGGCGACCCCGTAGGCGGCGGCCGTGCCGTAGACCATGCCGACCGCCCAGCCCGCGAGGAGGGCCCAGCGGTGGAACCACCGGGTGAACAGGCCGCCGACCAGGGACGGCATCGTCTGGAGGATCCAGATCCCGCCGAGCAGCTGGAAGTTGATCGCGACCGTCTTGTCCATGGTGAGGACGAAGGCGAGCGCGCCGACCTTCACCAGCAGCGACACCAACTTGGAGACCCTGGTCTCCTGCGCGGGGGTCGCGTCGGGCTTCAGGAAGTCCTTGTAGATGTTCCGGGTGAAGAGGTTCGCCGCCGCGATCGACATGATCGCCGCGGGGACCAGTGCGCCGATGCCGATGGCGGCGAAGGCCACCCCCGCGAACCAGTCGGGGAACATGTCCTCGAAGAGCTGCGGGATCGCCAGCTGGCCGTTGTCCACCTTGACCCCGGCGGCGATCGCCATGAAGCCGAGCAGCGCGAGCAGTCCCAGCATCAGCGAGTACAGCGGCAGGATCGTGGTGTTGCGGCGGATCACGTTGCGGCTGCGGCTGGAGAGCGTCGCCGTGATCGAGTGCGGGTACATGAAGAGCGCCAGCGCCGAGCCCAACGCCAGTGTGGCGTAACCCCACTGGCCGTTCACGCCGGGTGCGAGCGCGCCGGTCGGCTTGCCTCCCGGCGGGCCCGCGAACTTCTCCTGAGCGGCGGCGAAGATGTCGTCGAAGCCGCCGAGCTTGATCGGGATGTAGATGATCGCCACGGCGATGACCAGGTAGATCAGCCCGTCCTTGACGAACGCGATCAGCGCGGGCGCGCGCAGGCCCGAGGAGTACGTGTACGCGGCGAGCACCGCGAACGCGATCAGCAGCGGCAGGTCCTTGATGAACCAGTGGGTGTTCTCGCCGCCGCCGACGCCCATCACGTCGAGCACCGCCTGGATGCCCACGAGTTGGAGCGCGATGTACGGCATGGTGGCGAGGATGCCGGTGACGGCGACGGCGAGCGAGAGCCCCTTGGAGCCGAACCGGCCGCGGACGAAGTCCGATGTGGTGACGTAGCCGTGCTTGTGCGACACCGACCACAGGCGCGGCAGGAAGGTGAAGATCAGCGGGTACACCAGGATGGTGTAGGGCACCGCGAAGAAGCCGGCCGCGCCGGCCGCGTAGATCGCCGCGGGTACGGCGACGAAGGTGTACGCGGTGTAGAGGTCGCCGCCGAGCAGGAACCAGGTGACCCAGGTGCCGAACGACCGTCCGCCCAGGCCCCATTCGTCGAGGCTGGCCTCGTTCTCGGCCTTGCGCCACCGGGCCGCCATGAAGCCGACGACCGTGACGGCCAGGAAGAAGAAGATGAAGACGCCGAGCGCGACGCCGTTCACGCCGTCCTTCATGCCGACGCACCCCCCTTGCGGGCGCGCTGGTCACGCTGCCACAGCTTGTACGCGGTCATCGTGAGTGCGGTCGAGATCAGCACCCAGAGCATCTGGTACCAGTAGAAGAACGGGATGCCGATGAAGGTCGGGTCGATCTTGGCGTACGAACTCACCCAGAGCATCGCCACGAACGGCGCGATGAGGCAGAGGGCGATGACCACCCGTACGGGTGTGACGGTGGGTGGCTTTCCTTCTGGGTCTGCTGGCATTGCGGCGACTCCGTCCCCTCGCTGATCACCTGTTGTAATGCGCAGGAAATCTAGGCGAGGGCCCCGGCCAGCGTCACCCCCTGTCCGCATTGCGGTCCGGCAACGGTCGTCCGGCCAGAATCGGGCAGCCGGAACGACTCCCGGCGCAGCAGAGGTGGTCGAGACCAATGGCGGTACGGAGTGGCTGTCCGGAGAGCGGGAAGCCCCCGCGGGGGCGGCTCCACGGGGGCTGTTCGGTGCTGCGCCGGGGCGGTGCCCGGTCAGTCCAGCGGACGCTTCAGACGCGCCACGAACTTGTAGCGGTCGCCGCGGTAGACGGAACGGACCCACTCGACCGGCTCGCCCTGCTCGTCCAGCGAGTGCCGGGACAGCATCAGCATCGGCAGCCCCACGTCCGTACCGAGCAGCCCGGCCTCGCTCGGGGTGGCGAGGGAGGTCTCGATGGTCTCCTCGGCCTCGGCCAGCCGTACGTCGTACACCTCGGCCAGGGCCGTGTAGAGAGAGGTGTACTTCACCAGCGAGCGCCGCAGCGCGGGGAACCGTTTGGCCGAGAGGTGGGTGGTCTCGATCGCCATCGGCTCACCGCTCGCCAGCCGCAGCCGCTCGATCCGTAGCACGCGGCCGCCGGTGGTGATGTCGAGGAGCCCGGCGAGCGTGTCGTCGGCCGTGACATAGCCGATGTCCAGTAGCTGGGACGTCGGTTCCAGCCCCTGGGCGCGCATGTCCTCGGTGTACGAGGTGAGTTGCAGTGCCTGTGAGACCTTCGGCTTGGCGACGAAGGTGCCCTTGCCCTGGATGCGCTCCAGCCGGCCCTCGACGACCAGTTCCTGGAGCGCCTGGCGCACGGTGGTGCGCGAGGTGTCGAACTCGGCGGCCAGGGTCCGCTCCGGCGGCACAGGGGTGCCCGGCGGCATCGTGTCCGTCATGTCGAGGAGATGTCGCTTCAGCCGGTAGTACTTCGGGACGCGCGCGGTACGCGTGCCCGCGCTCGCGCCCGTCTCGTTCTCCGTACTGCCCCCGTCGGCACCCATGGCCCGCCTTCCCGACTGCTGCGTTGCTGCCGTCACCGGCTCCTCCGTCTGTCGCGGCTCACATGGTGGCACGGTCCGGTCACGGGTCGTCGCCCTCCCTCAGATGTCGGTCCTATAACGGACGCGAGTGCACTTCTTATACACCCTTGACACCCCTAAAGGTCTAGGCCAAGCTCCCGGTACTGGTCTAAACCATTAAAGACCAGGTTCCAGCCCCAGCAGTACTCGTCGACGTTTTTTTGCGCGGTGGGCAGGGGTTGCAGCATCCCTGAGGAGGGTGGCGTGAAGCGCAAGCTCATCGCGGCGATCGGCGTCGCGGGCATGTTGGTTTCGATCGCAGCGTGTGGTTCGGATGACGGCAAGTCGTCGTCGAAGGACCCGAAGGACCGCAAGGAATCGCTCACCGTCTGGCTGATGTCGGACGCGCAGAGCACGTGGCCTGAACTGGTCAAGGATGTCAATGCCCAGTTCAAGACGAAGTACCCCAACGTCAAGGTCAACGTTCAGTACCAGACCTGGGCCGACAAGGCCAAGAAGCTTGACGCCTCCCTCGCCGGCGACAAGTTCCCGGACGTGGTGGAGCTCGGCAACACCGAGACCATGACGTACATCCTCAACGGGGCACTCGGCGAGATCGACCCGAAGAAGTACGAGAACTCGGACACCTGGATCAAGGGTCTGAAGGACACGTGCGCCTTCGAGGGCAAGCAGTACTGCGTTCCTTACTACGCCGGCGCCCGCGTAGCGATCTACAACAAGGACATGTTCAAGGCCGGCACCGGCAAGGACACCCTCCCCGCCACCCAGGACGAGCTGACCGCCGCGCTCGACAAGATCGGTACGAAGTACGGCAAGGACAAGGCGTTCTCGCCGCTGTACCTGCCGGGCCGCTACTGGTACGCCGCGATGTCCTACGTCGCTGCCGAGGGCGGCCAGATCGCCAAGTACGACGAGGGCAAGAAGGAGTGGAAGTCCACTCTCTCGACCCCCGAGGCCCAGAAGGGCATCACGGACTTCGTCGACCTGGTCAAGAAGTACAACCACGGTGACAAGACGAAGGACGAGGCGGACCACGCCAACGTCATGGCCAACGAGAAGACCGCTCTTCTCTACGGCAACGGCTGGGAGGCCGGCAGCGTCATCGACTCCAAGGCCAACGGCAACCCGAAGCTGAAGGACAAGATCGCCACCGCGGGCATGCCCGGCCCGAACGGCAAGGCGCTCCCGTCCTTCATCGGCGGTTCCGACCTGGCCACCATCTCCAAGTCGAAGGTCCAGGACCTCGGCGAGGAGTGGATCTCGATGTTCACCTCCGAGAAGTCGGAGGAGGTTCTCGCCTCGAAGAACATCCTTCCGAACAACACCAAGCAGCTTGAGCCGCTGAAGGCCAAGCCGGAGACCGCGGCCATCGCCAACGCCGTGCCGGACGCCTGGTTCACCCCGATCGCCCCGGGCTGGACGGCGATCGAGAAGAAGGAAACGCTCGAGATCATGCTGCTCGACATCATCAAGGGCAAGTCGGTCGAGGAGGCCACCAAGAAGGCCGACGCGGAGATCGACTCGATGATCAACAAGGAGTCCTGAGCCCCGAGCTCACGGAGTCCGAGCCGGTGAGTACGTGAGCCGCCGGCTCAACTGATCATCTGCGGGGGTGGCAGGCCCGAAAGGGACTGTCATCCCCGCCCTCCGGTACCCGGTCCGAAACGGAAGGCAAGCACAATGAGTGCCGCCGACATGAAAGCAGCCGACCCGCCGGTGTCCGTCCCGCGGGCTCCCGAGGGCGCGGATCCTCAGCCTGCGAAGAACGTGAACCGTAAACCGCGGAAGGCCGGCGCTCTGCTGCCGTACCTCCTCATAGCACCGGCGTTCGTCGCCATCGCCGCAGTCTTCGTCTGGCCCTTCATCAAGACGGTCATCATGTCCTTCCAGGACGTGGGCCGCCGCGAGCTGTGGTCCGGATCGGCGGCACCCTGGGTCGGCTTCGACCAGTTCACCAACATCCTCGGCGACAGCGAGTTCTGGGACGTCGTCTGGCGGACCGTCATCTTCATGGCGGTCTGCGTCTTCGTCACCATGGCCGTCGGCCTCGGCCTGTCCATGCTCATGCAGCGGATGTCCACCTGGGTGCGGCTGCTGCTGACCGCCGCCCTGGTCGCGGCCTGGTCGATGCCGCTGCTGGTCGCCACCTCGATCTTCCGCTGGTTCGCCGACTCCGACTACGGCGTCATCAACATGGTGCTGACCAAGTACCTGGGGATCGACGCACAGGGCCACAACTGGTTCCTCGATCCCAAACAGGGCTTCGTCATCATCGGCGCGGTCGTCGTCTGGGGCGCCGTCCCGTTCGTCACCGTGACCCTGTACGCCGCGCTGACCCAGGTTCCCAAGGAACTCGAGGAGGCCGCGTCGCTCGACGGAGCCGGCACCACCGGCGTCTTCCGCTACGTCACCTGGCCGGTCATCAAGCCCGTCTTCCAGATGGTCGCCACGCTCTCCGTGCTCTGGGACTTCAACGTCTTCGGACAGATCTTCCTGATGCGCGGCAACAAGCCGGAACCGGAGTACTCGGTTCTCGGTATCTACTCGTTCGAGAAGGCATTCGAGTCGAACTCGTTCAGCCAGGGCGCCGCCATCTCGCTCATCACGGTCCTGCTGCTGTCCGGCGTCGCCGTGTACTACCTGCGCCAGCTGCTCAAGATCGGAGAGGTCGAGTGAGCGCCTCCACCCCCCAGGTCCTCCGCCCGGACCGCAAGAAGCACCGCATCGGCTACAACATCGCGGGCCTCATCGCCTTCGTGCTGATGGCCTTCCCGGTCTACTGGCTGGTCATCAGCTCGCTGCGGCCGAACGCCGAGATCCGCAGCTACGACCAGACGCTCTGGCCCTCGTCGATCACCTTCGACAACTTCTCCCGCGCCATCAAGCAGCCGAACTTCGGTACGGCCATCGAGTCCAGCCTGATCGTCTGCGGCGTCGCCGTCCTCGGCGGCATGCTGCTCGCCACGATCGCGGCCTTCGCGATCGGCCGCTTCCGCTTCCGCGGCCGCAAGTTCTTCATGATCGTGCTGCTCGTCGTCCAGCTGCTGCCCCCGACGGCGATGCTGATCCCCATCTACATCCAGCTGAACGACCTCGGCGGGCTGAACGAGTACTGGGGCGTCATCGTCATCTACCTCGTCTCCACGCTGCCGTTCGCGACGTGGATGATCCGCGGTTTCGTCATCAACATTCCGCCGGAGCTGGAGGAGTCGGCCATGGTCGACGGGTGCAGCCGGATGGGCGCCTTCTGGCGGGTCACCTTCCCGCTGCTGGCCCCGGGCCTCGCCGCCGCCTCGATCTTCTCGTTGATCACCGCGTGGAACGAGTACCTGCTCGCCTACGTCGTCCTTCAGGACAACGACAAGTACACCCTCAACGTGTGGTTGATGAACTTCACGACCTCGCGAGGCATCGACTACGGCGCGCTGATGGCCGCCTCGACGATGATCGCGATCCCGGTCGTGGCCTTCTTCCTGCTGGTGCAGAAGTACATGGCAACCGGCCTCACGTCCGGTGCCGTGAAGGGATAACGCCACCCATGACCACCCTCGTCTCCACCATGGACACCGTCACCCGCGACGCCCTCGCCGTTCTGCAGCCGGGGTTCACGGGCACGACCGCCCCCGACTGGCTGCTGCGCCGGGTCGGCGAAGGCCTCTCCTCCGTCGGCCTGTTCGGCCGCAACATCGAGACGCCCGGGCAGCTCGCCGCGCTCACCGCCCAACTCCGCGCCGAACGCGACGACGTGCTCGTCGCGATCGACGAGGAGGGCGGTGACGTCACCCGGCTGGAGGTGCGTCACGGCTCCTCCTTCCCCGGCAACCTGGCGCTCGGCTCCGTCGACGACGTCGCGCTGACCCGCGCCGTCGCCCAGGAGCTGGGCCGCCGGCTCGCCGACTGCGGTGTCAACCTCAACTGGGCGCCGTCCGCGGACGTCAACTCCAATCCCGGCAACCCGGTCATCGGCGTACGGTCCTTCGGCGCCGATCCGCACCTGGTCGCCCGGCACACCGCCGCGTACGTCGAGGGCCTCCAGGCCGCCGGCGTCGCCGCCTGTACCAAGCACTTCCCGGGGCACGGCGACACCGCGGTCGACTCGCACCACGCCCTGCCGCGCATCGATGTGGACCTGGAAACCCTGCACGCCCGTGAACTGGTGCCTTTCCGGGCGGCGATCGCGGCGGGTTCCAAATCGGTGATGAGCGCGCATATCCTGCTTCCCGCACTCGACCCGCACCGCCCGGCGACGCTGAGCCCGCAGATCCTCACCGGTCTGCTGCGCGAGGAGCTGGGTTACGAGGGCCTGATCGTCACCGACGCCGTGGAGATGCAGGCCATCGCCTCGACGTACGGGATCGAGCGCGGCTCGGTCCTCGCGATCGCGGCGGGCGCCGACGCGCTCTGTGTCGGCGGCGGCCTCGACGACGACAGCACGGTCCTCCGGCTGCGCGACGCGCTGGTCGCGGCGGTCCGAGCCGGTGAACTGCCCGAGGAGCGGCTGGCCGACGCCGCCGCACGGGTACGGGCCCTCGCGTCCTGGACGCGGCGGGCCGGGGGGACTGCCCAGGAGCCGGGCGCGGCAGCGCAGGAGGGGACCGCGCCCGGCACCGGGGACAGCACGGGCATCAGCTCCGACATCGGCCTGGTCGCGGCCCGCCGCGCGGTCGTGGTGACCGGCACGGCCGAACCGCTCACCGGCCCGGCGTACGTCGCAGCCCTCACCCCCGTCGCGAACATCGCGGTCGGTGCCGAGACGCCCTGGGGTGTCGCCGCCGAACTGGCCCGGCTGGTGCCGGGCACCGGGACGGACACGTACGGCAGCGGGAACGACGCGCTCGCGGCCGATGTGCTGCGGGCCGCGGGGGAGCGGCGCATCGTCGCCGTCGTCCGCGACGCACACCGCCATGCGTGGATGACCGAGGCCCTCGACGCGCTGCTGGCGGCGCGTGCGGACACGATCGTGGTCGAGATGGGCGTCCCCCAGGCCGAACCGAGGGGCGCCTTCCACATCGCCACCCACGGAGCCGCCAGGGTCTGCGGCCTGGCGGCGGCAGAGACGATCACCGCGGCGAACTGAGTCCGGCCCGTCCGCCCATATCAAGCCCGTCCGGCGATTGAGGACAACGCGTCCACCCGGACGCACCCGCACACAAGAGGGCCGGGACACCCACAGGGTCTCCCGGCCCTCACGCGTACCGGAGAAGACTAAATACCCTGCCACAGCGGCTTCGCCGCATACGTGGCGCGGAAGTAGTCCGCCAGCTTCAGCTTCGACGCCGCCGCCTCGTCGACCACGATCGTCGCGTGCGGGTGCAGCTGCAGCGCCGAGGCGGGCACGACCGAGGCCACCGGGCCCTCGACGGTCTGCGCCACCGCATCGGCCTTGCCCTCGCCCGTAGCGAGCAGGATCGGGTGGCGGGACTCCAGGATCGTGCCGATGCCCTGGGTGATCACGTGGCGCGGTACCTGCGCGATGTCGTTGTCGAAGAAGCGCGCGTTGTCGACCCGGGTCTGCTCGGTCAGCGTCTTGATCCGGGTACGGGAGGCGAGCGAGGAGCACGGCTCGTTGAAGCCGATGTGCCCGTCGGTGCCGATGCCCAGCAGCTGGAGGTCCACCCCGCCGGCCTCGGCGAGCGCCTTGTCGTAGGCCTCGCAGGCGGACTGGATGTCCTCGGCGGAGCCGTCGGGGCCCATGAACGCGGCCTCGGACAGCCCGAGCGGCTCGACGACCTCGCGCAGCACCACGGAGCGGTACGACTCCGGGTGGCCCGCAGGCAGTCCGACGTACTCGTCGAGCTGGCAGATGCGGGCGCGCGAGGCGTCAACGGCACCGGAGCGGACCTTGTGCGCCAGCGACTGGTAGACGGGCAGCGGGGTCGAGCCGGTGGCAACGCCGAGAAGGGCGTCGGGCTTGCGGCTCAGCAGGGCGCCGATGGCCCCCGCGATCAGTTCGCCGCCTGCCTTGGCGTCCGGGACGATGACAACTTCCACGCGGGGCCTGCCGATCTGGAGTGACTACATGTGGTATAGACCAATCAAAGTCCTAATCTAGCAGACCTCGCGCACGCGGACACGGCCCCCTGGTACCGGCCGGGCGAACTGTGGGCGACTCGCCCCGCAATCCCGCCGGGTGCCGTCCGCTGGCGGGCCCGCCGGGCCCCGTGTTCGACTTGGCCGACGCATCGGCAGACCCCCGGGAGGCACCAGACATGTCCGCCACGTACCCGGCAGGCGAGGGCGAGCTGCCCGGCCGGATCATGTCCGGCGAGATGGCCGAGCAGCCCGCGATGCTCCGGCGCATCCTCGACGAGGGGGCCCCTGCCATCCGGGCGGTGGCGGCCGAGATCGCGGCGAGGAAGCCGCGCTTCGTGCTGCTCACCGCCCGCGGCACATCGGACAATGCCGCGCTCTACGCGAAGTACCTGATGGAGATCAGGCTCGGGCTGCCCTGCGGTCTGGCGTCGATGTCCACCACCACCGCGTACGGCGCGAAGCCGGACCTCAGGGACGTCCTGGTCGTCACCGTCAGCCAGTCCGGCGGCTCGCCCGACCTGGTGGCGTCCACCAGGGCCGCGCGGGAGGCCGGTGCGGTGACGCTGGCCGTGACCAACAACCCGGACTCGCCGCTCGCCGCGGTCTCCGAGTACCACATCGACATCCTGGCGGGTCCGGAGAAGGCCCTGCCGGCCACCAAGACGTACACCGCCTCGCTGCTGTCCCTGTACCTGTTCGTGGAGGGACTGCGCGGCGGCGACGGTGCGGCGGCCACGATCCTGCCGGAGCTCGCCGAGGCGATCCTGGACCGCAAGAGCGAGGTCAGGGCCCTGGCGTCGCGCTACCGCTTCGCCGAGCGCATGGTCATCACCTCGCGCGGCTACGGCTATCCCACGGCCAAGGAAGCCGCCCTGAAGCTGATGGAGACGAGCTACATCCCCGCGCTCTCCTACTCCGGCGCCGATCTGCTGCACGGCCCGCTCGCCATGGTCGACAACATCTCCCCGGTGATCGCCGTGGTCACCGACGGCCGGGGCGGCGAGGCCCTTCAGCCGGTGCTCGACCGGCTGCGCGGACGTGGCGCCGACCTCTTCGTGGTCGGCCCGAAAGCCCAGGTGGAAGCGGCGTCAGCGGGCTTCGTGCTGCCGACGGCCGGGGTCGCCGAGGAGGTCCAGCCGATTCTGGAGATCCTGCCGCTGCAGATGCTGGCGTACGAGGTGACGATCGCCCGCGGCCAGGACCCGGACGCCCCGCGCGCGCTCGCGAAGGTCACCGAAACGCACTGACCGGGGGCCGGACGGCCCGGAAGACACCCGCGGGCCGCGGCGCCGGGCCGGGACCCTCAGCCCGACCAGCACCGCAGCCCGGAGTAAGACCGCCCTCAGGGCGGTCCGCCCGGCCGGAGGTGTGCGGTGCCCCCGGCCTGGGAGAGGTACCGGCGCAGTCAGGGCAGAGAGCGCGGGTACCTCGTTCCGCTCTCCTGTGCGGGGAGAGCGGAGGCTCTGTCTTCAGCATTGTGGACTAGACCATTCACCCCTGTCCATCCATGGGACGCGGCAATTTTCGGCCCTTCTTCCCGCACGTGCGGCCGGGTCGTCCGGTTCGGTACCTGTGCGCATCCACAGGTACGCTCGCACGCGTGCCCTCCATGAACGACCTCGTCCGCCAGCACACAGCCCTGAGTGACACCGACCTCGAGTGGCTCCATCTGCTGGTCTCGGAGTGGCAACTGCTCTCCGACCTCTCCTTCGCCGACCTGGTCCTCTGGGTCCCCACCCGCGACGGCACCCGCTATGTGTCCGTCGCCCAGATGCGGCCCAACACCGGCCCCACCTCCTACCAGGACGACATGGTCGGCCATCTGGTGCCGCGCGGCCGCCGTCCGCTGCTGGACGCGGCGCTGGACGAGGGCCGGATCGTGCGCGAGGGCGACCCGGAGTGGCGCGAGGAGGTCCCCGTACGGGTCGAGTCGATCCCCGTACGCAGGGAGGGCCGGGTGCTGGGTGTCATCGCCCGCAACACCAACCTCCTCACCGTCCGCACCCCGTCCCGGCTGGAACTCACCTACCTCCAGTCCGCCTCCGACCTGGCCCAGATGATCGCCGCCGGGTCCTTCCCGTTCCCCGGCCAGCAGGTCGACATGGACGCCTCGCCGCGGGTGGGTGACGGGCTGGTCCGGCTCGACGCCGACGGCGTCGTCCAGTACGCCAGCCCCAACGGCCTCTCCGCGTACCACCGTCTCGGACTCGCCTCCGACCTGGTCGGACAGCACCTCGGCGGGATCACCGCCGAACTCGCACCCTCCCGGGGGCCGGTGGACGAGGCGCTCGTCAAACTCGCCAGCGGGTACGCGCCCCGCGAGTTCGAGGTCGAGTGCACGGGCGGGGTGATCCAGCTCCGGGCCATCCCGCTCAAGCCCAAGGGGGTCCGGATCGGGTCCCTGGTCCTGCTCCGCGACGTCACGGAACTGCGGCGCCGCGAGCGCGAGTTGATCACCAAGGACGCCACCATCCGGGAGATCCATCACCGGGTGAAGAACAACCTCCAGACGGTGGCGGCCCTGTTGCGGCTGCAGGCCCGCCGGATGGACTCCGAGCAGGGCCGTGAGGCGCTCAACGAGGCCGTACGGCGCGTGGGTTCGATCGCCATCGTGCATGAGACGCTGTCCCAGAATCTGGACGAGCGGGTGGAGTTCGACGAGATCGCCGACCGGGTCATCGCCATGGTCGCCGAGATCTCGCCGGGCAAGGTGACCTGCCGCCGCATGGGGCGCTTCGGCATCCTCGACGCCGAAGTGGCCACCCCGCTCGCGATGGTCCTCACCGAAGTGCTGCAGAACGCGCTGGAGCACGCGTTCTCGGTCGCAGAGTCCGGCACGGTCGAGGTCTCCGCGGTGCGGGGCGGCTCGCCCACGGAGGGGCGGCTGCTGATCACCGTTCAGGACGACGGGTGCGGTCTGCCCGAGGGGTTCGACCCGCAGCGCGCCGGCAATCTGGGGCTCCAGATCGTGCGGACGCTGGTGGAGGGTGAGTTGGGCGGGACGTTCGGCATGGTGCCGGCGCCCGAGCGCGGCACCCGGGTCATCCTCGACATCCCGGTCCGCGCCGACAAGTAGCACCACGCGTCCGCGCCGGCCGGTGGCACCGTGCCCCGCTGCCGGACATGCGCACAGCAGGAAGCCCGGACCGTTGGTGACGGTCCGGGCTTCCTGGTCAAACGTGCGCTTCGGGGGTACTGCGCGCTGCGACTCGGGGGGCGGGGTGATGCGTACACTCCGTACGCGCCGCCTGGCTGAGGCTCGTAGCGGTGGCGTCGGTCAGGCGCTGGCGTTGCGCGCCCGGTTGCGAGCGGCGCGGCGCTTCATTGCGCGGCGCTCGTCCTCGCTGAGGCCACCCCAGACGCCGGAGTCCTGGCCGGACTCGAGCGCCCACTGCAGGCACTGCTCCATGACGGGGCAGCGACGGCAGACGGCCTTGGCTTCCTCGATCTGCAGCAGCGCAGGACCGGTGTTGCCGATGGGGAAGAACAGCTCCGGGTCTTCCTCACGACAAACGGCGTTGTGACGCCAGTCCATGGCTGCTACCTCTCCTTGGTATTACGTACTGTGGCTTGTGAATGTGAACGCTTTCACGAATCCCCCCGCAGGTGTAGGGCCGACGTCCAGATGAACTGGATGTGGTCCTGTGCAGTGAGGAGGGGTTCTGGCTCTCAGTGGAGGCCGTTGTTGCGGGCCGTCCCGATCGCCATGTAGAGATTCGCAAACCTCGGCGGCGGATACAACCCCTTCAGGAAAGTTTTTTTTGATTCCTCGGTGTCGGCTAGGTCACAGCCGTACTTCTAGAGGGTGGAAGCCAGTCCAAACGTTCGAGTTAAAGGACTTTGGTCCCTTCCACTCACACAATCACACGCAGTGCACGGCGTACGCCTGTGAACGTCACACTTGTACGCACTCCCAGGTGGTCACCGTCCATCTGGAAGGGCAGTGGCGCCTTTGAATGCAAGGTGAAGTCCGTGAGGTCATGCAGTGAAACCGCGTGCTTACCGTGTGGCCCCTTCTCGGGACTCGAAGTGAGCAGCTGAGTGGCGTAGCGGGTGACCGCCGCCGTCGACAGCCGCTGCAGGCCGAGGACGTCCAGGGCGGTGTCGAACGAGGCCTTCGGAGAGGCGTACATCGGGCGATTCCCCAGGTAGGTCCAGGGTGCCGTATTGCAGATTATGGAGAGCGCGAGATCGGTGACCGGTTCGTGTCCGGGCACGTCGAGCGTGATCATTCCCTGCCGCCGGTGCGGTTCCTCAAGGAATTGGCGGAGCACCTGGCGGACGTACAGCGCATGGGTCGACCGCTTTCCCTGTTCGCGTCGCTGTTCGACCCGGCCGATGACGCCGGCGTCGAATCCGAGGCCGGCGCAGAAGGTGAACCAGCGCTCCGGCACCGATTCGTCCTCCGTGCCGGGAGTGCCGGCCGCCAGACCGAGGCCGACGGTGCGCTCCGTGCGGTTGGCCAGCGCGTCCAGAATGGCGCCGGTGGCCTCCACCGCGTCGTTGGGCAGACCGAGGGCGCGCGCGAAGACATTGGTGGAGCCACCGGGAACCACGGCGAGTTTCGGCAGGTTGTCGATGTCGGGACCGTTGTGCAGCAGGCCGTTCACGACCTCGTTGACCGTGCCGTCCCCGCCGAGTGCCACCACGAGATCGATGTCGTCGCTGTCGGCCGCCTGACGCCCCAGGTCGCGGGCGTGCCCGCGGTACTCGGTGGTCACGGCCTCCAGCTTCATCTCGCTGGCCAGTGCGTGAATGAGCACGTCACGGGTCCGCGCACTGGTGGTGGTAGCAGCTGGATTGACCACAAGAAGTGCGCGCATGACCGCCAGACTACCTACCGCGGGTTATCGGCCTGAAGTCCTGCCCGGTGGCCTTCACGCACAGTGACGGTCCGGGTGCGGTGGGGCGGCCCGCGGCGGCCCGGGGCCGCCACGTTCCGGTGGTGTGACGGCCCCGGCTTCGCTTTCGCGGGTCCGGGGTGCCAACCTGCAGGGGTGAGTACTCAGCAGAACGCGCCCTCGTCGGCGCCGCCGAAGCCGGCCAGGATCACGGTCGTGGCCGGACTCAACGCCATCGAGGGCGCGGCCCTCGTCATCGGCGGGATCTACATGCTGGTGATGGGGCTGCTCGGCCGCCCCGACAGCCCGCAACAGGCCGAAATGGGCGGTCTCACCCTGATCGCGCTCGGGCTGATCCCGCTGTTCGCCGCCCGTGGGCTGCTGCTGCGGCGCAGCTGGAGCCGCGGCCCCGCCCTCATCACCCAGATCATCGCGCTGCCGGTGGCGTGGACGCTGCTGCGGTCGCACGGCGTGCTGATTCCGGCCGGGATCGTGCTCGCGGCGATGTCCCTGACCGCGCTGTACCAGCTGGCCAGGCCGGCGACGATCGAGGCCCTGGGCATCCGTCGTCCTGGCGCGGAGCCCGACACGGACACCGACGCCTGACGCGTACGCGCGCAACGCGGGCAGCCGCCCGCCGCTCCGGGGTGCGTCGCGGCCGCCGGGCTTCCGGGGCCGCGCACCGTCCGGCTACTCCTCGACGAGCAGCCGCTCGCGCAGCTGTGCCAGAGTGCGGGCCAGTAGCCGCGAGACATGCATCTGCGAGATGCCGACCTCCTGCGCGATCTGCGACTGGGTCATGTTGCCGAAGAACCGGAGCAGTAGAATCCGCTTCTCCCGCGGTGGCAGGTCCTCCAGCAGCGGCTTGAGTGATTCCCGGTACTCGACGCCCTCCAGCGCCTCGTCCTCGGAGCCGAGCGTGTCCGCGACCGCGGGGGACTCGTCGTCCGTGTCCGGCACGTCCAGCGAGAGCGTGCTGTAGGCATTGGCCGATTCCAGGCCCTCCAGGACCTCTTCCTCGGAGATGCCGAGCCGCTCCGCCAGCTCGTGCACCGTGGGCGAACGGCCGTGCTGCTGCGAGAGCTCCGCGGTCGCCGTGGTCAGCGAGAGCCGCAGCTCCTGGAGGCGGCGCGGCACCCGCACCGCCCAGCCCTTGTCGCGGAAGTGGCGCTTGATCTCGCCGACGACCGTGGGCGTGGCGTACGTCGAGAACTCGACGCCCCGCTCCGGATCGAACCGGTCCACCGACTTGATCAGGCCGATCGTGGCGACCTGGGTCAGATCGTCCAGCGGCTCGCCCCGGTTGCGGAAGCGCCGGGCCAGATGCTCCACGAGCGGCAGATGCATCCGCACCAGCCGATTGCGCAGTTCGGCCTTCTCGGCCGAGCCCTCGGGGAGTTTGCCCAGCTCGATGAACAACGCCCGCGCCCCGCTGCGGTCGTGTGGATCGTGGTGCCCGTGCTCGCTCATCTGGCCTGCCCGCTCCGCCTGCGACTGCTCCACCACGACCGTACGGCCAACGGGCCCGTCCACCCCGTCCACCGCACGGGGCAGGTCCGCCTCGTCCACCGGATGTGTCAGGGCCTGCTGCTCCGGGATGCCTGCTGCGTGCACCACCCCTGGTCGGATCGTCTCGTCCCGCACAGGACCGTCCCCGTTCCCGTTGCTCACGCCGGCCCGGGTCCCGCGCCGCGCTGTTTGTACAGGCTGATGCTGACCGTGCGGTCATCGGCGACCGTGGAGTCGACCTTTCCTGCCAGTGCGGAGAGCACCGTCCAGGCGAAGGTGTCGCGCTCCGGGGCCCGCCCGTCCGTGGTGGGGGCCGAAACCGTCACTTCCAGAGAGTCGTCGATGAGACGGAAGACGCAGCTGAGGACGGAGCCGGGCACGGCCTGCTGAAGCAGGATCGCGCAGGCCTCGTCGACCGCGATGCGAAGATCCTCGATCTCGTCGAGAGTGAAGTCCAAGCGCGCTGCGAGACCGGCCGTGGCCGTACGCAGCACCGACAGGTAGGCACCCGCAGCGGGCAGCCGGACCTCTACGAAGTCCTGATTCCCGGGCTCGCCTGCGATCTGGGACACCCTCACCTCCAAGGTGGCACAAACTCATTCGAGGATCCGGGAAGGGTGCCCCGGAGCCATGCGGTACGTCTTCGGTTCTTGGTCCGGCGACGCTATCGCGATCCATGATGCCGTGTCGCCAAGACCCCGTCCCATGACTGTCACTCATAGTAAGCCCATGAGTACGCACAGTGGCTAGAGGTCTGCGGCGGTCAATTACGAACAACAGGCGCCGGTTTGACGTACCCAGACGTCAGACGATCGAACCGTCCTCGAAGCACCAGCGCCAGCTTTCGCCGGGTTCGAAGCTTCGCATCACCGGATGACCGCTCTCCTTGAAATGCGTCGTGGCGTGCTGCAACGGTGAGGAATCGCAGCAGCCGACACGGCCGCATACCAGGCAGAGCCGCAGTTGCACGGGGTGGGTCCCCGCTGCCCGGCATTCGAGACAGGTCTCGCTGAGGGGTGCGGGCTCGGGGCGCGGCAGATCTGATACGTGCGGGCACTCACTCATGATTGCCAGGTTACGACGGATGCGAGGACCGTGAGATGGACGCATTGCCACTGGTGGCACTGGTCGCGGCCAGTGCGGCGATGGCGGGGCTGGCCCGCCGCACGCCGGTGCCCGCCCCGCTGTTGCTGGTGGCCATGGGGCTGATCGGCTCGTACGTGCCGGGGGTGCCGACGTACACCCTGGACGCGCACATCGTGCTGCCGCTCCTGCTGCCACCGCTGCTCTACACGGCAGCCGTCGACAGTTCGTACCTCGACCTGCGGGCGAATCTGCGTCCCGTCGCGCTGCTCTCCGTCGGCTATGTGCTGTTCGCGACCGTCGCGGTCGGCTGGCTGGCGTACCGGCTGGTGCCCGGTCTGCCGCTCACCGCCGCACTGGTGCTGGGCGCCGTGATCGCCCCTCCGGACGCGGTCACGGCCGCGGCGATCGCCCGCCGGGTCGGCCTGCCCGCCCGGGTCACGACGATCCTCCAGGGCGAGTCTTTGTTGAACGACGCCACCGCGATCACCGCGTACAAGGTGGCGCTCGCCGCGGCCGTGGGCGAGGGGATGAGCTGGGGCGCCGGGATCGGCGAGTTCTTTCTCGCGTCGGTCGGCGGAGTCGCGGTCGGCCTGGTGCTCATGGTGCCGCTGCACTGGCTCCGTACGCACCTGAAGGAGGCGCTGCTCCAGAACACCCTGTCGCTCCTGATCCCCTTCGTGGCGTACGCGGCGGCCGAACGGGTGCACGCCTCGGGGGTGCTCGCGGTGGTCGTCGTCGCGCTCTATCTGGGCCACCGGTCCTGGCAGGTCGACTTCGCGACCAGGCTCCAGGAGGCGGCCGTCTGGAAGATGGTCGCCTTCGTCCTGGAGTCCGCGGTCTTCGCGCTGATCGGCCTCCAGCTGCCCTTCGTACTGAAGGGGCTCGGTTCGTACGCCGTCGCGGACGTCCTCTGGTACGCGGTGGCGGTGTTCCTGGCGGTCGTGGTGGTCCGGTTCGTCTGGGTCTATCCGGCGACCTATCTGCCCCGCTGGCTGTCGAAGCGGATCAGGGACCGGGAACCCGAGACCGACTGGACCGCGCCGCTGATCGTCGGCTGGGCCGGGATGCGCGGTGTCGTCTCGCTCGCCATCGCGTTCTCCATCCCGATGGTCACGGCCGGCGGCGCGGACTTCCCGGCCCGCAACCTGATGCTCTTCCTGACGTTCACCACGGTGATCGGCACCCTGGTCATCCAGGGGCTCACGCTGCCGCTCCTGGTGCGCGTCCTGAGGCTTCCGAGGCGCGACCGGCAGGCCGAGACCCTCGCGGAGGCGCAGGCGCAGAGCGAGGCGTCCACGGCTGCCGAGGCGCGACTGGAGGAGCTGCTCACCGACGAGCGCAACCGGCTGCCCCAGCCGCTCACCGACCGGCTGCGAACCGTCCTGGAGCGGCGCCGCAACGCCGTGTGGGAGCGGCTCGGGGCGTCGAATCCGGTGACGGGGGAGTCGGCGGACGACACCTACCGGCGGCTGGCCGGCGAGATGATCGAGGCCGAGCGCGAGGTCTTCGTGCGGCTGCGGGACGAGCGGGCCATCGACGACGAGATGATGCGGACCCTGCTCAGGCGCCTCGACCTGGAGGAGGCGGCGGCCTACCGGGAGGAGGCGGACTGAGGGGCGCCGGGCGGCTCGGCCGGGTCCGGGCTTCCGGTGACCACGGCGGCGACCGCGGTGCCCGCGGGGAACGCCCCCTCCTCGGCCAGCACCGTGAGCGCGTAGAGGAGTTTGGCCACATAGAGCCGCTCGACCGGCAGCCCGTGCCGGTCCTCGAAGTCGTCCGCGAAGGCGTGCAGGGCGACAGTGGTGCGGGCGTAGCCGCCGAAGTGGAAGCGGTCGTCCAGGGACCAGGCGCCGGCCGGTCCGCCGAACGCCTCCCGCTGGAGGTCCCGTACCGCGTCGCCCAGGAAGCCGCCGCGCAGGACCGGGATGCCGAGGGCGCGCTGTCCCGGTGCCAGGCCGGCGGCGAGACCGGCGAGGGTGCCGCCGGTGCCGCAGGCCACCGCCGCCACCGCGGCCCGGCCGCGCAGCTCGCGCCCGAGCTCTGTGCAGCCCTGTGCGGCCAGGGCGTTGCTGCCGCCCTCCGGGATGACCTCGCACTCCCCGTGGGCGCTCAGCAGCCCGGCCAGGACCTGTGGATCGGCCTTTGCGCGGTACGTCCGGCGGTCCACGAAGTGCAGCCGCATCCCGTCGGCGGCGCACTGGGCGAGCGAGGGGTTGAGCGGGCGGTGGGCCAGCTCGTCGCCGCGGACGACGCCGACGGTGCGGAAGCCCAGCAGCCGGCCCGCGGCGGCCGTGGCCCGCAGATGGTTGGAGTACGCCCCGCCGAACGTCAGCACGGGACGTCCGGCGGCGGCGAGCAGGTTGGGGGCGAGCTTGCGCCATTTGTTGCCCGGCAGATCCGGGTGGATCAGGTCGTCGCGCTTGAGCAGCAGCTGTACGCCGTGCCGGCCGAAGCGGTCGTCCTCGGCCGGCTGCAGGGGTGACGGAAGCATCGGCTGCAGCCGGGAGAGGCCGGGCGGACGGGGTGGTGTGGCGGGCATGCCCCCATTGTGGACGTGGTCCGGGCGGGCCGGCGGGCGGCTACTTGAGGCGGTCGTGGACCCGCGCCCGCATGGAGGTCATCGTGAAGCCGCGCGGGTCCACCTTGCCCGGTTGCCACTCCAGGTGTCCGATGACCGACTTGGAGGTCCAGCCGTGGCGGCGGCAGATCGCGGCCGCCGCCTTCTCGATGGCTTCGAGCTGGACGTCGGGCCAGGGGTCCTTGCCGTCGCCGAGGTTCTCGCACTCGAAGCCGTAGAAGTGCCGGTTTCCGTCGGTGTTGGCCTCGTTGTCCGACGGCAGGCGCTTCTCGGCGACGACGGCGCGCAGGACGTCGTCGTCGCCGAGACCGGCGTGATTGACCCGGCCGTAGCCGACCAGGTGGACCCGGCCGTCCTTGGCGATGACGCCGTGGCACAGCGGCCCCGGCAGGCCGGAGTGGCCGTCGCGGCAGAGCCGGACGGTGGCGTCGGTGCCCTGGGTGGCGGTGTGGTGGATCATCACGCCGTTGACCGGGCCCCAGGAGCCCTTGTGGTTGCGGTTGTGGGTACGCCAGTCGCCCACCTGGACGACGGTGAGCCCCTCGTTCTTCAGGGCGGCGAGGAAGGTGCTCGCGGACATGGGTGAGGACATGGCCGGCTCCTTTTGCGGGTGGGGAGTATGTCCGTACAGCGCTTGTACCCGGCAAAAGAGGCCCCGAGCCAGTTGTGGGCCGTTCACGGGGCTCTGTTCGGGCGGTGTGCGAGCCGATCCGGTCAATTCCCCGGGCAGCGGACCCGGGTCAGTCCTTGGCGAGCCACAGGTCGGGGCCGAACACCTCGTAGTGGATGTCGGCCGCCGGGACACCCTTGGCGAGCAGCTGGGTGCGTACGGACCGCATGAAGGGCAGCGGGCCGCAGAGGTAGGCGTGAGTGCCGGACGGGATGACCAGACCCGTCAGGTCGACTAGGCCCGTGCGGTTCGCGGGGTGGCCCGGCGCGGGGTTCTCGTACCAGAAGTGCGCCGCGGCGTCGCGGAGTTTGCCTGTGAGCAGGGCGTGGTCGGTGCGCATGGCGTGGTCGTCGGGGGAGCGGTCGCCGTGCACGACGGTGACCGGGGTGCGGTGATCGCCGTTCGCGAGGTGCTCCAGCATCGAGAGCATCGGGGTGCATCCGATGCCCGCGGAGGCGAGCAGGAGCGGGGCGTCGGCGGACTTCAGTACGAGGTCGCCGTACGGGGCCGACACCCGGAGCCGGTCGCCCGCCCGGACCCGGTCGTGCAGCTGCCCTGAGACCTCGCCGTCGGGGGCGCCGCCGCCATGCACCCGCTTGACGGTGATCGAGCGGAGCGGGGAGCCGGGGGCTGAGGAGAGGCTGTACTGACGTATCTGGCGTGCACCGTCCGGGAGTTCGGACTGCACCGAGACGTACTGGCCGGGGTGGAAGCCGGGGGCGGGTGAACCGTCGGCGGGGCGGAGCCGGAAGGTGGCGACGTCCTGGGTCTCCTCGATCCGGGAAACCACTTCCCAGTCGCGCCAGACATCACCGGCGAGCACGCCCTGCTGCGCGTACAGCCGCTCCTCGATGGCTATGAGGGCGTTGGCCATCAGCCAGTAGACCTCGTCCCAGGCGGCCGCGACCTCCGGGGTCACGGCGTCGCCGAGCACCTCGGCGATGGCGGCGAACAGGTGGGTGTGCACGACGTCGTACTGGGCGGCGGTGATGCCGAGCGAGGCGTGCTTGTGCGCGATGCGGCCGAGCATGACGTCGGGGCGGGTGTCCGGCTGCTCGACCAGCTGGGTCGCGAACGCTGCTATGGAGCCGGCGAGCGCCTGGCGCTGGGCGCCGGAGGCCTGGTTGCCGCGGTTGAAGAGGTCGCGCAGCAGCTCGGGGTGGGCGTCGAACAGCTTGCGGTAGAAGAGATCCGCGATGTCTGCGATGGCCGCGCCGACGGCGGGGAGGGTGGCACGGACAGTGGCGGTCGACGGCTCGGAGAGCATCGTGACTCCTCGGTTTTGAATTGGTATCTGAGATGCGTATTTTTGGGCGGAGTGCGGC
>NZ_JAFMPZ010000512.1 GCF_017353455.1 Streptomyces laculatispora
GCGCGTCCGCGGGCCCCCCGGCCGCGCCCGCACCGCCCGCACCCCTGCCGTCCGCGCCCTCGGGCCCCCTGTCCGGCGCCTCCGGATCGCCCTCGCCGAGCGCCGGGTCACCGCGGCCGCAGGACGAGCAGTCGCCGTTGGCGGGGCGGCTCGCCGGGGAGGGGCGACAGCGCCCCGGACGGCAGCTGACACCCCAGGAGACCGCCCAGGCGGACGACGCCGCCGAATCGGCGGAGGAGGAGAAGGAGTCCGCCACGACGGACCCCGCCGCGGTACCGGCCGTCACCCCTGACCCGAGCACATCGCCCGAGACCGGCCGACGCTCGCGGCAGGCCCTCGGCGGAGCGGCCGTACGACAGGTCAAGGAGATGTCCCTCGGCGTGGGAATCTCCCTGGTCGGGCTGGGGCTCGGCTTCCTCGCGCTGCGCATGCGCCGCACCGGCTGATTGCCGCACGCGGACCGCCCCAGCCCCTTCGCACCAGGTCACGGACTTGCACCCATCGACATACTCGGTATACATACTCAGTATGTCGATCCGCCACGGGCTACTCGCCCTACTGGAACGGGGGCCGCGCTACGGCTCCCAGCTCCGCACCGAATTCGAGTCCCGCACCGGCTCCACCTGGCCGCTCAACGTCGGACAGGTGTACACGACACTCAGCCGGCTGGAGCGTGACGGCCTGATCGCCCAGGACGGCGAGGACGACCAGGGGCACTCCCTGTACTCGATCAGCGACGCCGGGCGAACCGAGCTGCGCAGCTGGTTCGAGACCCCCGTCGACCGCAGCAATCCGCCCCGCGACGAGCTGGCCATCAAGCTCGCCATGGCCGTCGGCGCACCCGGCGTGGACATCCGGGCCGTCATCCAGTCCCAGCGCCACCACACCGTGAAGGCGATGCAGGACTACACCCGCCTCAAGGCGCAGGCCCTCAGCGACGTGCCCGCCAACCGCGACGAGGTCGCCTGGCTGCTGGTACTGGAACAGCTGATCTTCCAGGCCGAGGCCGAGGCCCGCTGGCTGGACCACTGCGAGGCCCGGCTGGTCCGTCTCGCCGAGGCCGCCGCCACGGAGCCGGAGACCAGCACGCCCGCGCCCGGCCTCGCACGCACCGCACGGGCCCGCGCACGCCGCTGAGCCACGGCGGCCCCACACCGCTGAGCCACGGCCCCGGCGGCTCGTCCGGCCGCCGGACACCGACCACAGAACCGTTCCGAGGGGGAACAACCCGTCATGTCACTGCACGCCCCGTCCCCAGCCGCCCCGCCCCTGTCGGTGGATGCGCCGGTGCTCGAACTCCGTTCGCTCACCCGTACCCACGGCACCGGCATCGCCGAGGTGCACGCCCTGCGCGGCATCGACCTGTCGGTGCACGCCGGTGAGCTCGTCGCCGTGATGGGACCCTCCGGCTCCGGCAAGTCCACCCTGCTGACGATCGCCGGCGGCCTCGACACCGCGACCGCGGGCCAGGTCGTCATCGAGGGCCAGGACATCTCCGCGCTCGGCCGCAAGGGCGTGGCCGCGCTGCGCCGCCGCAGCGTCGGCTACGTCTTCCAGGACTACAACCTGATCCCCGCCCTGACCGCCGCCGAGAACATCGCCCTGCCGCGCGAGCTCGACGGCATCCCGGTGCGCAAGGCGCGCAAGGAGGCCCGTGCCGCGCTGGAGGAGATGAACCTCCTGGAGATCGGCGACCGCTTCCCGGACGAGATGTCCGGCGGCCAGCAGCAACGCGTCGCGATAGCCCGTGCGCTGGTGGGGGACCGGCGCCTGGTGCTCGCCGACGAGCCGACCGGGGCACTCGACTCCGAGACCGGCGAGGCCGTCCTCGCCCTGCTGCGCAACCGCTGCGACCAGGGCGCGGCCGGTGTGATGGTGACGCACGAACCGCGGTACGCCGCCTGGGCGGACCGGGTCGTCTTCCTGCGGGACGGCTCGATCGTCGACCAGACGCTGAGCGCCGGGGCGGACTCGCTGCTCGCCGCCGGGGGCTCCGAGTGAGCGTCTTCACGGGGTGGCGCGCCGCCCTCCGGATAGCCCGGCGCGACGCCCTGCGCGCCAAGGGCCGCAGCGCGCTGGTGGTCGCGATGATCGCCATCCCCGTGCTCGGCGTCACCGCACTCGACGTGACGTACCGCAGTGTGGAGCCCACCACTGCCGAGAAGCTGACGGCTGAGATGGGTTCGGCCGACGCGCTGTTCAGCGACCCCGGTTCCGGTCCGATGGATCAGTCGGTCACCGGGGACAACTACGGCAACGTCAGCGACACCCCGCCGTCCGAGGACGCCCCGCCACTCGACCTGCGGACGGCGTTCCCGCAGGGTGCGCGGGGCATCAGCAGCCAGTCCGTGCCCGCGAGCGTCACCACCGGGTACGGCATCGCGGACGTCGACATCCTCGAGTTCCGGACCTCGGACCGGATGGCGCGCGGCAAGCTCGACCTCGTCGACGGCTCGTTCCCGAAGGGCACCGGCGACATGGTCGCCACCGAGTCGTTCCTGAAGTCGGCCGGGCTGCACGTCGGTTCCCACATCACCGTGCGCGGGCCGGAGCAGAAGTACACCATCACCGGCGCGGTCGAACAGCCGGACAACCTGAAGGTCAAGGCGCTGTACGCCGATCCGGGCGCGGTCATCGCCCCCTGGAGGACCGTCGCCGCCCACGACAAGAAGGTGCTGCCGCCGAACGCCAGTCCTCTTACCTGGCTGGTGACGGCGAACAGCGGAAAGGGCGTCACCTGGCCCGACGTGATGGCGGCCAACAAGAAGGGCGCCCTCGTCGTCTCCCGCCAGGTCGTGCTCGACCCGCCGCCGGACTCCGAGGTCCCCCTCATCCGCACGCTGGGCCGCTCCCCCACGGTCGGCACCTCCGGTGAGCTGAGCGCGGCCCTCATCACGGTCGTCGCCATGGCGGTCCTGGAGATCGTGCTGCTCGCCGGACCGGCCTTCGCCGTCGGTGCGCGCCGCTCACGCCGTCAGCTCGGTCTCGTCGGCACGTGCGGCGGGGACCGGCGCCATGTACGGGCGGTGGTCCTCTCCGGAGGTCTGGTGCTCGGCGGCGCCGGAGCCGTCGTCGGGGTGGTGACCGGGCTGGTGCTGACCATGGTGTTCCGGCCGCTGATCGAGGACCAGGCCGGACACCGCTTCGGCTCGCTCGCCCTGCATCCGAAGGAACTGCTGGCCATCGCCGTGATCGGACTGGTCACCGGGCTGCTGGCGGCCTTCGCCCCGGCAATCGTGGCGAGCCGGCAGTCCGTGCTGGAGTCGCTCACCGGTCACCGCGGGGTCCGTCGCAGCTCCCGGGTCCTGCCGATCGTGGGCGCCTGCGCCCTGGCCCTCGGCATCGCGATCGCCGTCCTCGGCGGCACCACCGGCAGCTCCGGCAAGGTCGCCGCCGGCTCGGTGATCGCCGAACTCGGGCTCCTCGGCTGCATCCCGGTGATCGTCGGAATGCTCGGCCGGCTCGGCCGCGGGCTCCCGCTCTCGCCCCGGATGGCGCTGCGCGACGCGGCCCGCAACCGCGGCAGGACCGCCCCGGCGGTCGCGGCGGTGATGGCCGCGGTCGCGGGATCGGTGGCCATCGCCACGTACATGTCCAGCTCCACCGCCGAGTGGGACTACGAGTACACGCCGATGCTCAGCGAGAAGGCGGTCGTGCTCTCCACCATGGACGCCAAGGCCACCGAGCGACTCCCGCTGGCCCGGGCGGCGGTGGAGCGGAACATGTCGCCCACCGGCCGGCCCGCCGAGATCTCCCGCGTCTGGGCGGGCAGCGACTGCAACATCTACTACGAGGAGAACGGCTGCGGCTCGCTCGAACTGGTCAAGCCCACCGGCAAGGGGCACGACTGCCCCCTCAACTCCAAGGGCGCCAAGGCGCTCGCCGAGCGGCTGACCGCCGAGGAACACCGCAGCATGATGCACTCCCCCGCGTGCATGGACGAGCAATACAGCATGAACACGTTCGGCAGCGACGGAAGCAACATCGTCGTGGGTGACGCCACGCTGCTGAGGACCTATGTGAAGCTCGACGACCCGGCCGCCGCGAGGGCACTGGATGCGGGCGTCCCCGTGTTGCTCAACCAGGCGTTCGCGAAGGACGGCGAGGTCACGGTCAAGGCCGTCCACCGCTACAGCCCCAAGGACAAGAAGAACCGCGCCGACCACCCGGGACCGGCGAAGAGGACGACGGACCGGATGAAGGTGTACGTCGCGGCCGCGAAGTACGCCGAGACCCCCGGAATCCGCATGATCATGCCGGAGAAGACCGCACAGCGGATCGGCCTGCACACCGCGGTGTACGGCAGCGTGTACGCCGTCCCCCACCGGCCGTCGGACGCCGATACACAGCGGACCGAGGCCGCGATCGCCCAGGCGGGCGGCGGCGTCTATGTGCAGTCCGGCGACGGTTCGTCCGGCCGCGACAACATCATGCTGCTGGTGCTGACGCTGTTCGCCGGTGTGGTGACCCTGGGTGCGGCCGCGATCACGACCGGGCTGTCCAAGGCCGACGCCGAGGCCGACCTCACCACGCTCAGCGCGGTGGGCGCGCCCCCGGGGGTGCGGCGGACCCTTTCCGGGTTCCAGTGCCTGGTGGTGGCGCTCACCGGGGTGCTGCTCGGCACGGCCGCGGGGCTGGTGCCCGCGGTGGCGCTGCGCCTGATCGACCTGCGCAACGCGATGCGGGCGATGCGGCTGGACCCCATGGAATCCGCGTACACCCCGATCGTGCTGCCCTGGGCGACCATCGGGCTGCTGGCCGTGGTCGTCCCGCTGCTGGCCGGGGTGCTGGCAGCGGTGTTCACCCGCTCCCGGCTGGCGCTGTCACGGCGCGCCGGATGACTGGGCGGGAGGCCCCGACAGCGGGCTGACCGGCTGCTTCGGAGTTGTTCCGGTGCCCTCGGAAAAGGTGGATCACACGTTTCCGGGGGCACCACGGTGTTGTACGGCAGGTGTGCGAGACAATGGTCGACATGGAGATGCCGAGGAATGAACGGTCGCAGGAGCACCCCCAAGTCCTCGTGGTGGGACAGGACGGAATGGCGATCGGCGGCGGTGGCACTGACGACGAGTCGCGCGAGATCCCGGTGACGGAGATGGTCGAGCAGCCCGCGAAGGTCATGCGCATCGGCAGCATGATCAAGCAGCTCCTGGAGGAGGTCAGGGCGGCGCCCCTCGACGAGGCGAGCCGCGTGCGCCTCAAGGAGATCCACGCCAGCTCGGTCAAGGAGCTGGAGGACGGCCTCGCGCCGGAGCTGGTGGAGGAGCTGGAGCGGCTCTCGCTGCCGTTCAACGAGGAGTCGGTTCCCTCCGAGGCGGAACTCCGGATCGCGCAGGCCCAGTTGGTGGGCTGGCTGGAGGGCCTCTTCCACGGCATCCAGACGGCGCTGTTCGCCCAGCAGATGGCGGCCCGCGCACAGCTGGAGCAGATGCGCCGCGCCCTGCCCCCGGGCACTGGCCACGAGGAGGAGGAAGGCGGCGGCGACCCGCACGGGGCGATCCGCTCAGGCCCGTACCTGTAACCCCGCACGCGTACCCGTACCGATCGGTCATACCCGAAGGGCCCGGCACACGATCTTCGTGTGCCGGGCCCTTCGGGTAGGGGCGTTATGGAGCCGGTGATTCAGGAAGTGGGCCATGCTCGGCTCAGGCCGCTGCGGGCGACCGGAGCAGCACCTTGCCGATGTGCGTGCTGGACTCCATCACCCGGTGCGCTTCGGCCGCGTCCTGCATCGGCAGCGTACGGTCCACCACCGGCCGCACGACGCCGTCGGCGATGAGCGGCCAGACGTGCTCGCGTACGGCCGCGACGATCGCGGACTTCTCGGCGAGCGGACGCCCGCGCAGCGAGGTCGCGGTGACCGCGGCCCGCTTGCTCAGCAGGGCGCCCAGGTTGAGTTCGCCCTTGGCCCCACCCTGGAGACCGATGATCGCGAGCCGGCCGTTGACGGCGAGCGCCTGCACGTTCCGGTCCAGGTACTTAGCACCGATGATGTCGAGGATGACGTCGGCACCCGCCCCGTCCGTCGCCTTGCCGAGCTCCTCGACGAAGTCCTGTTCCCGGTAGTCGATCAGGATGTCGGCACCGAGCTCGGCGCAGCGCGCCAGCTTCCCGGGCCCGCCCGCGGTCACCGCGACCCGGGCGCCGACCGCCTTGGCGAGCTGGATCGCCATCGTGCCGATGCCGCTGGACCCGCCGTGCACCAGCAGTGTCTCGGTGGGCCGCAGATGGGCCACCATGAACACGTTGGACCAGACGGTCGCGGTCACTTCGGGCAGCGCCGCGGCGAGGACGAGGTCCAGTCCGGCCGGTACGGGGAGCAGTTGCCCGGCGGGGACGGCGACCTTCTCCGCGTAACCGCCGCCGGCCAGCAGCGCACACACCTCGTCGCCGACCGACCAGCCGGTGACGCCGGGACCGATGGCGGAGATCCGGCCCGCGCACTCCAGACCCGGGTAGGGGGAGGCGCCGGGCGGCGGGTTGTAGAACCCCTGCCGCTGGAGCACATCCGCACGGTTGACCGCGCTGGAGACGACGTCGACGAGGACCTCGCCCTCACCGGGTACGGGATCGGGCACCTCGGCCCACACGAGCGCCTCGGGGCCACCGGGTTCGGGGATCGTGATCGCATGCATGGCCGCGAGGCTACTCCGTACCGTGCCGACGACCGCCGCGAGGCGCGGCCGGACGGGTCTGCGGGGCGGCCGGCCGGGTTCGGGTCAGGGGCGCGGGGCCGTCGGCGGGGTGTGGTTGATGGGCGGTTCGTTCGTGACCCGCACGATGGTGATCAGCCGGTCCGTCAGCTGGAGGGGGCTGGCCACCGGATCGTCGTAACCGAGCAGCCGGTGACCGCGCAGAACGCTGACCACGAGATCGTCGGTCTCCCGGACGTTCTTGCCCACCTCGGCCTTTATCACCGGCCGTTCGACCAGATCGAGCCCGCTGCCCTGCTGGATCAGGTCCTCCATCACCGTGCCCGCGCTGGGGCTGAGCACGGAGAGGCCGAGCAGCCGGCCGGCCGCGCTGGCACTGGTGATCACGGCATCGGCACCGGACTGCCGCAGCAGCGGGGCGTTCTCCTCCTCGCGCACCGCGGCGACGATCTTCGCACTGCGGTTGAGCTGGCGCGCGGTCAGCGCGACCAGTACCGCCGTGTCGTCGCGCTGGGTGGCGATGATGATCTGACGCGCCTTCTGCAGCTCGGCCCGCAGCAGCACATCACTGCGCGTCGCATCACCGAGCACTCCGGTGTACCCCTCGGCGTTGGCGATCTCTATCACCTTGGACGCCGGGTCGACGATGACGATCTGATCTTTCTTCAGGCCGGTGGCACAGAGGGTCTGGATGGCCGAACGGCCCTTCGTGCCGAAGCCGACGACAACGGTGTGGTCACGCAAGTTGGTTCTCCAACGCTTCAGCCGGAAGTCCTCGCGGGTCCGCTCCGTGAGGACCTCAAGGGTGGTGCCGACCAGGATGATGAGGAAGAGCACGCGCAGCGGTGTCACGAGCACCACATTGGTGAGCCGGGCGCCGTCGCTGTACGGGGTGATGTCGCCGTACCCGGTGGTCGAGAGGGTGACCGTCGCGTAGTAGACCGCGTCCAGGAGGTCGACCTTGTCGTCGGCCGCGTCATGGTAGCCGCCGCGGTCGGCCCAGACGATGAGCACCGTGGCGGCCAGCACCATCAGGGCCATCATCAGCCGCTTGGCGACCTGTCGTGCCGGTCCGTCGACGACCCGGCGCGGGAGCATCACCCGGGTGGGTACGACATGCTCATCGGCGCGCCTGGCCATCGCGTCATGGCCGGGAAGTTTCACGTGAAACACCCTTCAGTCCACGGCGTCGCCGGGGCCCACGGTAGATCGAGGATCTCCACCTCGGTGCCGGACCGTACCCCGCCCGGCTCCACGACGGCCAGCCCGTCCGCGGCAGCGATCCCGCGCAGCATGGCTGGACCGTTGTAATGCAGGGGTACGACGTGATCGATTCCGGCGCCGGTTCCGGTTCCGGCGCGGGTTCCGGTTCCGGTTCCGGTTCCGGTTCCGGCGCGGGTTCCGGTTCCGGCACGGTGGGTGAACTCGCGGGTGCCTTCGGTGCGATGGACCACGGGGACCAGCCGGGTGTCGTGCGGGTGGCCGTGCACCGCGTCACGGACCGCGACGCGGTAGGGGTCCTGCGAAGTCCGGCCCGCCAGCCCGCTGAGCAGTGGCTCGGCAAGCGTGAGCAGCCCGGACACGGCGGCCAGGGGGTTGCCGGGCAGCCCGACGAGATACGGCCCTCCGGCACGGAGCCGGGCCAGCAGCATGGGGTGACCGGGGCGGACGGCGACACCGTCGACGAGCAGCTCGGCCCCCAGATCGGCGAGCACGGGGTGCACATGGTCGACCGGTCCCGCAGCAGTGCCGCCGGTGGTGACGACCAGATCCGCGTCGGAGGCGACGAGCGCCTTCCGGAGGGCTTCCGCGTCGTCTCCGAGGCGGCGGGGCGCGGAGACCTCGGCACCCAGCGCGCGCAGCCAGGGGCCGATCATCGGGCCGAGTGCGTCACGGATCAGCCCGTCGTGCGGCAGCCCGGCCGTCAGCAGTTCGTCGCCCAGGACCAGGACGTCGACGCGCGGCCGGGGGCGGGTGAGCAGTTCGTCGTACCCGGCGGCAGCGGCCAGCCCGAGAACGGCGGGCGTCACCAGCGTTCCGGCGGGGAGGAGTTGCTCTCCGGAGCGGCACTCCTGTCCGCGCGGCCTGATGTCCTGCCCGGGATTCACCTGTCGCTGCGCGTGCAACAGTCCCTTCGCACCGTCGGCGTGAGCGTGCTCGCTCCGGATGACGGCGGTGGCGTCCGCCGGGATACGGGCTCCGGTGGCAATGCGCACGGCGTCACCGTCGGGGAGCGGGGCGGGGGCGGCGTGGCCCGCGAGGACGCCCTCGTTCTCCCGGATGTGCCATGGCCCCGGGCCCGCGACGGCCCAGCCGTCCATGGCGGAGGTGTCGAAGGACGGGAGATCGGTGAGCGCGGCGAGCGGCTCGGCCAGCACGTGTCCGAGCGCGTGGTCGAGGGGGAGGCGTCCGGTGCGGGGAGGGACCCCGCGCCCGGCGCGGGCCGCGACAGCACGCGCCTCGCCCCATGCGGTGGCGTGGGTACGCCGCCGGGCCTGCGCGGCGGGACGGCGTTCGCCCTCGGTGGCACGGCCGGAGGCCCGGTCGGCGTTTCGCGGGGAGCCGGTGGAGCCGGTGGGACTGGCAAGGTCTCCGGGGCCCCTGGGGTCGGGCTGCGGCGGGTCCGCCGGCGACGTCCGGTCCGGCGACCGGTCGGGGCCGGGACCGGGGCCGAAGCCGTTAACAGGTTCGGGTCCAGTACCCGGGCCGCGGTACGGCTGTCGGCCGACCAGCGCAAGGGCCTGCGCGACGGCCCGCTCCTCGTCGGCCTCGGCCTCGGCCTTCGCCGCGCGTCGCGCTTCGGCGTCGGCGGAGTCGGCGGAGTCGGCGGAGTCGGCGGAGTCCAAGGACTCAACGGACTCGGCGGCGCCCTCCGCGTCAGCCAGGTCCTTCGCCCCGGCCGGGCCCTTCCCCTCGGCCGGGCTCTGCGCGGCAGCCGGGGGCCGCCCGGTACTGCCGCTGCGACCCGTCATGGCGTCCCGGTCTCGTCCGCCCAGCGGAGAGCGAGCGCGGCGGCCTTACGGGCGGCCTCTGCCACTGCCTCGGGCCCGCCCCCGTCGCTGCTCGCCTTTGCCGCCGCGTACCCGACCAGGAAGGTCGTCAGGGGTGCGGCGGGCCTGGCGACACCGTGGGCGGCGTCACGGGCGAGGTCGAGCAGGACGGCGGTGTCGACGTCGATTTCGATGGCCAGTTCGTTCTTGACTGCGGTGATCCATTCGTCCAGCACCGTCCCATGTTCTCTGATCCGGGCCCGGGCCGAAGCGATGTCCTCCCAGGTGTCGCAGTCGAACGAGGCGAGCGGGTCCGCAGCCACCCGGGAAAGCCGCAGCTCGTGCGTCAGCAACCGCAGGGGCAGTCCGGCGAGTCCACCGTGCTCCGCGGCGAGCAGTGCCAGTTCGCGGCGCAACGGCTCCGCCCGGTAGACGGCCACCAGCGGCTGGTCACGGCCGTCCTGATCGGTGCAGACAGCGCCTTCCAGGCCGTCCCGGCCGACGGCTGCCAGCAGGGACCCGACCGTGTCCGCCCCCAGGAACGGCAGATCGGCGGAGAGCACCAGAAGGCGCTCCGCCGCCGTGTGCCGCACCCCGGCACCGAGCGCGGCCAACGGACCGCCGCCCTGCGGCTCTTCGCGCGCCCACGTCACGGGGCGCACCGTGGGCCGTCTGCCCCCCACCACCACCGTGGTCCCGGCGTCGCCACAGGCCGCGAGCACCCGGTCGAGCAGCGCACGGCCACCGATCCGGAGCCCCGGCTTGTCGGCACCGCCGAGCCGCCTCGCGGCACCTCCGGCGAGAACGATGGCGTCATACGCGGTCATGCCCCGAGTATGCGGGCCGCCCGGCCCGGTGGGTCCTCCCCGTCCGCGATCCCGTGGATCAACGCGGAACGGAACAGGGAGAACCGGGAGAGGCGGGAATGCCGGCGGCGGTGCCTACAGTGCCCGCAGGAGCACCGCCGGCTGTTCCACGCAGTCGGCCACGTAGCGCAGGAAGCCTCCCGCCGTGCCGCCGTCGCAGACCCGGTGGTCGAAGGTCAGCGAGAGCTGGACGACCCGCCGCACGGCCAGCTCGCCCTCGTGCACCCACGGCTTGGGGACGATACGGCCGACACCGAGCATCGCCGCCTCGGGGTGGTTGATGATCGGGGTCGAGCCGTCCACCCCGAACACCCCGTAGTTGTTGAGCGTGAACGTGCCACCGGTCAGCTCAGCCGGCTTCAGCGTTCCCGTCCTGGCGGCCTCCGTGAGCCGGGTGATCTCGGCCCCGATCGACTCCGTGCTGCGCGCCTGCGCATCCCGTACGACCGGGACGACCAGCCCCCGCTCGGTCTGGGCCGCGAACCCGAGGTGGACAGCGGACAGCCGCACGATCTCCCGTGCTTCCTGGTCCACCGTGGAGTTGAGTTCGGGGTACCGGGCCAGAGCGGCTGCGCAGATACGGGCGAGCAGGGCGAGCACCGACACCTTGGGCCCGGCACCGGGACCAACGGCGGCGTTCATCGCCGCCCTCGCCGCCATCAGCTCGGTGGCATCCGCGTCCACCCAGCAGGTGGCGTCGGGGATCTCGCGCCGGCTGCGCGCCAGCTTGTCGGCGACCGCACCCCGTACCCCGCGCAGCGGAACCCGTTCACCGCCTGGACGTGCCGATGCCTGGTCGGTCACCGCGGCCTCCTGCGGGGTCGCGGTGACCGACCGGATCGCGGACTCCACGTCGGCCCGCAGGATCAGCCCGTCGGGCCCTGAGCCCGAGAGCTGGCGCAGATCGAGGTCGTGCTGCCGCGCGAGCTTGCGCACCAGCGGGGAGACGACGGCGACCGGCCCCCGTGCCCCGTCCGGAACGGCGGCGGAAGCCACGACCGCAGCGGGCACCGGAGCAACGGAAGCAACCGGAACAGCCTGAGCCGCAGAAGTGGCGGGGGCGACAGGGGCGGCGGCGGGCGCCGAGAGTCCCTCCGGCCGTACCCGCTTGCGGCGCACCGGCGGCGCCCCGGTTCCGTACCCCACCAGCACATTGCCGGACCCGGACGGTTCCGCCCCGGCGGCCCCCGTACCGGACCCGGATTCCGCCGTACTCCCCGACGGCTCCACGGATCCGACCGCGACCGTCAGCAATGGTGCCCCGACCGGCAGTTCCGTACCCTCCTCGCCGAACCGCGCGGTCACCACGCCCCCGTACGGGCACGGCACCTCCACCATCGCCTTGGCCGTCTCGACCTCGACGACCGGCTGATCGATGGCGACGACATCGCCGACCTCCACCAGCCAGCGCACGATCTCGGCCTCGGTCAGTCCCTCACCGAGATCCGGAAGCTTGAATTCGAGTACCTGCGGCATCAGTGCTCCGCCTCCCACTGCAGTCGCGCGACGGCGTCGAGCACCCGGTCCACGCCCGGCAGGTGGTGTCGCTCCTGCATCGGCGGCGGATACGGGATGTCGAAACCGGCGACGCGCAGCACCGGCGCCTCCAGGTGGTGGAAGCAGCGCTCGGTGATCCGGGCCGCGATCTCGCCGCCCGGACCGCCGAAGCCGGTGGACTCGTGGACGACGACCGCACGGCCGGTGCGCCGCACGGAGGCGGCCACCGTCTCGTCGTCGAACGGCACCAGCGAGCGCAGATCGACGACTTCGAGGTCCCAGCCCTCCTCGACCGCGGCCTGCGCGGCCTCCATGCAGACGGGCAGGGACGGCCCGTACGTGATCAGGGTCGCGCTGCGTCCGGGCCGGCGCACGACGGCCCGCCCGATGGGCTCCACGGCGGCGGGCGCCTGCGGCGACCAGTCCGCCTTCGACCAGTAGAGCCGCTTGGGCTCCAGGAAGACCACCGGATCGTCGGAGGCGATCGAGGCCCTCAGCAGCCCGTAGGCGTCATCGACGGTGGCGGGCGTGACGACGTGGAGACCAGGAGTCGCCATGTAGTACGCCTCCGAGGAGTCGCTGTGGTGCTCGACGCCGCCGATTCCGCCGCCGTACGGCACCCGGACCGTGATCGGCAGCGGCATGGCGCCCGCGGTCCGGTTCCGCATCTTGGCGACATGGCTGATGAGCTGCTCGAACGCCGGAAAGGCGAAGGCGTCGAACTGCATCTCGACGACGGGCCGCAGCCCGTACATCGCCATGCCGACGGCCGCCCCGAGGATGCCGGCCTCGGCCAGCGGGGTGTCCGTGCAACGGTCCTCGCCGAACTCCTTCGCCAGGCCGTCGGTGATCCGGAAGACGCCGCCGAGCGTCCCGACGTCCTCCCCGAGGACGTGCACGGAGGGGTCCTGCGCCATCGAGTCGCGCAGCGCACGCCCGAGGGCCTGCGCCATGGTGGCGGGTTTGGCCTTCGCCGTCCGCTCTCCGGCCGTGGCCGCTGCGGTGGTCATCGCCCTGCTCCCCCGTCGTCCGTGCCGTGCTGCTCGTTCTCCGCGTCCAGCTCGACGCGCAGGCGGGCCGCCTGCTCACGCAGCTGGGTGGTCTGCTCCGCGTACACATGGGTGAAGAGATCCATCGGGTCGAGCACCGGATCCGCGTTCATCCGCTCGCGCAGTCCGGCCGCCATCCGCTCGGCGGCCGTGCGTGCCTCCTCGATGCCGTCGGCTCCGAGCAGCCCGCGCCCGGTCAGCTCCCGCTCCATGAGCTGGACCGGATCGTGCGCCCGCCACGCCTCGACCTCGCTGTCGCCGCGGTAGCGGGTCGCGTCATCGGCGTTCGTATGCGCGTCCATGCGGTAGGTGATGGCCTCCACGAGCGTCGGGCCGCCGCCGCTCCTGGCCCGCTCGACCGCCTCGGAGAGGACCTGGTGCACCGCCGCCGCGTCGTTGCCGTCGACCAGCCGGCCCGGCATCCCGTACCCCACGGCCTTGTGCGCCAGGGAGGGTGCCGCGGTCTGCTTGGCCAGCGGTACGGAGATGGCGAAGCCGTTGTTCTGCACAAGGAAGACGACCGGGGCCTTCCAGACGGCCGCGAAATTGAGCGCCTCGTGGAAATCGCCCTCGCTGGTGCCGCCGTCGCCGACCATGGCGAGCGCGACCACGTCATCCCCCTTGAGCCGCGCCGCGTGCGCCAGGCCCACGGCATGGGGCAGCTGGGTGGCGAGGGGGGTGCAGAGCGGGGCGATGCGGTGCTCGCGCGGGTCGTAGCCGGTGTGCCGGTCGCCCCGCAGCAGGGTCAGCGCCTCGACCGGGTCCAGCCCCCGCGCCACGGCCGCGAGCGTGTCGCGGTAGCTGGGGAAGAGCCAGTCCCGCTCCTCCAGCACCAGGGCGGCCGCGATCTCGCAGGCCTCCTGCCCCGTGCTCGACGGATAGACGGCGAGCCGGCCCTGCTTGGTGAGGGCGGTCGCCTGGGTGTTGTAGCGCCGGCCGCGCACCAGCTCGGCGTAGAGCCGCAGCAGCAGCTCCGGGTCTGCGTCGGCCGCGGCGTCCGTACCGAGCACGCGGTACGGCTCGGGGTCCGGGAGCAGCGGCGCCGGGTCGGTGAGCGGCTTCCACGCCGGGGGCGGCGTGGGCCGGTAGGCGGCCGCGCCGGGCAGCTCTTGGACCGTCATGACAAGCACCTCCTGGCATCGAGGGGTATCGAGCGGCAACTGTCGACGTCGGGGGTGCCCCGACATCGAGGGGTGTCGAAATATGTCGAAATATCAATGACTGCGTGAGGCACGCATGTGGTGCGCCTCACCTACCGATTGTTCGGTCGCGAGCGCATTTTGGCTACAGGCACCGTCAGCCTGTGGACAAACGGTTCTCCACAGCCTGGGATGGGGACAGCTCGTCCAGGACAGGGAGGCGCGGGAACATGGCAGCTGAACAAATGGCCGACGGGGGCGAGGACCCCGGCCGGATTCCTCCGGCACGCCCGCTCGACGCCATCGACCGCGCCATCCTCCGGTTGCTCCAGACGGACGGCCGCGCCTCGATACGGTCGGTGGCCGATCGCGTCCATGTGTCGCGCGCCAACGCCTACGCCCGGATCAACCGGCTCATCGACGACGGGGTGATCCGGGGCTTCAGCGCGCGGGTGAACCATGAACGGGCGGGGCAGGGGGCCTCCGCCTACATCACGCTCAAGATCGTCCAGAATTCCTGGCGCACCGTTCGGGAGCAGCTCCAGGCGCTGCCGGGAGCCACGCACATCGCACTGGTCAGCGGCGATTTCGATGTCCTGCTGCTGGTGCACACACGGGACAACCGGTCACTGCGCGAGCTGGTGCTGACCAGGATCCAGTCCATCCCGGAGGTGCTCTCCACCCGCACCCTGCTGGTGTTCGAGGAGACGGACCTGGCCCCGGGCCCCGACCGCCCCACGGAGCTCACCTGAGGCGAGACAGGACGAAGCCGTGGGCCCAGCGGCTCAGCGACGACTCAGCGGCTGGACTTCATGCCGTCGAAGGCCAGCTGTACGACGGTGTCCGCGAGCTGGTCCCGCTCCGCGCCGCCGTCCGGCAACGGCCGGTACCACTCCACCAGGGAGTTGACCATGCCGAAAAGCAGCCGGGTCGCCAGGCGTATGTCCACGTCGGAGCGGAGGTCGCCGTCCGCGACCGCGGCCTTGAGCAGATCGCCCACCCGCTGGTCGAACTCGCGCCGCCGCTCCAGCGCCCAGCGCTCGGTCTTCGTGTTGCCCCGCACCCGCAGCAGCAGCGTGACGTAGGGCAGTTCGGCTATCAGCACCTCGACGGTGCGACGGGTGACGTACTCGACCCGTCCGATCGCGCGACCGCGCGTCGCACCCGCTTCGTCGAGGATTCCGAAGAGCCCGTCCAGCGCCCGGCTGACCGCTCGCCGCAGCAGTTCTTCCTTGCCGGCCACATGGTGGTAGATGGACGACTTGGAGATCCCCGCCGCCTTCGAGAGGTGCTCCATGGACGTGCCGTCGTAACCGCGCTCGTTGAAGACACGGACAGCGACGGTGAGCAGAGTCTCCGGGGTGTACGTGTCCCGCTTGGCCGTGGTCATGCCAGCGATCCTCCCCTACGAGTTGTCCACAGGTTTCGTGGGGCCCCTTGTCCCGACCGATCGTTCGGTTACTCTAACTCTGTCCGCCCGTCCCTGCCCAGCTCGATGAGGAGTTGGTCCGTCATGGCCGCCGAGCTCTCCCCGCACCAGCTGACCGAGAAGCACCGCCCCACGCTCGACCGGGCCCTCGACGCGATCCGCTCGCGTGCCTACTGGTCCCCGCACCCCGAGCACCCGAAGGCGTACGGCGAGGGCGGCTCCCCCGGCAGCCTGGGCGCCGCCGAGGGCAAGGCCGCCTTCGACGCCGTGCTGAACACCCGGATCGACCTCGGCCAGCCGGGCACCGACGGGTGGACGGGCGGGGAGCTCTCCCCGTACGGACCGGAGCTCGGCGTCGAGTACCCGCACGCCGATCCGGATGTCCTGATTCCGGCGATGCGCGCGGGGATGCCGGCCTGGCGCGAGGCGGGGCCCGAGACCAGGGCCCTGGTCTGCCTGGAGATCCTGGCCCGGATCAGCGCCCGCACCCATGAGTTCGGCCACGCGGTGATGCACACCAGCGGACAGGCCTTCATGATGGCGTTCCAGGCCGGTGGCCCGCACGCCCAGGACCGCGGCCTGGAGGCGGTGGCGTA
>NZ_JAFMPZ010000513.1 GCF_017353455.1 Streptomyces laculatispora
GTACATGGCCTACGGCCCCCGCACCGCCTCGTCCCACCCCGGCTGCTGCCGTCGGCAACCGTTTGTGACCGGGGGCCGTAGGCCATGTACGCTGTTGTCTCATCCACGGGTGCGTAGCTCAGGGGTAGAGCGCTGCTCTTACAAAGCAGATGTCGGCGGTTCGAAACCGTCCGCGCCCACCAGTGCAAAGGCCCCCAACCGATCATGGTTGGGGGCCTTTGACGTCCACTTCTGACATCAGCGGACGTGGTCATTCACGGTCGGGGCGCTGGTGAGCGTCGTGGGCTCCCATCCCGACCGCCTTCGACCCAGGGAGAAATTCATGAACGACAGCGTGTACGTGGGCAACGCGGGCAAGGACGCCGCACTGGACCGGGGATGGCTGCTCGGGCACTTCAAGGACGCCGCAGATCCTCGCCACAGCGAGGCTGTAGAGATCAAATGGGGCGTTCACCCGCGTGGTGACCAGCGAGTGCAGTGGGTGAGAGGCGAGGAACGAACAGCTCTCCTCGTACTCATCAGCGGTCGCTTCCATGTCCAACTTCCGCGCCGAAGTGTGCTTTTGGCGCGGCAGGGCGATTACGTCGTCTGGGGTCATGGAGTCGACCACTCTTGGTTCGCGGAAGAAGAGTCGGTAGTGCTGACGGTTCGGTGGCCATCCGTACCCGGCTACGCAGTGACACCAGCGGAAGGCAGTGCGCGGGTGTGGCCCTGACCGTGAAGGTGCAGGCACCGCCATTCTTGACCAGAGCCGCACGTGTGCCAGGTACGAGTGGGAATCTGCGGTCGAAGACTGTCAGGGGCGGGCCAGTGAAGACCGCATGGCCGCCATGAGCTTCTGGCGGGCCTCGCGGAAGGCGCGCCGTACCTGTGCGCACTCAGGATCGTCACGCAGATGTCCTGGTGGCCTCGCGTGGGACACGGATGCTGAGTTGATTCCGGCCGACGAAGTGCAGATGATCCGGGATCAGGGCCGAGTCGGTGATCGCATCCCAGGACATGTTCCAGTTCATCTACGCCGACGCGATACCTGTAAAGAAGCATGGCCAGCCGCAATACGACTTTCGGGCCAACAAGGCGAACCGGTCCTATTGCCAAGCCAGTTCAGACTACTGCCGTAAGCTGGAGGCCAGTTCAGGCAATACGGAGCATCCCATGGAAGAGGTCGGGTGACGGTGCTGGTCGACGAGCTCATGAAAAGGAAAGGGCGCCCCCTCGTTCGTCATCTCACCCTTTACGCCTCTGTATTGTCCGTGGCCCTCGTCACTGGGTGTACGAGCGACTCCGATGGGCCGAGTGCACCGGCGAGCAGCCCAGGCCGGCAGCAGAAGCCCTCGAACGTGTCCGATCCCACCGATGGGCGACTGGGCAGGCAGGTCGTGGAGACCCTCGGCACAGCCGAGGTCAGAGACAGTGATTCGCTGTTTGTGGAGGCCGGCCTCGAGCGGGTCGGTGACGGGTTCCACTCGGTGCCGGAACTGGCCCGAGGGCGTTCGTACGAGTTGTCGGTGGTCTGTGCCGGAAGGGGCAAGATCCGCCTTTCCGTAGCCCTGAAGAACCCCGTTGTCCAGACCCTTGATTGCGACGGTGTCACGTTCCGGCAGCGCCTCACGGCGTCGGCGGCCACGGTCAAGATCGACGGTGACGGGATGAAGGGGGCCGCGGGGATGGTGGGCTGGCGCCTGGACAAGGTGAAGAAGTAGGCCGCAGGTTCACCAAGGCGCGGAACGGGATTGTGCGCCGCATCCATTCCGGTGTCGCTTGGGCCGCCCTCGCCCGTCATCAGTGGTAGGTGATTGCGGGTCGTGTCCGATTCCTTCAAGAGGACTGGGTGGGGGCCCGGATACTGTCGTCGCCATGAACAGCACCGGCCAGGAGTCGCTCCATGTCAGCATCCACATCGCGAGCTCTGTCGAGGATGTCTATGCCTACGCCTCCAACCCTGCCAATCTGCCGGCGTGGGCCCAGGGCTTGGGCGGCTCCATCGAGGAGATCGACGGCCAATGGATTGCTGAATCCTCCCCCATGGGGCGGGTTGTGGTCGAGTTCGCCCCCGACAACGAGCTGAGTGTGCTCGACCACGACGTCACGTTGCACTCCGGGGAGACTGTCTACAACCCGGTCCGTGTGATCGCTGACGGCGCGGGCAGCGAGGTGGTGTTCACCCTTCGCCGCAGGCCGGAGATGAGCGAGTCCGACTTCCGGCGCGACGCCGAAATGGTCGCCGCCGACCTGGCACGGCTCAAGGTGCTGACGGAGTCCGGCTGATGGCTTCCGGCGGATCGTGATCCGAGCCGTCGGCGGATCGCGGCGAGGGCGGGAGCGTAGATGGCGGGGGCGGCGATGGTCGGAGCGGAGATGGACGGAGCGGCGATGGACGGGAGTTGTTGAGCCGGTCGGTCGGTCGGCCGCTTCGCTGGATTGGGGACCTTGGTGAACAGCGTGGTGTTGGTGCACGGCCTCTATCACGATCCGCGCCACTTCGACTTGGTCGTAGGGGAGTTGCGGGCCCGCGGGATCGAGGTGGTGGTGCCGGAGCTGCATCGGGGCTCGCTCCCGGCCGATACGGAAGCCGTGCAGGCGGTCGTTGATGCCATGGGGGAGCCGCCGTTGGTTCTGGGCCACTCCTACGGCGGGTCGGTCATCACCGGCCTGACGGGCGTGGGGCATCTGGTGTATCTGGCGGCCTTCGTGCCTGCTGAGGGGGAGAGTGCGGCCGGTCTTGGTGGCTCGACCGAGCTTCTCGCCTCTTCCGTCGTGCAGGAAGGAGGCGGCCTCACTCACGTGGACCCGGTGGCAGCCGTGGAGTTGTTCTACGACGACGCCCCGATCGGGCGTGCGGCCTGGGCGGCGTCCTTGCTGCGGCCGCAGGGGCCGGGGTGCGGGCGTGGTGTGCCGCAACGTCAGGCGTGGCGCGGCACGCCCTCCACGTACGTCGTCTGCGCGCGGGATCGCGCGATCGCCCCCGGGCTGCAGTGGGCGATGAGCAGGCGCTGTGGCAGCGCGACGGCCTGGAACACGAGCCACTCGCCCTTCATCAGTGAGCCCGGGAGAGTCGCCGCCGTACTGCGGAGCCTGCTGCGTCCCCGGGGTGGACGCCTCAGCGCAGGGCTGTCGTGAATGCGGCGCGGTGCGCGGTTGTGAAGGCGTGCTCGCGGTGGGACCAGGCGATTCGCTCGGTGATCTGATCCTCCGTGGCGATCCGGGGTGCCGGCGTGCGGCGGTGCGCGTGCCACCAGTCGGCGTTGCGGGCCTGGCGGTCGGCGATCGCGTCGAGGAGGCTGCCGCGGGCCCGGTCCGGGAGTCCGTAGGCGTCGGCGAGGACTCGCACCTGGGCGGCCTGCTCGTCGGCGGGCGGCGCCTCGGGCTTGGAGGTGATGCACCAGGTCCAGGCCATGTAGCCGAGGTCTTCGAGCGGGTCTCCCGGAGCGGCGGTGTCGAAGTCGATGAAGGCCACGGGGCGGTCCTCGCGGAATACGGTGTTGTTGGGTCCGGGATCGTGGTGGCAGACCACCGGGTGTGCTCCGGCGAGTGTGCTGCCTCGGGTGGCGTCGTGCAGGTCCCGCAACAGGGCCCCGGCCGCGGCCACTTGCGCGTCGGTCCACCGCTGGAATCGGCGTGGCACCCAGCCCGGAAGGTAGCTGAGGGCATCGCGGCCTGCCTGATCGTGGCCGAGATGGCGCGGTGCGCCGGTGAAGCCCTGCCTGTTCAGGTGTCCGAGCAGGTCGGCAGCGAAGGGCGAACGAGTGCCGACGGGGCGCCGGACCGTGTCACCGACCCGCACGACGCCCTGGGTGACACGGCCCCCGGACAGCGGTACTTCTTCTTCGGTATTTTCCACGTCTCTCACGTCTCTCACGCCTTCCGCGGTCTCCGCTGGGCCATTCTGTCGTTCCACCGTTCCACCGTTCCGTCGTTCTCTCGGTGGGGCTTTCCGTTCCGGCGGCGGGATACGGTGCCACCCGGCAGGAGGGTCATGACCACCACCGACCGGCAGGAGCGCGGAGCGCGTGCCCTGTCCCCGCTGCGGATACCGGCCTTTCGCCGGTTCCTGCTGGCCCACCTCGTATCCGCGACGGGTTCGGCGATGGCGCCCGTGGCGCTCGCGTTCGCCGTGATCGGTCACGGCGGGGGCGCGCAGTCGCTCGGGATCGTGCTCGCGGCGAACACCGTGCCGACCCTGGTCCTCCTTCTGCTGGGCGGCGTGCTCGCGGACCGGATGTCCCGTAGCCGGATCCTCTTCCTCGGGAATCTCGGTGCCGGGCTCGCCCAGGGTGCGGTCGGCTTTCTGGTGGCGACGGGGGCGGCGACGACAGTCGCGATCAGCGTCTGTGCCTGCTTCTCCGGGGTGTCGGCCGCCTTCATCACGCCTGCTGCCCAGGGGATCGCGAGTCGGCTCGTACCGAAGGAACAACTGCAACAGGCCAACGCGCTGGTCCGGGTTCCCGGGAACGCCGTCAAGATCATGGGGCCGGTCGTGGGCGGCTTCGTCGTGGCGTTCGCGGGCCCTGCCTGGGCGCTCGGGTGGGATGCGGGCACCTTCCTCGTTGCCGCCCTTCTCCTGCTCGGGCTCCGGCTCGTCGGCTCCGTCCCCACCGGGCGCGGTGCCGTGGGCGATCTCCGGGCCGGTTGGGCCGGCTTCCGCTCGCGGAGCTGGCTGTGGACCTACACCGTGGCCGGGACAGCGGTTGTGGCGGCCTGGCTGGCCGGTTACCAGTTGCTCGGGCCGCTCGTGGCGGCCGACAGCTATGCGGGTGCCGGTTCCTGGGGGCTCGTGCAGGGCGCCTTCGCCGCCGGGCTTCTCGTGGGTACGTTCCTCTGCCTGGCCTGGAAGCCGCGACGGCTGATGCTGGTCTGTGTGACGGCCAGTGGGGGAATCATGCTCCCGCTGGCCGCCCTGGGGCTGGAGCTGCCCCTCGGCTGGGTGCTCGTGGCCGCCGTTGTCGCCGGCGCTGGGCTGGACGTCGCGATCGTCTCCTGGTCCACGATCATGCAACAGCAGCTACACGACGAGGAGTTGGGCCGCCTCGGCGCGTTCAATGCCGTGGGCGAACGCATCGCCGTCCCGATCGCGTACCTGCTGGTGGCGCTGGCCTCGAAGTACTGGACCAGTCAGCACATTCTGCTGGTGTGCGCGGGAATCATCCTCGCCGCCACCCTGGCCAATGCGTGCGTGCGCGATGTGTACCGGATCAACCGGGCGTGAATCGCGGGCGGCGCAACGCGCGCGTCCGGCATCCGGCTGCGCGATCCTGACGGGCCGCTGGTTTGTATATGTCGGTCACCGACCTATAGTTGCCCCCGTGAAGCCCCGCCCCGGGGTCGGTCGAAGCTGCGGCTGCTACCGGGGCAGAGCCCTGCAACGGAGATGGAGCAGCCATGGCCAGCAAGAAGAACCTCGTCGCCAACCGCGAATCCCTCGTCCACAAGGTCCGGTACGCCGCGAGCCGGCCGGACCGCATAGCCCCGTATCTGAAGCGGGCCACCCGTGACCGATGGCTGGCCTTCAAGCACCCCGGCCATGTGAACTACTACCGGGCCGTGATGGCCTCGGACACCCGCCGCAACCCCGAGGCCGCCGTCGGCAGTCAGACGCACGAGCGCTGGCTGGCGCTGGGGCAGATGCAGTTCGACTACCTCCTGGGGCACGGACTCGCCCCCGGGGCTCGCATGCTGGACATCGGCTGCGGCAACCTCCGCGCGGGCTGGCGCTTCATCGAACACCTCGAAGCCGGGCACTATTACGGCATCGACATCTCGCCCGACATCCTGATTGCCGCGAAGCAGACGCTGGCGGCTCAGGGGCTCCAGGCCAAGGTCCCGCACCTGACCATCACCAAGGACCTGACGCTGGACTTCCTGCCCGACGGGTACTTCGACGTCGTTCACGCCCACAGCGTGTTCTCGCACTCGCCGATCGAGATCATCGACGAGTGCCTCGCCCACGTCGGCCGGGTGCTGGCCCCTGGTGGGCACTTCGACTTCACCTTCGACCGCACCACCGGTGCCGAACACCAGGTTCTGCGCGAGGACTTCTACTACCGGACCCAGACCCTCGTCGACCTCGCGGCCCGGCACGGGCTGGCCGCGCGGTTCATGGAGGACTGGGAGCGGCTCGGCCACGGACAGTCCAAGATCCGGGTCAGCGCCGGGTGACGTGACCGGCCCCCGGGCGCGCGTGGTGCCCGCGTCCGGCGCCTCGTGAGCGGCGGGGGCATGGTGCCGGCGGCCTCAGCGGTTGCCGGTCGTGCCGGAGTTCCGGTCGCGCACGCGCCACAGGCGCAGGATCACGGCCGCGCCGGCGAGCAGGACGACGACCGGGAGCAGCGTGTCCTGGTCCACCACCTCTGCGGAATACCCCATGGCGACGAAGGGCGCTGAGGCGAGGGCGAATTGGCCGGCGGTCCTGATGCCGGCCAGTGCCCGGCGGCCCGTCAGGGCCAGGGCGGCGGCCGTGGGGGCGCCGAGGCGCCACAGGATGATGGCCCCGAGCCCGTTCGCATCGGCCAGAGCGAGGACGGCCACGGAGAGCGGGGCCCAGATAGCCAGCGCCACGAGCCCCGCCGTGCTCCGCATCCGGCCGGGCGGGCGCAGGTCCGGCGGACAGGCCAGCGGGACAGCGGCCGCGACCACCGGTGCCGACAGGTACGCCACGAACTCCAGCGGCACGGACGCGCCCGCCGTCAGGCAGACCGCGAACAGAACGACGGCGGTGCCCAGCACGCCCGCGAGCGCGCACCGCGCACCGGCAGCGAAGCGCCCGCCCAGTGCCACGACCGCCCCGACGAGGGCCAGCAGGTCGCAGCCGCCCAGGACGTAGCTGAGCGGCACCAGGAAATCGGGGTTCCCGCTGATGATCCGGTCGCCGATCACCGAGACGAGGTCGAAGGCGGCGTACGCGGCCGTCGCCGCCAGTGCGAAGGGGGCCGCGGCCGCGAAGAGGCGGCCGCCGCGCTGTGTGGACCCCAGGTGCAGGCGGAGGCGGAGCGCATGCGCCACGATGTCGCAGGCCTCCCTGAACCGGGCGGTCCGGCCGGCCCCTTCGGTCGCCTCGCGGTAGGCCTCGGCTATCTCGTCCCCGAAGGCGCGCCTGAATCCCGCCGGGTACAGACGCAGCAGCGGAGAGCTCATGCGGTGGCCGGCTTCCCCGAGACGCCCAGGCGCCGGGTGGCCTCACGCGCCGTGGCGGCGATCCGCCGCACCTCGGCGGCCAGGCCCTGCCGACCGGCCGGGGTGAGGGTGTAGGTGCGCCGCAGCCTGCTGTCCACGACCTCTTCCGCGTGCACTTCGATCAGCCCCTCGTTCAAGAGGCGCTCCAGGCCTCCGTACAGCGTGCCGGTCCGCATCGTGACCCGCCCGCCCGAGATCTTCTCGACCTCACGCGCGATCGCGTAGCCGTGGCGGGGCTCGTCCGCGAGCGCGGTCAGGAGGAGCAGGGTCGGTTCCTGCATCGCACGATCACTCATGTCCTGCATAATAGGTCACTCACCGGCATATACCGGCAGGGTGAGGGGTGGTCCGGCGCCTGTCAGGTGCCGCTGGTTCGCCTGGTTCCCGGCTGATGCCCGTCCGGGAGCGACTTCCCCAGCCGGGCCAGTGGGGACAGGGCCATGAACAGCGGGGACAGCGCCATGGCGGCGGCGGTGAGGAGCAGGCTCGTGCGCAGTCCCCACCGCACGGCCAGGAAGCCGCCCAGCAGTGAGCCGAGCGGCGTCAGTCCCATCCCGGCGAAGTTGATCGTCGCCACGACCCGGCCCTGTATCCGCAGGGGCGTGACGGCCTGCCGTACGGCCATCGTCGTGACGTTGACCAGCTGACTGAACGTACCGAAAAGGAAGTTGACCCCCATGAGCGCGGGGAGTGTGACGGCAGTGGGGCCGTGCAGTGCCGGTACGCAGAGCATCACGCCGTCGGCCAGTAACGCCGATCCCACCAGCACCGGGCCGAACCCGAACCTCCCCGGCAGCCTCGCCGCCAGCAGCGACCCCACGACCGCTCCGGGTCCCGTCGCCGCGAGCGCCAGGCCGACAGCCGTGCCCGAGAGATGCAGTGCGCGGGACAGGTGGAGCAGGTAGACGGTCAGCAGGGCGGCGAAGGAGAACTGGTAGAGCGCCGAGGCCAGCCCCACGGCCCGCAAGGAGCTGTTGCTGACGACGAACTGGAGACCTTCGTGGATCTGCCGCCAGACGCGAGCCGGTCCTTCGGGGTGCACCGGGAGCGGCTCGCGTCTGCGGATCCGGCGGATCGATACGGACGACACCGCGAAGAAGAACGCACCGGTGAGGGTGGCGAGCGGTGCCGAGAACAGCGATACCAGCGCGCCGCCGAGCGCGGGACCGCCGATCTGCGCCGCTGACCTGCTGCCCTCCAGCGCACTGTTGCCCTGCGCCAACTGGTCGCGGTCCACCAGCCGTACGAGCGAGGCCTGGTACGCCACGTCGAAGAACACGCTCAGTACGCCGACGAGCAGAGCGGCCACGAACAGTGCGGGCAGTCCGAGGACGCCGAGCAGATACGCGGCCGCGACCGCTGCCATCGCGAGCGCCCGGCCGCAGTCCGCCAGGACCATCACCGTGCGGGAGCGCCTGCGGTCCACCCATGCGCCGGCGAAGAGTGAGAGCAGCAGGACCGGCGCCTGTTCCACCGCGCGCAGGGTGCCGAGCTGACCGGCCCCCGCGTCGAGAGACACCACGGCGACGAGCGGCAGGACCACCTGACCGGCCTGCGCCCCGAACTGGGACGCGGTCTGGCCCACCCACAGTCTGCGGAAGTCGGCAACCCGCCACAGGCTCGGCGGAGTCCGGAGACCGTCGTCGGCCGCCTTCATCGCGTCCCCCGTATGCGCAGGCCATCACGACTGGATACGGGCGGAGTCGAGCCAGGAGGAGGCGAGCCGGGAGGAGGGGCAGGAGCGGAGGG
>NZ_JAFMPZ010000514.1 GCF_017353455.1 Streptomyces laculatispora
CCCGTACGTATACGGCGGCGGGGGCACCCGCGGCAGGCGCGGCGGTGGCGGCCGGTTCTGACCACCCCGCAGCGGCAGCGGCGTACGGATCACGCGTATCACCAGGGCGAACGAGCAGCACCGGACACACAGGAGAGGTGCCATGACCAAGCAGACCATCCTCGGACGCGTCACCCAGCTGGCGAAGGCCAACATCAACGCGCTGCTCGACCAGGCCGAGGATCCTCAGAAGATGCTGGACCAGCTGATCCGCGACTACACGTCCAACATCTCGGAGGCCGAACAGGCCGTGGCCGCCACGATCGGCAATCTGCGGCTGATGGAGCAGGACCACCGGGAGGATGTCGCGGCCGCCGGGGAGTGGGGCGAGAAGGCGCTCGCGGCCAGCCGCAAGGCGGATGAACTGCGGGCGGGCGGGTCGGCGGCCGATGCCGACAAGTTCGACAACCTGGCCAAGGTCGCGCTCGGCCGACAGCTCCAGTCGGAGAAGGAGGCGAAGACCGCGGAGCCCGCCATCGCCTCGCAGTCGGAGGTGGTGGACAAGCTCAAGTCCGGCCTGGACCGGATGAAGTCCAAGCTGGCGGAGCTGAAGGCCAAGCGCGACGAGCTGGTCGCACGGGCCAAGTCCGCCCAGGCGCAGAACCAGATGATGGACTCCGTCAAGAACATCGACGTCCTCGACCCGACCAGTGAGATCAGCCGGTTCGAGGACAAGGTGCGGCGCGAGGAGGCGAAGGCGGTGGGCAAGCAGGAGCTTGCCGCGTCGTCCCTGGACGCCCAGTTCGAGCAGTTGGACACGCTGGGGGCCAGCGCCGAGGTCGAGGCGCGTCTCGCGGCCCTGAAGACGGCCTCATGAGTCCGCTCCGGGCCTCGTTCAGAACATGCTCAGAAGCTCCTCGACCGTGCGCTCGGCGGCCGGCCGGCCGTCGGGCAGCGCCAGTTCGAACCAGACCGTCTTGCCGCGCGGCGTCCGCCTCGATCCCCAGGCCGCGCTCAGCAGCCCGACCAGTTGCAGACCGCGGCCGCCCTCGTCCGTGTCGCGTGCCCGCCGTCGCCGGGGCTGGACGAGACCCGCGTCCCACACCTCGCACACGAGGGTACGGTCACGCAGCAGTCTGAGCCGTATCTCGCCCTCGCCGTACCGCAGGGCGTTGGTGACCAGCTCGCTGACGAGCAGTTCGGTGGTGTCCACCAGGTCGTCGAGGTCCCAGGCGAGCAGCTGGCCGCGGGCGAGTTCGCGGGCGCGGCCGACCGAGCGGAGTTCGCGGGGCAGCCGCCAGTCGCCGACGGCTTCGGCCGGCAGCCCCTGGATGCGGGCCATCAGCAGCGCGATGTCGTCCTCGCCGTGGCGGGTGTCGAGGGTGCTCAGTACCCGGTCGCAGACGTCCTCGAGAGGCTGCGCGGGTGCGACGAGGGCGCCGCGCAGGGCTTCCAGCCCCTCGTCCAGCGGATGATCACGGGACTCCACGAGGCCGTCGGTGTAGAGGGCGAGGAGGGCGCCCTCCCTGAGTTCGACCTCGACTTCCTCGAAGGGTTCGCCGCCGACACCGAGCGGCATCCCGGGCGGGACGTCGAGCAGCAGCGCCGGTTCACCCGGCTCGACCACGACGGGGGGAAGATGGCCGGCGTTGGCGAAGGTGCACCGCCGGGTGACCGGGTCGTAGACGGCGTAGATGCAGGTCGCCAGATAGACCTCGGAGAGGTCCGCCTCGCGGGACTTGTGGGCGGCCCGCGAGGGCCACTGGGCGCCGCCGATCCCGTCGGAGGAGGTGCTGCCACCGGGGGTGCCGAGGCCGCGGGCGACTTCGTCGAGCGCGGAGAGGACCTCGGCGGGTTCCAGATCGAGGAGGGCCAGGGTCCTTACGGCGGTGCGCAGTTCCCCCATGGCCACCGCGGCGCGCAGTCCGCGTCCCATCACATCGCCGACGACGAGGGCGGTGCGGTGCCCGGGGAGCTCGATGACGTCGAACCAGTCGCCGCCCACCTCGGTCGCGGTGTTGCCGGGCAGATAGCGGCAGGCGATGTCCAGGCCGGCGGCCTCGGGGTCGCCGGGGGGCAGCAGGCTGCGCTGGAGTATCAGGGCACGCTCGTGCTCGCGCCGGTAGAGGCGGGCGTTGTCGATACAGACGGCGGCGCGGGCGGCGAGTTCGGTGGCCAGCGCCCGGTCCCGTTCGCCGAAGGGCTCGCTGCCCTTCGTACGGGAGAACTGCACCAGGCCGACCACCGTGTCGTGGGCGACCATCGGCACGGCGAAGGTGGACTGGACGAATCCGCGGTCGTCGCCCGGCACGTCCTCGACATGGCCGGTGCGCAGGGCCTTGGCGCAGGGCGAGTTGAACGGGTAGCGGTGCACCGCGCCGAGTGCGGGCGGTCCGGGAGGCGTCCGGGGCTGCGAGGCATCACGGACGGGGCCGGGTGCGGTGTCGGGCATGGCGTCCGACACGGCGCTGGCGAAGGCGACGCGGCGCAGTTCGGCGGAGCCGCCGACCGCTTCCTGACGGAGCGGACTCCAACTGCCGGGCGGCGCCTCCTCACCGGTGAGCAGTGCCTGGTAGAGATCGACGGACGCGAGGTCGCAGAAGCCCGGTACGGCCACGTCGAGGAGTTCGCGCGCGGTGGTCTCCAGGTCGAGGGAGTTGCCGATGCGCGCGCTGGCCTCGTTGAGCAGAGCGAGGTTGCGCCTGGCGCTGGCGGCCTCGCGGGCGGCGATATGGCGCCGGGTGACGTCGGTGGCCAGTCCGGCGATACCGATGGGGCGGCCCGTTCCGCTGTGCACCCGGTAGAGGTTCATCGACCAGTTGCGGCTCTCCGGTTCGCCCGGGGCGGTGCCGATGAGCTGGAGGTCGGTGACGGATTCGCCGGTCGCCAGGACGCGGCTGAGGGTGGCGGCCAGCCGGTCGGCCTCCGGGCCGGCGAGGTAGTCGTGGACGGTGCGGCCGCGGTGGTCGTCGGCCCGGCCGCCGAAGACGGTGGCGAAGCGCTGGTTGGCCCGCAGCACCGTGAAGTCGGTACCGAACAGCACAAAACCGAAGGGAGATTGGCCGAAAATTGCCTGCGAGGCCGCGAGGTCCGTCTCGATGCCGCGCAGCGCCCGGACATCCACGACGATGCAGACCGCGGCCCGTTCACCCGTCGCCGTCTCACTCGGCATCACATAGATCTCGGCGAGCCCGTGAATCGCTTCCTCGCCCGGCATACGGAAGGGGACGAGGCCCGTCCACTCCTTGCCGTCGAGCACCTCACCGATCCGGCGATGGCCGTCCCGGCGCAGTTCGCCGGGCATGAAGGCCTCGACCGGGTCCTTACCGACCGCCTCGCGAGCGGCAACGCCAAAGAGACCGGCAGCCCGGCGGCTCCACTGCTCGATCAGACCATCGGGGCCGATCGAGAAGGAGGCGACCCTGATGTAGTCGTAGATCGAGCCAGGCGGACTGCTCTGCCACACGACGTCGCCCGTTGTCCCAGGTATTTCGCTCACGCGACCGTCCCCTCCAGCTCACACACCGGACCGGTCCTGCCCGCAGTATTCAGCACTACGGCCCTTCCCGACACGGCGTTCACGATCACAGCACGGTCTCAGTCCCTTTCAGCCAGGTTCTGTACGACCTCTGGTGATCGCTGTCCGTCCCACCCCACTCCTAACCAGGCAGGGCCAGCTCGAACCACACCGTCTTGCCACTCTTTCCGCGCCTGATCCCCCAGCGCCGGGCGGAACGAGCCACGAGCTGCAGTCCCCTGCCGCCTTCGTCGTCGGGTCCCGCCGTACGTTCGGTGGGCGGATCCGGAAGCGGATCGGAGACTTCCACCAACAGACCGGGGTGGGCGGGGGAGCCGTCGCCGTCGGGATGAGGGCGCACCAGCCGCACATCGATGGGCCCCGAGGCATAGCGCATGGAGTTGGTCACCAGTTCGCTGACCAGGAGTACAGCCACATCCCCGACCGCCGTGTCGAGCTCCCAGCCGCGCAGCGCCTCGTGGACGGCGTGCCGGGCCGTACGCACGGCGCCGGGAACAGCCGGAAAGCTCCACTCGGCGCAGTCGCCTTCGGTATCGATCACGCCGATCACTTCCCAAGACCAGCAACGGAGAACGTCCTGTTTGCGGGGGCCAAACAGGACATACCCGATAATCAGCACGGAATACCGCTCGGCGCCGACACGTGGGGCGTACGGGTGTAAGGGCATGCGCACGAACGGGTGTACGTGCAGAGAAAGGGCGCACGGGCCCATCGGTGCGCGCCGCAGCGCAAGCACCCCGCTCAGCGGTGTGCGCCGCCGGGCAGTCGCCGTACGGCTTCGGCGACCGCGGGCCGGTCCTGCTCCAGCCAGTCGACGGTGTCGCCCTCACCGGGGCCGAGCCAGCGCAGCTCGTCGTGGTCCTGAAGGGGCGCGGGCACGCCGGACAGCAGACGGGCCGTCCACACCCGGAGTACGTAGCCGGGCTTCAGCGGCCACTCACCGGGGATGCGCTCCAGTGGTTCCGTCTCGATGCCGAGCTCCTCGCGGAGTTCGCGCACGAGCGCCTGCTCGCCACTCTCCCCCGGCTCCACCTTGCCACCGGGCAGCTCCCACCGGCCGGCCAGCTCGGGCGGGGCGCTACGGCGCGCGGCGAGCAGCCGCCCCCGGTCGTAGACAGCTCCGGCCACCACCACGCGATCACTCATACCCCGGAGCGTAATACCCGTCCCCAGCAGGAGCGGAGGGCACGAACCCGGCGCCGGGGATCCGGCGGACAGCCGGACCGGCGCACTACGGCCGCGCGCCCTGCCCGACGCGCTCGACCCAGTAGAGCTGCTTGTGGCCGCGCTCATCGAGCTTGTCGGCGGTCCGCTGCGCCTCGTCCTGCGTGGCGTACCTGCCCACGCGGTAGCGGTTGCCGTTGTCGTCCTGCCGTATCACCGACCAAGGAAGCACGGCACCGCTGTCGCTCATCGTGCCCCTCCCGAGCATTGCGCCCCTCCCCTGAACGGCGTGCATGTTTCTAAGGATCCCCAGGAAACCGCAGTACGCATATGCCCGAGCGTACGCCTGACCTTCACGGAACGAATACGTAATTGCACAAAGAGATACGGATCCGGCCAGGAGTGGACCAACTCCAGGGGGCGCATCCAACTGGATGCGCCCCCTGGGCAGTTCGGGCTGAACCTGAGCGAACCGGAGTGAACCGGAGGAAGCCGACCGAACCGGTGCAGACCGGACCGGAGACCCTCTCCTTACCCCTCCCCCGCGCCCTCGCGCAGCATCGGCATCGGCATGGGAACTGGGCCGTTGACCGGTTCCTTGCGGCAGATGTCACCGCACTCCGCGTCCAACGAGCAGCAGAGCGAGCAGATCGGCCCGGACCGCACGGGGCAGTCGGCGATGTCCGGGAGCTCGTAGGCCGTGTCGCAGACCGAGCAGGTGTGGGTGGCGGTGATGTCCGCGACCTCGGCTCCCGGACCGTTGACCGGATTGGGCCGGGCCAGGTAGTACCTGCCCTTGGTCGCCCAGGCGATCAGCGGACAGAGGGTCAGCGAGAGGCCGGCCGCGATGAAGGTGGAGAAGGCCTCCGCATACCTGCCGAACAGCCCGAAGAAGGCGAGGATCGAGACGGTCGAGGCAATTACCATCGAGCCGAATCCCGCCGGGTTCACCGCGTACAGGTAGGCCCGTTTGAACTCGATGTACGGAGGGCTCAGCCCGACCCGCTTGTTGATGACCAGGTCGACTGCGACCGCGGCGATCCAGGCGATGCCGACGTTCGAGTAGAAGCCCAGCAGCTTGTTGAGGGCCGCGAACATGTTCATCTCCATCAGCGTCAGCGCGATGACGAGATTGAGGAAGATGTACCAGACCCGGCCGGGATGACGGTGGGTGATCCGGGAGAGGAAGTTCGACCAGGACAGCGAGCCGCTGTAGGCGTTGGTCACATTGATCTTGATCTGCGACACGATCACGAAGAGCGCGGCGGCGGGCAGCGCGAACGAGCCGAGCCAGGGCTTCAGCGCCTCGATCTGCGGCGCGATCGGCTCCAGCGCGTGCGTCTTGCCGACCGCTTCGAGGGCGGCGAAGGCGAGCAGCGCACCGCCGAGCTGCTTGGCCGCGCCGATGATCACCCAGCCGGGACCGGCGGCGAGGACCGCGAGGTTCCAGCGGCGCTTGTTGGCCCGCGTCTTCGCCGGCATGAAGCGCAGGTAGTCGGCCTGCTCACCGATCTGGGCGATGAGCGAGAGCGCCACACCCGTGCCGAGACCGAACCCGATCCAGGAGAAGCCCGGTCCCGCCCCCTCCGTACCGCCGAAGGAGGCGAACGCGCCCCAGGCGTCGGGCGCTTCGAAGGCGAGGACCACGAACGGCAGCACCATGCCGATGATCCAGACCGGCTGAGTCCACGCCTGGACCTTGGCGAGGGCGCCCATCCCCCGGAAGACGATCGGGATGACGATCAGGGTGGTGATCAGATAGCCCGCCTCGACCGGCAGGCCGACGGCCTGATGCATGGCCTGCGCCATGATCGAGCCTTCGAGGGCGAAGAAGATGAAGGTGAACGACGCGTAGATCAGCGAGGTCAGCGTCGAACCGAAGTAGCCGAATCCGGCGCCTCGGGTGACCAGATCCATGTCCAGGCCGTACTTCGCGCAGGCCCGGGCGATGGGGATGCCGGTGAGGAAGATGATCGTCGCCGCCGCCAGGATCGAGGCGAACCCGCTGGTGAAACCGTAGGTGAAGACGATCGAGGCGCCGATCGCGAAGTCGGCCAGATAGGCGATCCCGCCGAGCGCGGTGCCCGCGACCACCGCGGGCGACCAGCGCCGATACGAGTGCGGTGCGTAGCGGAGGGAGTAGTCCTCACGACTCTCGTCGGCGGCGAGCTTCGCATAACTGCGCCTGGGCGGCTGGGCGCCGGCTGCGGCCTCCGGGCCTCCTGGGGCAGCAGCCGCCGCAGGAGGCCCGGCCGTCTCGGGCACGGCTGTGTCCGTCATCGGTGACTTCCCGTTCGTCCGTCCGGTGTGCGGGTCCGAACGGGAAGTTAGGAGCAGGACATGACAAGTCGTCACGAGCGACGATTGCCCAGCCGTTACGGGACCCGGGCGGGCGTTAACTTGTCGTCACGTCCGCCGGACGGGCGCCACCGGGTATCGGTCACCCGACGGGAATCCCGGCGCCGGGCTTGAGCGACCCCGCAGGAATCACACCTCCGGGCCGCGGCCGCCCCACCGGGACCACACCTCCGCACACGGGCCACCCGCCGTGCACGACACCTCCGGTGGCCGGTCATCTGACGGGCAGGTGGTAGGCGATCCGGTAGCGATCGGCCGGCACCACCACGTCGGCGGTCTCCACCGGCCGCCCCGACGCGTAGTACGTACGCTCGATCACCATCACGACATGACCCGGCACCCCGCCGAGCGCCAGGAGCTCCTCCGCCAGCCCCGGGCGCGCACCGACCTGCTCGGCCACGTTGTCCACGACCACATCGATCGCGGCCATCCGCTCGACCACCCCGCAGCCGCCCAGCGGACCCTCCTCCGGCAGCATCACCGGCGTACGCCCCGTGACCGCGAGGGGTTCCCAGGAGGTCGAGAGCATCATCGGCTCGCCCGCCTCCCGGAACACGTAGCGCGTGCGCATCACCCGGTCGCCCGGCTCGATCCCGAGCCGTTCGGCGATCTCCGGACTCGCCCCCTCCTGTTCGCTGCGGGACTCCCAGGTCCCCCGCGCCCCCTCCGCCGTCTGCTCCTGCCGGAACGGGCTGGCACCGGTCTCCGACCGGAAGCCGGAGCGGGCGATCCGGCGCGGGACCGGGCGCTCGCGCACATACGTACCGGAGCCGGACCGGCCTTCCACCAGCCCCTCGGCCATCAGCACCTTGCGCGCTTCCAGCGCGACGGTGTCAGAGACCCCGTACTCCTCCCGGATGCGCGCCTGCGACGGCAGGCGCGTATGCGGCGGCAGCGAACCGTTGACGATCTTCTCTCTCAGATCGCCCGCAACGCGCAGATAGGCGGGCTGCTCACCGAAAGTCACAGGCCACTCCCCAAGAGGTTGACAGACTGCAACAGCGTCGCAACCGTCGGTTCCGGACCGCAAGCGCAGGCCAGGGTTTCACTCGAAGTGATGATTCGCCGCCGACGTGCGCATACCCGGCACGAGCCGCCATGCCGTTTCCGGGCACCCCCTGCCGCACCACGGGGGCGCGGCTCGCAACCGGATCCGCCTCACCCCCTTGACCTGATTTGGTCCAGACCAATAACTTCCTCTCCACACAGCACGGCTCACGCACCTCTCGGCACACGCACAGGAATGGGCCTCATGCGTCGAAGAACCCTGTCCGGTCTGGCACTTGCCGCCTGCGCCTTCTCGCTGGCAGCCGCCGTCACCCCCACCGCCAACGCCTCCGCCGGGCACGGCACGGACCAGAGCACGCGTCACACCAAGGACCGCGGGAGCAGCGGTCACCACGCCTCCGCTCCCGCCTACAAGCGCGTCGGCTACTTCACCCAATGGGGCGTCTACGGACGCGACTTCCAGGTCAAGGACCTGGAGACGAGCGGCACGGCGGCCAAGCTCACCCACATCAACTACTCCTTCGGCAACGTCAGCGCCGACGGCACGTGCTTCACCGGCAATGCGCCCGGCCAGGCCGACGCCTGGGCGGACTACGTCCGTCCGCTGGACGCCGCAGGCTCGGTGGACGGCGTCGCCGACACCGACGACCAGGCCCTCGCGGGCAACTTCAACCAGCTGCGCGAGCTCAAGGCCAAGCATCCCGGTCTCAAGGTGATGATCTCGCTGGGCGGCTGGAGCTGGTCCACCCACTTCTCGGACGCGGCCCGAACCGCCGCCTCCCGCAAGGCGTTGGTCTCCTCCTGCATCGACCTGTACATCAAGGGCAACCTGCCGGTGGACGGGACCAGGGGCGGCCGAGGTGCCGCGGCCGGCCTCTTCGACGGAGTCGACATCGACTGGGAATGGCCGGGATCCGCCGGTGACACCGACACGGTGTACCGACCGGAGGACAAGCGGAACCTCACCGCCCTGGTGCACGAGTTCCGCACCCAGCTCGACGCCTACGCGAAGAGCACCGCCGCACCGCGGAAGGAGCGGAACGGGCAGGAGGGCCCAGGCGTCCACAAGGGCGGGAGCCACGGCTCGAAGCCCAGGCACTACGACCTCTCGGCGTTCGTCCCCGCGTCCCCCGAGAAGATCGACGCGGGCTTCGACGTCCCCCGCGTCATGCGGGACTTCGACTTCGTGAACCTCCAGGGTTACGACTTCCACGTCTCGGGCGAGAAGACCACCGCCCAGCAGTCCGCGCTCTACGCGAAGGGCGACTTCAGCGTCGACCGGACCGTGCGCGACTGGCTGAAACGCGGCGCCCCGGCCCGCAAGCTGGTGATGGGCATGCCGTTCTACGGTCAGGGCTGGACCGGTGTGACGGGCGGCGGCGACGGCCTGGGCCGGCCTGCCGCAGCGCCCGCCCCCGCCACCTGGGCCGCCGGTTACGAGGACTACAAGGCCCTCAAGAAGCTGGCCGAATCCGGTACGTACAAGGTCCACCGCAACGTCCGGGACGGCAGCGCCTGGCTGTTCGACGGCACCACCCTGTGGACGTACGACGACCCGCAGGTCCTGCGCGCCAAGACCGGTTACATCCGCGACCACCGGCTGGGCGGTGCGATGTTCTGGTCGCTGGACGGGGACACGGACGACGGCGAGCTGATGACCGCCGTCGACCGCGGGCTCTCCGGGCGGTAGGAACTCCCGGGCCGGGGACCGGGGGCCGCGACCTCCCGGGTCCGGGGCCGCTGCGAGGGTGCAGCCGCCCCGGGCCCCGGGCCCGCTCCCCCCTCTTCCTCACCTTCCTGACATGCTGGCTGCCATGGCCACCGCATACCGCTGCCCGCAGGACGGGACCCGTGCCGACGTCTCCTCGCTGACCTGGTGCTGTCCAGTCTGCCGCGGCCCCTGGGACCTCGACTTCGAGATCGCGGGCCCCGTCCGTCCCGGCGCCCTGTCCGGCCGGGTCAACTCCCTCTGGCGCTACGAGGAGGTGCTGCCGCTCGGGTCTCCCACGACCACCCTGGGCGAGGGCCGCACCCCGCTCGTGCCGCTCACCGATATGGTCTCGGCCAAACTCGACTTCCTCATGCCGACGCTCTCCTTCAAGGACCGCGGCGCGGTGATGCTCGCCGAACTGGCCCGCCGCCTCTCCCCCGAGCGCGTCGTGGCGGACAGCAGCGGCAACGCGGGCACCGCCGTCGCGGCCTACTGCGCCCGCGCCGGGCTGCCCTGCACGGTGTACGTCCCCGAGGGCACGTCCCCGAAGAAGACCGAGCAGATCCGGGCCCATGGAGCCCGGCTGGAAATCGTCCCCGGAGACCGCGAGTCGACCGCCCTGGCCGCCCGGGCCGCCGCCGACGCACCCGGCACCTTCTACGCCTCGCACGTCTTCAACCCGTACTTCCTGCACGGCACGAAGACCTACGTGTACGAGCTGTGGGAGGACCTCGGCGGCAGGCTCCCCGACGCGATCGCCGTACCGGTCGGCAACGGCACCCTGCTCCTCGGCGCGGCGCTGGCCATCGCGGAGCTTCGCGCCCAGGGCCTGATCGACACCGGTCCGGCCCTGATCGCCGTGCAGGCCGAGGCCGTTTCCCCACTGGCCGCCGCCTTCCATGCCGGGGCGGACACTCTCCCCGACACCCCGCCGGGCGCCGTCTCCCCCACCCTCGCCGAGGGCATCGCCATCCCGCGTCCGCCGCGGGCCCGGGCGATCCTGGCGGCGGTGCGTGAATCGGGCGGCACATTCCTGACCGTGACCGAGGATCAGATCCGCGGCGCGCAGCTGGATCTGGCCGCCCGCGGCTTCTACGTGGAG
>NZ_JAFMPZ010000515.1 GCF_017353455.1 Streptomyces laculatispora
CTCCTCGTGGTCGGCGATCCCCAGCGTCGCCCGCACGGTGTCCTCGACCCGCCACACGACGAGGACGACGACCCGCAGCGCCGTGCCGTTCGCGTCCACCGCGGGCAGCGGTTCGCTGCGCCAGTGCCGCAGCCGCACGTCGACCCGGCGGCGCAGCAGCAGCGGGCTGACCCACATCAGCCCGGTGCGCCGCACGCTGCCGCGGTACTGGCCGAAGATCGTGAGCACCCAGGCGTACCCGACCCGGCCTCGGTGCCTGGGTGGCGCTCGCGCTGCTGCTGACCACGGTGCTCTTCGCGCTCGGCGGACTGACCCGCGGCCGGGTCGGGTACGCCTGGGTGCTCACGATCTTCGGCCAGTACCGCGGCAGCGTGCGGCGCACCGGGCTGATGTGGGTCAGCCCGCTGCTGCTGCGCCGCCGGGTCGACGTGCGGCTGCGGCACTGGCGCAGCGAACCGCTGCCCGCGGTGGACGCGAACGGCACGGCGCTGCGGGTCGTCGTCCTCGTCGTGTGGCGGGTCGAGGACACCGTGCGGGCGACGCTGGGGATCGCCGACCACGAGGAGTACCTGCGGGCGCAGGTCGAGGCGGCGATGGCGCGGGTCCTCTCCCAGCTGCCCGCCGACGCCTTCCACGAAGACGCCCACACCCTGCGCAACGCCGAAGCCGTCGGTGACGCGCTGACCCGGATGCTCAAGGCGGACTGCGAGCCGGTCGGCATCGATGTGTACTCCGCGCAGCCGACCGGGATCGAGTACGCGCCGGAGGTGGCCGCGGCCATGCAGCGGCGCCGGATCGCGGCCATCGACGCCAAACACCGCGACAGCGTGCTGACTTCGGTGGTGGACGCCGTGGACGACACGGTCAACCGGCTGACCGCGCGAGGGCTCGTGGTGCTCGACGACTACGAACGGAAGTCACTGGTGAAGGACTTGACCGTCGCCTTCTACACCGGACGCGGTGGCGGGGACAGTGCCTGAGGGGGTTCGGCGGGCTCTTGCGAGGCGAACCGGAATCCAACTCCCATTGGTCTGGACATGTTCATGATCCGTCAATAATCTAGGCCTTGGTCTAGACCGCACGACACGCGCGCAGCAGTGCTCATGGAACCTCCCCCACGTATCCGAGGAGCGTCAGCAATGCGTAAGAAGACAGGTGCGGCCCTGGTGGGCCTTGCGGTAGCGGGCGTCTCGATGTTCGCGACCAGCAGCGCCAGCAGCCACGGCTACACCGACAACCCCATCAGCCGTCAGAAGCTCTGTGCCAACGGCACGGTGACCGGCTGCGGCAACATCCAGTGGGAGCCGCAGAGCGTCGAGGGCCCCAAGGGCTTCCCGGCGGCCGGTCCCGCCGACGGCGCGATCTGTTCCGGTGGCCACGGCGAGTTCGCGCAGCTCGACGACCCGCGGGGCGGCAACTGGCCCGCCACCCACGTCACCGCGGGCCAGGGCTTCAGCTTCCGCTGGCAGTTCACCGCCCGGCACGCCACGACGGACTTCCGCTACTACATCACCAAGAACGGCTGGGACCCCACCAAGCCGCTCAAGCGCTCCGACCTGGAGTCGCAGCCGTTCATGACGGTGCCGTACAACAACCAGCAGCCCCCGGCCACGCTGACCCAGCAGGGCACCATCCCCACCCAGAAGACCGGGAAGCACATCATCCTGAGCGTCTGGAACATCGCGGACACGGCCAACGCGTTCTACTCGTGCTCCGATGTTCAGTTCTGACGTGTAGTCAGTTACCGTGCGGCGCCATGAGGAGCGCAGGCACCGTCGCGGAGCTCGTACAGCGCCAATGGGGCGACCACCGGCCCGGACTGAGGTACGAGGACATCGTCCTCAGTCACCACCAGGTCGCCTCGGGCGCTGCCGCACGGGCCGCGCTCCTGGCGGATCTGCTGCCGGCGGGCAGTGAACCGCACCTCGGGGTGCTGCTCGACAACACCCCGGAATTTTCGCTGTGGCTGAGCGCGGCGGCCCTGGCCGGGGCCGCCGTCGCCGGCATCAACCCCACCCGTCGCGGCGCCGAACTGGCCCGCGACATCCTGCACACCGAATGCCGGGTACTGATCACCGAGCGCGCCCATCTGCCGCTGCTCGACGGCCTGGAGCTGCCGGGCGTCCGGGTGCTGGTCACCGACACCGAGGCGTACGCCGGACTGCTCGCCCCCTACGCCGGGGCGGAGCCGGGCGACGCGGTCCTCGGCCGCCCCGGGCCCGGAACCCGGATGCTCCTCTACTTCACCTCGGGCTCCACCGGCGCGCCCAAGGCCGCCGTCTGCACCCAGGGGCGGCTCGCCGCGGCCGGTCAGTCGCTCGTCGACCACTTCGGGGTCCGGCGCGAGGACGTCCACTACATCTGCATGCCGATGTTCCACGGCAACGCGGTGATCGCCGACTGGGCACCCGCACTGGCCGGCGGCGCCGCCGTCGCGCTGCGCCGCCGCTTCTCGGCATCCGGCTTCCTCGCCGACGTACGCGCCCACGGGGCCACGTACTTCACCTATGTCGGCCGCGCCGTGCAGTACCTGCTGGCCACACCCGAGCGCCCCGACGACCGGGAGCACCCGCTGCGCATCGGCTTCGGCACCGAGGCGGGCGCCGTGGACGCGGCCCGTTTCCGGGAGCGGTTCGGGGTGCGGCTGACCGAGGGCTACGGCTCCTCGGAGGGCGGTGCGGCGATCCAGCGGACCCCGGACACCCCGGCGGGCGCGATCGGCCGGGCCTCGGACCGCGACGACCTCGCCGTCGTCGACCCTTCGAGCGGCCGCGAGCGGGTCGCCGCGGTCTTCGGTGAGGGCGGGAAGCTGCTCAACGGCGCCGCCGCGATAGGGGAGCTGGTCAACCGCGGCCGGACCCCGTTCGAGGGCTACTGGCGCAACGAGGAGGCGGACGCCGCCCGGGTGCGCGGCGGCTGGTACTGGACCGGTGACCTCTTCTTCCGCGACCCCGACGGCTTCCTCTACTTCGCGGGCCGGACCGAGGACCGGCTGCGGGTCGACAGCGAGAACCTGGCCGCCGCGATGATCGAGAACATCCTCGCCCGCTGGACGGACGCGGCGGCCGTGGCGGTCTACGCGGTGCCCGACCCGGTCGCGGGGGACCAGGTGATGGCGGCGCTGGCGCTGCGCGACGGGGTCCGGTTCGATCCGGACGCGTTCGCCGCGTTCCTCCGGGACCAGCCCGACCTGGGGACGAAGATGGCGCCCCGGTTCGTACGGATCGTGCGCGCGATGCCGGTGACGGCGACGAACAAGGTGCACCGGGCCGGGCTGCGGCTGGCGGGATTCTGGTCCGGGGCCGCGGTGTGGTGCCGGGACCCGGAAGGCAGGTACGTCCCGTTCGGGGAGGAACAACTGACAGCCCTTACCGGTGAGTTCGAGGAGCACGGGCGCGCCGAGCTGCTGTCATCGGACGCCGGACGGGCGTGGGAGGGCCGCCCGCCGCAGCTGCGTCACGGCGAGGACGGCCCCCGCCAGCAGGATCAGTGACCCCGCGACCGACGCGAACTGCATGCTGTGCACGAAGGCCTCCCGCCCGACCGAGATCAGTGAACCGTCGCCGGTGGACAGCGCTCCGGGCAGCGTCCTGCGGGCCACGTCCGGCGCCGAGTCGGGCATCTCGGCGGTGTAGACCGCGGTCGCCACCGCACCCAGGAGCGCCATCCCCATCGCCCCGCCGAACTCCTGCCCGGTCTCCAGCAGCGAGGCGGCCGAACTCGCCTTCTCCGGCGGGCTGGTGGACAGCGCCAGGTCCGAGACGAGCGCCATCACGGTCACGATGCCGCTGCTCATCACGGCCGAGCCGACGAGCAGCAGCCACAGCGAGTCGGTGCCGGACAGGGCGAGGATCCCGAATCCGGCCGCCGCGATGACGAACCCGGCGCAGACCACGTGGCTGCGCTCGGTCCGCTGGGCGATGGCCGTGGCGGCGGGCGCGGCCGCACCGACCGCCAGTGACGGTGCCAGGCTCCACAGCGAGGCCTCCATCGTGCCCATTCCGAGGACCGACTGGAGGTACTGGGTGGTGAAGAAGGCGGAGCCCATCATCGCGAAGGAGGCCAGCGCGTTCAGGCCGATCCCGGCGGCGAAGCCGCGGGCGCGGAACAGCTCGCGGCTGATCATCGCGTCGCCGCGGGCGCGCTGTCGGCGGACGAAGACCCAGCCGACGGCCAGCCCGGCGAGGATGATCAGCCCGTTGCGCGTGTCCATGCCGTGGGCGGCGCTCTCCTTGACCCCGTAGACGACCGGCAGCACCGCACCCATCGACAGCGGCACGCTGAGGAAGTCGAACCGCCCCGGGGCCGGGTCCTTGAACTCCGGCACCAGCACCGGCACCAGGACCAGCAGCAGCACCATCGCCGGCACATTGATCAGGAAGACCGAACCCCACCAGAAGTGCTCCAGCATGACGCCGCTGAGCACCGAGCCGAGCGCGATCCCGCCCGCCATGGCACCGGACCAGATACCGACGGCCCGGCTGCGCTGCCGCTCGTCGCGGAACATGTTGCGCACCAGGCCCATCGTGGACGGCATCAGCGTCGCACCGCCGATCCCCAGCAGGGCGCGGGCCGCGATGAGCATCTCGGGGCCGGTGGCGTAGGCGGCGCCGACCGAGGCCGCGCTGAAGGCGAAGGCGCCGATCATCAGCAGCCTGCGGCGGCCGATCCGGTCACCGAGCGAGCCCATCGTGATGAGCAGGCCGGACAGGGCGAAGCCGTACACGTCGAAGATCCAGAGCTGCTGGGTGGCGCTGGGTGCGAGGTCCCGGTCGATGGACGGGATCGCGAAGAAGAGGACGGACACGTCCATCGAGACCAGGAGGAGAGGGAGCAGCAGGACCACGAAGGCGGTCCATTCCCTGCGGCCGGCAAGCTCGCCGGGGGCGGTGGCGGTGCTCGTAGGTGTTGTCATGCCAGGAATATACGAGTGTGTAAAACAGTTGTCTAGTACGTATGTGTAAAACGAGCGTGTAAAACTGATGTGTAAGACGTTTGTCTGGCGTCGAGGGCAGCACAAAACACACGAGGCGGTCCCCGTTGAACGGGGACCGCCTCGTGTGGTGTCTGTGCGCCGCCAGGGACTCGAACCCCGGACCCGCTGATTAAGAGTCAGCTGCTCTAACCAACTGAGCTAGCGGCGCGTGCTGACTCGAAAATAATACCTGGTCCTCGGGGGTGCCGATGACACGTGTCCCGACCCCCGCGTCAGGCGCCTCCGGAGCGCTACAGGGCCAGGGACAGCAGCACCGGTGCCGCGCGCCGGTTCAGCGTGTCCGCCGCCTCGCGCAGGCGATGCGCGTCCTCGATCGGCAGCGAGAGCGCCAGGCATCCCGCCGAGGCTCCCGCGGTCAGCGGCACCGCCGCGCACACCGTGCCGACCGCGTACTCCTGGAGGTCGAGCACCGGGACCGTCGCCGGCTGGCTGTCCAGCTTGGAGAAGAGGGCCTGCTCGCTCGTGATGGTCCGCGACGTCAGCCGCGCGGTCTTGTGCCGCGAAATGTGGTCGCGGCGCCCGTTCTGGTCCAGCTGGGTCAGCAGGCACTTGCCGAACGCCGACGCGTGGGCCGCGGACCGGAAGTCCACCCACTCGTTGACCGCCGGGGTGCGCGGACCGTCGGCGAACTGGGTGACCCGGATCTCGCCGTCCACGTACCGGCTGATGTAGATCGCGGCACCGACCGAGTCGCGCAGCTGCGTCAGCGCCTGCTGGAGCCGGGCCTCCACGGCCTGTCTGCGCGCCGCACCGGAGCCGAGCAGCAACAGTGAGGCGCCGGTCACGTACGCGCCGTCGGTGATCTGCTCGACGTACCCCTCACGGCGCAGCATGAGCAGGAGGGAGGCGAGATGCCCCACGGGCAGTCCCGTCTCCCGGGCGATCCGGGCGTCCGTCACACCGTTGCCGTGCTTGGAGACCGTTTCGAGGACACGAAGGGCGTACTGCACCGAATGGAACGGCGTGGTCGGTTCGGGCTTCAACGCCACGGTTTCCCCCTACCAGGTTGTGACCGCAAGCTGTGCCCTCACGATAGCCGCCAAGGGCCTCTTCAGGGGCGGGTGTTGACGACTCGGCGGTGCGCCCCGGCGCTGCGAGCTGGGGCGCACTCGTCTGGCATATGCCAGAGTCATTGGCGATTGAAGGATGCCGAGGTCACAGCACCGCGTTGAGGAATTCGCGTGTACGTTCGTGCTCCGGATCGGAGAAGATCTTTTCCGGCGGTCCCGACTCCACGACCCGACCGGCGTCGAACATCAGTACCTTCTTCGAGACGTCCCGGGCGAAGTTCATCTCGTGGGTCACACAGAGCATGGTGATGTCGGTGTTCCTGGCGATGTCGCCCAGCAGTTCCAGTACGCCCGCCACCAGCTCCGGGTCGAGCGCGGACGTGACCTCGTCCAGGAGCAGGATCTCCGGCTCCATCGCCAGCGCCCGCGCGATCGCGACCCGCTGCTGCTGGCCGCCGGAGAGCTGGGAGGGGTGGGCGTCGGTCTTCGCGGACAGCCCGACCAGATCGAGCAGCTCCCGGGCCCGGGCCTCCGCCTTGTCGCGGTCCATGCCCAGGACGTTGACCGGTGCCTCGGTGATGTTCTGGAGCACCTTCATGTTCGGGAAGAGGTTGAACTGCTGGAAGACCATCCCGATCTTCTTCCGCGCCTCGCGCAGATGCTTCTCGGACGCCGGCTTCAGCGAGCCGTCCGCCCCCCGCATATGGGTCAGCGGGTCGCCGTTGATCCGGATCACGCCGTCGCTGACCTTCTCCAGCGTCATCAGCAGCCGCAGGATCGTGGTCTTGCCCGAGCCGCTGGGCCCGATCAGGGTGACGTGCTCGCCGCGCTCGACCGTGAAGTCCAGCTGGTCGAGGACGACGTGGTCGCCGTACTGCTTGACCACCTTGTCGAAGCGGACCAGCGGGTGCCCGCTGTCCGTGGAGGCGAGGGCCGCCACGACGTCCTCGGGCGCCGTGGCCGCGGTCTTCTGCAGGGGGAGAGGTTCAGTGGCCAAGGCGCTTCTCCAGCTTTCTCATCAACAGCGAGGTCGGGTAGCTCGCGACCAGGAAGAGCACTCCGGCGAGCGTGAACACCTCGGTGTACACGAAGTGCCCGGCCCCGTACTCACGGGCTTTGAAGACCATCTCCTGCACCGTGATCACGGCGAGGAACGGGGTCTCCTTGAACATCAGGATCGCGTAGTTCCCGAGGGCGGGCAGTACGTTGCGCACCGCCTGCGGCAGGATCACCGCCTGCCAGGTCCGCCGGGGCGACATCGACAGGGCCCGGCAGGCCTCCCACTGCCCCTTCGGGACGCTGTCGATCCCGGCGCGGTACACCTCGGAGGTGTACGTGGCGTAGTGGATGCCCAGCACCACGATGCCGATGGTCAGCGGCTCCACCGAGCTGAACACGGCGGCCGCGCCGACCAGTTGGATCAGCAGTGGGGTGGAGCGGATGAACTCCATCACGATCTTCACCGGCACGGTCACCAACCGGCTCGGGGCCCGTCCGGCGACCGCGATCGCCAGCCCGAGCACGGCGGCGACCACCGTGCCCAGCAGGGTGGCCAGCAAGGTGACCTTGAACCCCTGGAGGAGCAGGGGCAGGGCCTCGCCGACGGCGTCCCATTTGAATCCCTCGTTCACCGGGCACCTCCGGCGGCTCCGGCCGTCACGGCGCTGCGGGACTTCAGCAGGCTGCGCCCGCCGGTCTCCAGGCCGAGCCGCCGTTTGGCGGACCGCTCCAGCAGGTTCATCAGCAGGGTCAGCGCGTACGCCAGTACGAAGTAGCAGGCCAGCAGGGTCACATACGCGGTGAGGGTCTCACCCGTACGGCTGCGCAGCTTCTCGACCGCGGTCATCAGGTCGGCCGCCGAGATGAGCCACAGCAGCGGCGTGCACTTCAGCAGCTGGATCAGCAGGTTGGTGAGGGAGGGGAGCATCTGCACCCAGGCCTGCGGAAGGATCACCTTGCGCATCCGGTGCAGCGGCGTCATGTTCAGCGCGATCGTCGCCTCGTACTGGGCGCGCGGCACGGAGTTGATCGCCCCGCGCACCACCTCGGCCCCGTACGCACCGTAGTTGAGGCCGAAGGCGAGGACGCCGCAGAGCAGCGGCGACAGCTCGTACCCCGTGAGCGGCGGCATCGCGTAGTAGAACCAGAACAGCTGGACGTACAGCGAGGTGCCGCGGAAGAACTCCACCACCACGCGCGAGACGCCCCGCGACAGCAGCAGCCGGCTGATCGACATCAGCCCGAGGACGAACGACAGCACCAGGGCCAGCAGTGCGCCCAGGATCGTGGCCTCCAGGGTCACCCACAGACCCGAGCGCAACTGTGGGAGATCGTCCATGAAGGCGGAGAAGAAATCACTCATGCGGTGGGTTCCGTCCCTGTCAGCCCTTGCACAGATCGGCCGTCTTCAGGGTGGCCGGCGGGAGCTCGGTGGCCCCGAAGCCGTAGTCCTGGAGCAGGCTCACATAGCGCGACCTGTCGGAGACGATCTTCTTCAGCTCGCGGTTGAAGGCGTCCCGCAGCTCCTCGTTGCCCTTGCGGAAGACGGCGCCGCCGGGGCTGTACTGCTTCTTCCCGTCGAGCTCCGGCAGGAAGGCGTCGGTGACCTCGGTGCCCGCGTTGGTCTTGGCGAGCCAGCGCAGCGAGATGCCGGTCAGCAGGAACGCGTCGATCCGGCCGCCCTTGACCGCGTCCGCGCCGTCCTGCGGCTTCTGCAGGGTCTTGATCCTGTCCTTGGATATGCCCGCGCCCTTGGCGTACGAGCCCTCGACCGCGCCCGCCATCACACCGATGGTGACCCCGGCCGCCTTCGCGGACGCCAGATCGGTGATCTTCTTCGGGTTGCCCTTCTTCACCATCATCGCGGTCGGTGAGATGAACTCCGGCTCCGAGAAAAGTGCGTTGGCGCAGCGCTCCGGGGTGATCGCCATACCGGCGCTGACCACGTCGTACTTGCTGGCCTGCAGGCCCGGGATCAGCCCGTCCCACTCGGAGAGGGTCGGCCTCAGCTCGTCGACACCCAGCGCCTTGAAGATCTCCCGGTGCAGGGTGGGCGCCTCGCCCTTGAGCTGCTTGCCCTCCATGTACCCGTACGGGGCCTCGTCGGCGTACGCGACCCGGACGAAACCCTGCTTGCGGAGCTTGGCGAGGGCTCCCTCGCCGTCCGCGGAGTCGGCGCCGGTCTTGCTGCAAGCGGTGAGCAGGCCGGGGACGACGAGCAGACCGCCCACGGCCGCCGATCGGTTGAGAAAGCCCCGGCGGGACAGGTTCGGGAAGTCAGCCATGGTTCGCAGTCTCCTGGAAGGTTCGAACAGTCCGGACAGGGTGAACGCTGCCCGATCCCGTACGTCTATGCAGGAAGAGGCCGCATGTAACCGAACGGTGGCCGGAGGGTGACCTTCCCGTGTCTGAAGGTGGGCGGAGCGCGACGCGATGGGTGCGGGGCGTATTTCCTTGCGGGATGGGACGGATGACGGTGTGATATCAGCAGATGTCCGCAATGGGGTGCTGAAGTCGGTATCGAGCGGGCCGGGTTGGGGTCACTCGTCCAGGTCCGTCCCCGGGATGTAGCCGAGCCGCTTGTCCACCACGTTCGGCAACGGCTGCCCGGCCGCCAGCAGTTCGTACATCGCGACGAACTGCTCGCCCAGCCGGTCCCGCCAGCCCGCCGTGTCACCGCTCATGTGCGGAGACACGATCAGATTGGGCACGTCCCAGAGCGGGCTCTGCGGGCCGAGCGGTTCCCGCTCGAACACATCGAGTGCCGCACCCGCGATCCACCTCTTGCGCAGCGCGTCCATGAGGTCACCCTCGACGACCATCGGGCCGCGCCCCACGTTGATGAACCGGGCGGACGGCTGCATCAGCCCGAAGAACCGGGTGTCGAACATCCCGTACGTCCGCGGGGTCAGCGGCGCCGCGCAGATCACCCAGTCGGCCTGCGCCGCCAGCCGGTCCAGATCCCCCGCTCCGTGGATCGTGCGCCGGGCGGTGCGCCCCACCAGCGCCACCTCGACGCCCAGCGCCATCAGCAGCCGGGTGATGGCGCGCCCGACCGGCCCGGCGCCGAGGACCACGGCGCGCGAGCCCGCTACCGGGACGCTCTCGCGGTGGCGCCACCGCCGCCG
>NZ_JAFMPZ010000516.1 GCF_017353455.1 Streptomyces laculatispora
TCGCCGCCGCGCAGTACCGCTCCGGCGGCATCGACCCCTCGGTGCAGCTCTTCCTCGCCTCGGACCCGGACAGCTTCCTCGACCAGGCCTCCGCGCTGGACCAGCTGACGGCCAAGCAGACCGAGTCGCTGACGAAGATCCAGAGCAAGCAGCGGACCCTCGCGCAGGAGCGCAAGGAGGCCCAGGACAAGCTGAACGACCTGGCCGACGTCCGCAAGACGCTCGGTGCGAAGAAGAAGCAGCAGCAGGGCAAGCTCGCCGAGGCCCAGAAGGTGCTCAACACCCTGACCGCCGCCGAGCGCCAGCAGATGCGCGACGACGAGGCACGCGCCAGCAACGCCGCCAGCGACAAGGTGCGCGCCAGCCGGGGCACCGGTGACCGGGTCGAACTCGGCAAGGAGGCCCCCGCGTCCGCCCGCGGTGCGGCCGCCCTCCAGGCCGCTGCGTCGCGGATCGGTATGCCGTATCAGGCGCGCGCCACCGGCCCCGGCGCCTTCGACTGCTCGGGTCTGACCCAGTGGGCCTACGCCCAGGCCGGTGTCCAGATCACCCGCACCACGTACACCCAGATCAACGAGGGCACCCGCATCGGGCAGAGCCAGCTGAAGCCGGGCGACCTGGTCTTCTTCAACGGCAACACGCACGTGGGGCTCTACGCGGGCGGCGGCAACGTGCTCCACGCCCCGTACCCGGGCGCCTTCGTCCGCTACGAGTCGATGAGCACCATCGGGTCCATCGTGGGCGCGGTGCGCATCTGATCACGCCCTGACGGGCGAACTTCCGCGCCCGTATCGGCTTCTCAGGGCAGCATCGCGGTGAGATCCACTTCCACGAGCTGCCCTGTGAAGCCGAGTTGGGACACGCCGAGCAGGGTGCTGGCAGTGGTGAACGCCGGTCCGAGGGCCGAGTCGGTGAGTCGCTGCCAGGCGGTCCCCAGGACGGCCCTCTCGTCGCTGCGCACGTAGATCACCGAACGGACGACGTCGAGCGGCCGGGCGCCCACCGCCGCGAGGGCGGTCATCGCGTTGGCCACCACCTGATCGATCTGGTCCTCAAGAGCCCCTTCGCCGACGAGCGCCCCACTGCCGTCGAGCGGGCACTGGCCTGCGAGGTAGGCCGTCCGGCCGGCCTCGACGACGGTGATGTGGTGATAGCCGGGCGTCTCGTGCAGAAGGGCGGGGTTGATGCGGGCAATCTTCGCAGTCATGCCGGTGAGTCTGACGGACCCGAGCCCCGACCGCATCGCCATTTCCCCGAGCTGCCGCGTCAGGCCGACGCCGCCTGGCTCTGCGATGCGGCGCATCCATCGCAGCAGCCCGGTTCGGGGGCTCTGAACGCGCGGTCGCAGTCGTCGCAGTTCTGGAGCGGCACGGCTCGAAAGGCGGCAGGGAGCGAGCGCCCCGGCGGGAGGAGCGCCGTGAGCCGGTGCCGCAGCAGCTTCGCCGGGAACCTCAGTGGGTGAGGCAGGTCCGCCGTGAGGGCGTGACGTACGGCGGCGGGCGAGGCGTCCCGCTCGAACCAGGCCGCGACGGCAGGCGCCAGGTACGCGATGTCGGCCTCGGTGAGCACGAGTTGGGGCGCCTGGTGCCGCAGCCCGGCGAGCAGTGCCGCAGCGGTGTGCAGGAGCTGGGGCCTGGGGTCCAGGGGCGTCGGGAGCGGCGGGGGCGGCGGCTTCTGCGCCGTGGGTACGGGCACGAGCCGGGGCGCGATGGCCTCTGCGGGCGGCTGCGGCTGAGGTGGCGCCGGTGCTGCGGGTGCTGGGGTCGGAGCCGGGTGACCGGCCGGGCGCCTGGGCTGCTGTTCCTTGCCGAGGGCGGCGGCTTCCGGATGGTTGTAGGACACCGTGCGCGTGTGGACCCGGCCGTCCGGTCCGCGCTGCCTGGTCCGCTTCAGGTAGCCGAACTCCTCCAGCTCACGCAGGGCGGAGGCGATGCGGTGCTCACTGTCCGGCAGCCGCTCGACGAGGGTCTTGATGCCGACCCTGGCACCGGGCGGCAGCGACTGGATGTGCACGGCGAGGCCCCTGGCGGCGAGGGAGAGCTCCTCGTGCTGGCTGAGGTGATTGCCCACCACGGTGAAGCCGCTGGTGTGACGGATGTTGACATGCACCACACCGGCGGACGGGGCAGGAGAGGGCGCGATAATCTGCTGGGTATCCATCGGGAAGCTTCTTCTTCCTCGTTGGTCAGGCCCTCGTTCGGGATTGCTGTCCCGCCGGGGGCCGTCTCATGTCTGAAGTTTGGTGCGGCGAGCATATGCCAGGCAACCGGTGCCAAATCCAACTCAGTTGGGAAACCTCACCCGTGCGGGTGACGGGCCCGCCGGGTGGGGTCGGGGTGGTGAAATTTCTTTACCCAAGTGCTTTAAAGCCTTTTACGTCGTGGGTTACCGCGACGCGGGGGACCGGGTCGCGGCTCGTCGTTTCACCGGGACGCGGATTCCTGCGATCCGGTGCGGGTCAGCCCCGGCGGGCGTGCGTGACGAAGGCGGACCAGGCGGCCGGAGCGACGTCGAGGGGAGCCCTGGACGTTCTTGGAATCGCGGACGTGGACGATGGTGGGGCAGGCGGCCACCTCGATGCACTCGCCGCCACCGCCACTGCTGTAGCTGCTCTTGAACCAGCGCAGTTGCTCGGCGTTCATCGCTCTCCCAACATCTTCTCGATCGCGGCCAGAGACTCCCTCGGCGTGAGGGCTGCCGACTGGATCGTTCCATAGCGTGCAGCCAGCACACGGACCTCCTCCAGACCGGTGATCAGCCGGGGATACGTGTGGATCTCCAGGTATGCAACCTGCTGCCGTCCCTTGGGTGTGACCAGGGTGAACGGGCCGTCGAGGCTGGGCTGTTCCGTGCGGTCCAGCGGCATCAACTGGAGCTGCACCGTGCGGAGCCCACCGATGTGCAGCAGCTTCTGCAATTGCTCTCTGTGCACGTTCCGGCCGCCGATGGGACGGATCAGCACGCTCTCGTCCAGGACGAAGTGGAAGGTGGGCAACTGTGTGCTCAGTGACGGGTCTATCCAGTTGACCGGGAAGCCCGTGGACCGTGGAATATCGGGGCCCGTCTCGGTTCCGGGGGGCGGCACCGAGCGGAGGATGCGCATGTACGACGTCAGCGGCTTCAGGGACATCTCACCGACCACTCTCGCCGACATCCTGGGGCGCGGGCAGGTCATGGACACCGGGATTCGCCCCCTGTGGCCGTCGCAGCGGGTCGCCGGGCCGGCGTTCACCGTGCGGTGCCCTCCGGGGGACAACCTCATGCTGCACGCGGCCATTCATCGCGCCGAACCCGGTTCGGTCATCGTCGTCGAAGCGGGCGATGTGGAGTACGCGTTGGCCGGCGGGAACATGTGCGCCGTGGCGCAGCGCCGGGGGATCGCGGCGTTCGTGACGAACGGAGTGCTCAGGGATCTCGCCGAGCTGCGGGAGCTGGGCTTTCCCGTCTTCGCCCGGGGCGTCATCCCCTTCCCGGGGGCCAAGAAGGCCGTGACGCCGCTCAACGAACCCGTGCGGTGCGGCGGGGTGACCGTGGCGGCCGGGGACATCGTGGTCGCCGACGAGGAGGGCATCGTCGTCACGCCGGGGGCCCGGCAGGAGGACGTGCTGCTCGACGCCCGTGCGAAGGTGGCCAAGGAGGCGGCCGAGACCCTCGACGAGTGGGAGGCGGCGCACCTCGCCCGTATCGACAAGATCCTCGCCGCCAACGGCTACGAGGGCTGACGGGGCCGGAGGACCCGCACGGGCGGCCGGGACGGCATGGCGAAAAAGGTGTGAGCCTCCGTGCCGCGGGCTCGGCAGCCTGCGGCATGAACGCCCGCAGTCGTCAGGACTCTTGAGAACAGGCGCTGTTGCCGGAATGACCGGTTGAGAGCCGATACCGCGTACCACGACGAGATGTGCGAGCGGTTCGCCGCCCAGGCAACGCACAGTGCCTACAACGCGTACACCGATCGCCCGGCCATGCTGAAGCTGGCCGGTGACGTGAGCGGACTACGGGTCGTGGACCTCGGGTGTGGGGCGGGCCACCTGGGAGCCGCGCGCCACGGGAGGCGTCAGCCGGGCTTGATGGTGGAGAGCTGGGCCATCAGCAGGGCCAGCCGGTAGGCCTCGGCGAAGTCGGTGGCGGTGAAGGCGATCGTGCGGCCGCCCCCGGCGCGTGAGACGCCTGGTACGAGCAGGGCCAGGTCGACCGAGGAGCCGCTGTAGAGGTCGACCTCCACCGCGATCGGCCCGTCGAGCGTCAGCGGTGAGACCTGGGCGCGCCGCGTCACGGCCTCGGCGGCCGCCCGGCGCAGGCGCTCCCGGGCCTCCTCGGGGTGCAGGGCGATCGCGGCGCCCTGGCCGAGTGCCTGCTTGACCGCGACGGTGGCCGCCGAGGGGACCAGGTCGAGGAGTTCGGCGCAGGCGGCGTCGTCGCCACTGAGCAGGACCACCGGCACGCCGAGGTGCCCGGCCATGGCGGCGTTGAGGCCGGTCTCGCCCATGGACCGCCCGGCCACGCGCACGTCGAGGAGCTCGCCGTTCATGGTGTGCGCCAGCACGGCGGGGCCGGAGCCGGACCGTGCGTGGTAGCCGATCAGCAGCACGGCGTCGGTGTCCTCGTCGAGCCCGCCGAGCATGCCCAGCGGGCGCGGCTTGCCGCGTACCAGGTGGGCCCGCCGGTCCAGCTCCTCCGGCAGCAGATTGCGGAACGGGCCGTGTGCGTCGGCGACCAGAACCGTCGCGGTGGGCTCGGCATCGAGGACGCCGGCGATCACGGCGTTCGTCTCGGCCGTCATCAACGCCCTGCTGCGCGGGTAGTCGTAACCGTCCGGACGCGTCTCGGCGGGATGCACGATCCCCGAGATGCCCTCCATGTCGACTGAGATCAGAACCTTCATGGAACAGGGAGTCTAAACAACGGCTAACACAATGAGTTGATCTGTCGGCGGGTGATCAGGCAGCAGGCCGGCTTGAGGAGGGCTTCGTGGATGTCTGCTCGTCGTTCCCAGCGGATACGGATGCGGAGGCGTTTGAAGCCGTGGAGCCAGGCGAAGGTGCGTTCCACGAACCACCGGTAGGTGCCCAGCCCGGTGCCGTGGAGTGTGCCGCGGCGGGCGATGGCCGGCACGATACGACCACACGATGGTTGTCACCAAGTGGGCTGGCAACAATACGTACCTCACCTACCACACTCCCAGCGTGCACAACAGAAGCCTCAAGAAGATTCTTCACAAATACCCTCGGGCCTGGTTCTATGCCCACCGGACCTGAGAAGCTGACGGCCAGTGCACCTTGGAGGGGCTATGACTAGGCGACGCACGCGCGTAGCAACCATTGCGTTGCTCCTTACCGCGGGTTGTGGCACCGGGGGCACCTCTGATGACGGCGGCGCCTCTGGTAGTAGCAAGCCGCCCTCTGGGGCCCCGGATGCAGTCAAGCGCTACGTCAAGGCCCTCAACGACCGTGACGTGAAAGCCCTCCTTGAGGTCGGGGCCGCCCCCGACGAGCCCTGGTCACGGAAGCAGGCGGACGAGATCGTTCGAGCCAAGGGCGGCAAGGGGCTCACGATCACGGATGTGCCCATCCAGTACGACCAGATGGGCAACTACATGGGCAAGGTCGCCCTGACGGCTTCTGCCAGCGAGGAGCGCCCGCTGCGGGAGACGGTTGACCTGGTACACGAAAAGAATAGTTGGCACGTCGTTCTGTTCGAATGGCCAAGCAAGAAGGAAACCTCGGCGCCGTAGCCTCTAACCTTGCCGTTTCAGCTGGGGTTGCTGGGTGGCTGAGCGAGGTTGTTTGAAGCCGTGTCGGCCGGTGGACATGGTGAGGACCCGGCGCGGTGGTCGGGTTC
>NZ_JAFMPZ010000517.1 GCF_017353455.1 Streptomyces laculatispora
GCCACCGGCAACGGGGTCCTCGTTTTTTTCTGCCCCGATGGCCGGCCGGCCATGAAGGGGCGCGTGGGAGCGCGCGCACCGGCGTGCAGTTCGGCGGTACGCCTCGAAGTCGGAACAGATGTATGTCTCACGATGAACAACACCGGACAGTAGGGTCGGAGCGTCCTCGGCGTGCGCTACATTCATCGTCCGGGTGCGCTGTGGTAGGGGGCGCTTGGGCAGGGTGGGGGCCCGGTCCGGCGATACACAACCGGTCATTTGCGCGCACCCGATCCTGAGTGGGGGAAGTGCGTACAACAGTGGAAACTTGGCGTGAAGGTGCCCATGCGGGGCACACACACGAGCCGAACGAAGTCACCATCCAACTCGACGGTCTGGGACGGCAGCTCTCTGAGCTGCTCCCGGAACCCGGCGCTCCGGATGGCTCCGACGGCCCTGTTTTCGTCGACGAGAGCGGGCGGCGGAGCAAGACGCTCCGGCGGTTCGGCTGGGTGATCGCCGCGGTCTGCGTCTGCTTCGCGGTGACGCTCGTCGGCGCCGTCCTCGGCGGCAACTCCAGCGCTCCGTTCCTGCCGCTTTCCGGCCAGGACGAGCACCCGAAGGCGGAAGAGGTACAGGTGCCTCCCGCGCCGGGCGAGAGCGTGGGCATCCCGGTCACACCCGGTGCGACGGCCGGCTCCTCGCAGTCCGCCCCGGTGGACGGGAGCAGCGCCCCGGTACCGGGCAGCTCCGCCGCCGCCGGAGCCTCGGTGCCCGACGCCGGCTCCTCGCCGCCGGGTCCCGTCGTACCGGCCGGGGACCGGACCCAGATCAGCGGCGGTGATGCCACCGCGCCGACCGCCGAAAGCTCGGTCTCGACCCTGCCCACCAGTACCGGGACGCCTCCCGCCGATCCCGGGACACCGCCGCCGGACACCGCGGCACCGCCCGTCGAGTCCTCGGAACCTCCTGTGCAAGAGCAAGAAGGCGCCAAGTAAATGACCACCCCCGTCACACGGGGCAGGCACAATCGCAAGAAGCAGACCCGGCGGCGCAGGCTCCCCATGCGCTATCTGCTGCCGTTCCTGCTCCTCGTCGCCCTGCTCGCCATGCTGATGCTGCGCGGCTACGTGCACAGCGAAATCCTCGCCGACCACCGGATTCAGCCACCGGCGGCCACCGACCAGGTGCCCGAGCAGGTCCTCGAAGGCGGACCGGTCATCGACGCGCGCAGCGCGACCGAGCCCGCCAAGACCCTGCGCATCCCGGATCACCGCATCGTGCTGACCTTCGACGACGGCCCCGACCCGGTGTGGACCCCGCGCGTGCTCGACAAGCTCAAGGAGTACGACGCGCACGCCGTCTTCTTCGTCACCGGCACCATGGCCTCGCGCTATCCCGAGCTGGTGAAGCGCATGGTCGAGGAGGGGCACGAGGTCGGGCTGCACACCTTCAACCACCCCGACCTCTCCTACCAGTCCCACGCCCGCATCGACTGGGAGCTCTCGCAGAACCAGCTGGTGCTGGCGGGCGCGGCCGGAATTCGTACCTCGCTGTTCCGGCCGCCGTACTCCTCGTTCGCCGACGCCATGGACGACAAGTCCTGGCCGGTCACCGAGTACATCGGCAGCCGCGGCTACCTCACCGTCGTCAACAACACCGACAGCGAGGACTGGAAGCGCCCCGGTGTCGGCGTCATCAGCAAGAACGCCACACCGAAGGACGGCAAGGGCGCCATCGTCCTGATGCACGACTCGGGCGGCGACCGGTCCCAGACCGTGGCCGCGCTCGGCCACTTCCTGCCCAGGATGCAGGACACGGGGTACGAGTTCGCCAACCTCACCGACGCCCTCGGCGCCCCCAGCGCGCACACCCCGGTCACCGGCCTCGCGCTCTGGAAGGGCAAGGCGTTCGTCCACGCCGTCGACGTCTCGGAGCACATCACCGATGTGATGGCGGTCGGTCTCGCCGTCATCGGGGTGCTGGTCCTGACCCGCTTCGGGCTGATGCTGCTGCTCTCCTTCGTGCACGCGCGCCGGGTCCGCAAACGGGACTTCAGTTGGGGTGAGCCGGTCACCCGCCCGGTGACCGTCCTGGTGCCCGCGTACAACGAACGCGAGTGCATCGCCAACACGGTGCGCTCCCTGGTGGCAAGTGACTATCCGGTCGAAGTCATCGTCATCGACGACGGCTCCACGGACGGCACCGCGGACATCGTCGAGGCGATGTGGCTGCCGGACGTACGGGTGGTGCGCCAGCGCAACGCCGGGAAGCCCGCAGCCCTCAACAACGGCATCGCGCACGCCCGCCACGACATCATCGTGATGATGGACGGCGACACGGTCTTCGAGCCGGCCACCGTCCGCGAGCTCGTGCAGCCCTTCGCCGATCCGCGGGTCGGGGCCGTCGCGGGCAACGCCAAGGTCGGCAACCGGGACTCGATGATCGGGGCCTGGCAGCACATCGAGTACGTGATGGGCTTCAACCTCGACCGCCGGATGTACGACCTGCTGCGCTGCATGCCCACCATCCCCGGCGCGGTCGGGGCGTTCCGCCGCGACGCGCTGGACCGGATCGGCGGCATGAGCGAGGACACCCTCGCCGAGGACACCGACGTCACGATGGCCCTGCACCGGGACGGCTGGCGCGTCGTGTACGCGGAGAACGCCCGCGCCTGGACCGAGGCGCCGGAGTCCGTGCAGCAGCTGTGGTCCCAGCGCTACCGGTGGTCGTACGGCACGATGCAGGCCATCTGGAAGCACCGCCGCGCGGTCCTCGACCGCGGGCCTTCCGGCCGCTTCGGACGCGTCGGGCTGCCGTTCGTCGCCCTGTTCATGGTCGTCGCCCCGCTGCTCGCGCCCCTCATCGACGTCTTCCTGCTGTACGGACTCGTCTTCGGCCCCACCCAGAAGACGGTCGTCGCCTGGCTCGGCGTCCTGGCGGTGCAGGCCGTCTGCGCCGCGTACGCCTTCCGGCTCGACCGGGAACGCATGACGTATCTGATCTCGCTGCCCCTCCAGCAGATCCTCTACCGGCAGCTCATGTACGTGGTGCTGCTTCAGTCCTGGATCACCGCTCTCACCGGCGGCCGGCTGCGCTGGCAGAAGCTGCGCCGCACCGGCGCCGTGGAGGCGCCCGGCTCTATGCCGAGCCAGCGGCGAGGCAGCAGCAATGACCGGAGGCCCGTCGCATGACCCACCCGAGCCACCCCTCGGCCTACCCGCAGCAGCCGCCCGGGGAGCCGCACACGGTGCCGTTCCCCACGCAGCAGCAGTGGGCGCCCGCCGACGTCCGGTACGCGCTGCCCCCCGAGGCCGGGGCGGCGGTGCCCGCTCCCGCGAAGGAGCCGGCGGCCACCGCGCCGAAGGCGGGCGGCCGCGACCGCTATCTCGACCTGCTCCGTGCGGTCGCGCTGGTCCGTGTCGTCGTCTACCACCTGTTCGGCTGGGCCTGGCTGACCATCCTGTTCCCGTCCATGGGCGTGATGTTCGCCCTGGCCGGCTCCCTGATGGCCCGGTCGCTGGCCCGGCCCGCCTGGAGCGTCCTGCGCGGCCGGCTGCGCAGGCTGCTGCCGCCGATGTGGGCGTTCGCCGCCCTCGTCGTACCGATGATGTTCGTGATGGGCCTCAAGCCGGTGCGGGAGGAGGGCATCTGGTGGTTCCTCAAGCTGGGCTGCTACATCCTGCCGATCGGCTCGCCGCCGTACCCCTGGGAGAGCGGTTCTGAAGGCGGCTTCCTCGAACTGTCGTGGGCCGAGCAGGCGGCGGGCCCGCTCTGGTACATCCGCGCCTACCTCTGGTTCGTCCTGGCCTCACCGCTGCTGCTGAAGGCGTTCCGCAGACTGCCCTGGGTGACGCTGCTCGCGCCGATCGGCCTCACCGCCGTCATCGGCACCGGTCTGGTGGCCGTTCCCGGGGCGACGGGCGAGGCGCTCGTCGACTTCGGCACGTTCGGCTCCTGCTGGATCCTGGGCTTCGCCCACAACGACGGGCTGCTGCGCAGGATTCCGCGCTACATCTCGGTCTCCTCGGCCGCGCTCCTCATGGCCTTCGCCCTCTGGTGGGCGTCCGGGCACCTCACCGAGGAGGGCTGGAACCTGGACGAGATCCCGCTCGCCCAGGCCACCTGGTCACTCGGCTTCTGCGCGATCCTGCTCCAGTACGCGCCCTCGTGGAAGGAACTGCCCGGCCGGCTGGCCGGCTGGGACAGCCCGATCACCCTGGCCAACAACCGGGCCGTGACGATCTACCTCTGGCACAACCTGCTGCTCATGGCGACGATGCCGATCATCGACCAGCTGTGGAACATCCCGTGGGTCGGCGACCACCTCGACACGTACATCGACGCGTCGTACGACGTGCTCGTGCTGATCCTGATCTGGCCCCTGATAGGGGTGATGATCGTCGCGGTCGGCTGGGTCGAGGACGTGGCGGCGAAGCGGCGGCCCCGGCTCTGGCCCAACGGCGCACCGAAGCGGACCGGGAAGCGGGCCGCCGGACGCGGCACACCGGAACCGGCCGGGACCCCGGGACCGCACCGGCGGTGACCGCCCTCACCGGGCCGGCACCGGCCCGGTGAGAGCAAGGCTGCGCACCGCTCACCTCACGGCACCAAGCCGGAACGCGCGCTTGGGTCTGGACCCTGCGGCCGGTGATGGTCCTGTTCACGGGGCCGGAGTACGGGGTGGACCCGGCCGGTACGTTCTTCCTGATCCCGACCGCGGGGGCTCGTCGGCGCGGTCGGCGCACTCGGCGGGCTCGGCATCAACCTCGCCTTCCGGCAGTCCTTCCGGACCTCGGGCACCGGAACGGCGGCCTTGCGGACCTTCCTCGTGCTCTACGGGGCCTGTTCCGCGGTGACCTGGGCGGTATACCTTCGCCGCACCGCGGCCCTCCCGGCGAAGCCCCGGCTCAGCCATGCCGGGTGTGATGATGACCGCACGGTGTCGGGTGACGTAACGGGCGGGAAATACGGGCGAACCGAGCCTGTCACGCATCGTTGGCAGGGTCGGTCCTCCGCACCATCGAGCAGCAGCGGGACGAGAGCCGGGTAGACCATATGCGCGACGACGAACAGCACGGGCCCCTCGCGGGCTTCACGGTCGGCGTCACCGCCGCGCGCCGGGCGGACGAACTCGCCACGCTGCTGCGGCGGCGGGGCGCCACCGTGGTGCACGCCCCCGCCATGCGGACCGTGCCGCTCGCCGACGACAGCGAACTCCACGCCGCCACCAGGGACCTCATCGAGAGCGCCCCGGACGTGGTCCTCGCCACCACCGCGATCGGCTTCCGGGGCTGGATCGAGGCCGCCGACGGCTGGGGCATCGGGGCCCAGCTGCTGGACCGGCTGCGCGGCGTCGAGCTGCTGGCCCGCGGCCCCAAGGTCAAGGGCGCGGTCCGGGCCGCCGGGCTGATGGAGGCGTGGTCGCCCGCCTCCGAGTCCATGGCGGAAGTGCTGGAACGGCTCCTGGCGGAGGGCGTCGAGGGCCGCCGCATCGCCCTCCAGCTGCACGGCGAACCGCTCTCCGGCTTCGTGGAGTCGCTGCGGGCGGCGG
>NZ_JAFMPZ010000518.1:0-28135 GCF_017353455.1 Streptomyces laculatispora
GTGTGGGGCTGCGGCGCCGACGGGACCTGGGCCATGGGCGTGGTCGCCGGGTCATGGGCCGGGGGGACCTGCGGCTGCACAGCCGTCACATCCGGCTGCGCAGCGGCCGGGGGCGCGCTTCCAGGAGGCCCCTGGGGAGCATCGGCCGGCACTGGAGGTGCGGACGGAACGGACGGGGCGGCCTCGGCCGCGGTGCCCTCGTTGCCCTCGTTCTCTGTGCTCACAGCTCTGTACTCCTCGGTTCCACATCATGATTCGGCAAGAGATCCGCTGTGCACGTGTCTGGAGTCAGCTTTTCCCACAGCACGTCAGACCACTGTAAGCAGGACCTGTGCATCCGCGCACGGGTCTTTACATCGGGCAAAACGGTCCCGCGTCGCAAGGTTCGCGCGCCCGCGGGCCCGCCGGTGACACCATGACGCGGTGACCCAAGCACGGCAGCAGCACACCACGCAGCATCCCATCCAGGTCATCGCACACCGAGGCGCGTCCGACGACGCCCCCGAGCACACCCTGGCCGCATACCGGAAGGCGATCGAGGACGGCGCCGACGCCCTGGAGTGCGACGTACGGCTCACCGCCGACGGCCATCTCGTATGCGTACACGACCGTCGGGTGAACCGTACGTCCAACGGTCGCGGCGCGGTCTCCGCCCTGGAGCTCTCCGAGCTCGCCGCCCTCGACTTCGGCTCGTGGAAGGACCGCGAGGAATCGGAGTCCCCGGACTGGGACCCGGTCCCGGGCGAGCTCACCTCCGTACTCACCCTGGAACGGCTGCTCGAACTGCTCCTCGAGACACGAGCCGCCGGGCGTCCGCTCCAGCTGGCCATCGAGACCAAGCACCCGACCCGCTGGGCGGGCCAGGTCGAGGAGCGGNNGGCCCGCTCCCTGCACCGCATCCAGGACGCCTCACCGGATCTGCCCACCGTCTATCTGATGCAGTTCGTCTCGCCGCGACTGCGCGACGGACGGCTGCCGGCCGGCGCCCGGATCGCCGGTCCCGGGATGCGGATCGTGCGCAGTCACCCCGGCTACATCGACCGCCTGCACCGCGCGGGCCACCGGGCACACGTCTGGACGGTCAACGAACCGGAGGACGTCGACCTCTGCGTCCGGCTCGGAGTGGAGGCGATCATCACGAACCGCCCGAAGCAGGTCCTGTCACAATTGGGACGCTCTTCATATCAGTAACAGGGAGTACACCGGCGCATTCGGGCTGCACTCGATCGTTACGAGTGCGTCACTGGCAGACCACTGGCCGGTTTCCGGCCCAGCCCAGGGGGGCATCCACTCCGTGGCGTGGGGCAAAGGAGGTCTCGGGGGTGGCGTTGGTGGTGGCACAGGAAGTGCCCACGTCGTCGAGCATGGCCGTTCCCCATGGCCCTGCGGGCGTGGGTCAGGCACGGCACCGGATGCGTGAGCAGTTGCGCAGCCACGGGGTGTCGGATTCGGTCGTCGACGATGCTGTATTGATCCTTTCCGAACTGCTCAGCAATGCCTGCCGGCACGGCAGGCCGCTGGGCCGGCACAGCGACGTGGGAGAGGGCGACGTGCGCGCCGCCTGGCGCGTCGACAGAACGGGCGGGCTGACCGTCGAGGTGACGGACGGAGGCGGTCCGACCCGACCGGTTCCGGCCACTCCATCGGTAACCGCGCGCGGCGGCCGAGGGCTCAACATCATCAGCGCACTCGCCGAGAAGTGGGGCGTGCGCGACGACTCGTCCGGCGAGGTCACGGTCTGGGTGCTGGTCAACGAAGGGCCGGGGCGCCCCGGCGGCCGGCCGGGCGGACAGGGCAACGGACGGGCAACGGGTACGACCGTGCTGCCGGGCGCGACCGGAATGCCCGTCGTGCCGGGGCTCGACGGGCTGGATCTCGCCGACGCCTTCGACGACGCGGGCTGAACTGGGCGCAGCCCCGTGGGCTGACGCGTCGCAGGCCTACGCGGGCGAGCCCCGCGGGCTGGACACGCGGGCTGGCCACGCGGGCGAAGCGGTACGACAACCGGGAAGGCGGCACCAAAAGCGCGGCACCCGAAACGCGGCGTTCGCGGGCCCGTGCCCGCAGGCGGCTGGGGCAGCTGTGCCCCGGACACCGCACGGGCGGCTAGGCTCGCGGCCCAGACCGCACTGTCGCAACCGTCGCAACCGGGAGAAAGCCCACCATGGCCAAGAAGCGCCCTCAGACCAAGGCCGGGAAGCAGCAACTCAAGGACGGCGAGATCCCGGTGGTCGGGGCTCGCGAGCCCTGCCCGTGCGGTTCGGGCCGCCGTTACAAGGCCTGCCACGGCCGCGCCGCCGCCCAGGCCGTGACCGAGCTGGTCCAGCGCCCCTTCGAGGGACTGGCCGGCGAATGCGACTGGGTCGCGCTGCGCGAGCTGGTCCCCGCGGCCACGGTCGAGCTGACGCTGGAGGGCGGGCTGCCCGAAGGCGTGCCGTCCGTGACGCTCGCGACCGTGCTCCCGATGGCCTGGCCCGCGCTGCGCCGCGACGACGGCTCGGTCCTGCTCGCCCTGCAGAACGACACCTCTTCCGGTGACCTCAGCCGGGACCTCGCCGACACCCTGCAGCGGGCGCTGGAGACCGAGCCCGGCTCGCCCGTCGCCGCCCGGCGTGTTCCGGCCGACGGACCCCGGCTGCAGGATGTCCTGGACCCGGATGCGCCGTTCGCGCCGGTCGTGCACTCCGGCTTCGAGTTCTGGGTGCCGGACTCGGAGAACACCACGGCCGAGGTGTCCGCCTCCCTGGAGCGCGCGAACGACGCCGCGATCCCGACCGTCCTGCTCACCGGGGTGGACGCCGCCTACTGGTGCGAGACGCCGGACAAGAACCACCTCCGGTGGGTCATGCCGCACCCCGAGGAGCAGCTCCTCGACGCTCTCGCCCGGCTGCACGCCGCCGGAGTCTCGTCCCTCGGCGAGGGGACCCGGCTGGTCGGCTCCTTCCGCGCGCACGGCCTGATGGTCCCGGTCTGGGATCTGCCGAGCGCGATGGGGGCCGAGGAGTGCGAGAAGCCCGCCGCCGTGTTCGCGGAGCGGCTGGCCACGGCGCTCGCTTCGGACGCGCCCCTGACCCCCGAGGAGCGCCGGGCGCGCGGCGGGCTCACCAACCGCCAAGTGACACTCAGCTGACAGTGACCATCACCCGGACCGTACGGTGACTCGCGTCACAACTGACCGTACTGACAGGTAAATCGCTGTCCGAATACATGAGATCGAATTTGCGAACGGCAGATCTCTTGTTACCGTTCTAGAAGCCCGGTCGCTGGTGCATCCCCCGTCGCCAGCGACCGGGCATCCTCATTTTCGGGTACGGCGCCCACGGCGCACGCACGGCGCGCGAACCGCGCACAGACCTGACACGGTCCCCGGACGAGCCCTTCAGTGACACAAGCCCCGCCATCTGCTGCCCGGCCTCCGACGGCTCGCGGCGCTCCCGTCAGTTCGGCCGGCTCGGACAGCAGCGGCCACTGGCCTGCGTCAACCCGGCTCGGATCAAACCGGATTGGGTCCGGCCCCCACAGAACCCGGATCGGATCCGGTGCCCGCAGCGGCGCCGCACACCCCCGGATCCCGCGTCAGCCGCAGGGTCCGCCGGCGCCGGGCGGGAAGGCGCCGACCGCAGCCGTCCGCCGAACCTTCGGACATCCGCAGGAATGCGGCTGCCGCCGGAATGCAGCCGAAGAAACACCGGGACAGCGCCCGGACAGCCCCTCTGACAACGTCTGAAGTGATCCTCGAAAGAGAAACTCGAACATTCTTCGAACGCGTTTCGGAGGGGGCATCAGAAATCCGACCGCCGAACGACTTTGTACCGGCGTGCTTTGCACAGCCGGCACAAGGCCATGGCGGCGGCCGACGGCCCGGAAGATCCAGCAGCACACCGTTGCGGGTATCCCCGGCGGGCCCCGGCTGCCCGGTGTGCGGCGATTCCTGACGTCGCGCCGAAATCCCGGCGCGCCGCCGCCGCCCGCCCGTCAGTAGGCGAGCCGGCTACCGCCGTCCGGGGCGCTGTTGCTCGCTTCGACCAGCGCGTCCAGAACCGTCCCCACATCCGGCAGCCACGGCGAGGCGGCCGCCGCGACGGGCGCTCCGCCCGTCAGCCGCAGCCGGGAGACCCGGTCCGGGGCCCGCTCCCAGCGCACTTGCCCCGCACCGGTCTCGGACGGCGGAAGGACGAGATAGCCCCCCTCACCGTGGAACCGCAGCGAACTGGGCACCCAGTCCTGCGCGTGCAGCAGTTCACCGAGCCGTTCGAGGGTGTACGGGGCGACCAGCAGCGACCACCGGGTCGGCGTCGCCACCACGGGGCCCAGCCGCACCCCTATCCGGTCGAGTCCGGCCAGCGCGCCGGCACCGGCCGCGGCCGGCAGGCTCAGTGCGCACGGGGCCGACCCGCCGGTGGCCAGCACGACCGGCGCGGTGGGCCGGTTCGTCCACCACCAGCGCACCATTCGCGGGTCGGTGGTCGCCGCGAGCAGTCCGGGATCGAAGGGGTGCGCGCCGGGCACGGCGCACTCGGGATCGGGGCAGGCGCAGCCGCGCTCACCGCGGCCGTCGGCCGTCTGCAGCCCCACTCCCGGGAGTACCGGCCACCGCCACTCGGTGGCACAGGCCAGGGCCGCGTCGAGCTGGGCGGGCCTGTCCCGGAACCGGAGCCTGCGTCGCCTTCCGAGGATCTCGCGCATGAGCGCTCGTTCCTTTCCGTTGAACGCCGAGGGTCCACATCACACCACGCGTGCGTCACATCGCGTGTGCGGAAATTCACTGTGTGTACATGCTCGTCGAGCCTGCGGTACGGGTTGGTCGTCGCTACCGAGCGTGAGCTGTGCTGAGCCGAATCGAGCCGGTTCCAGTCGAAATCGTGGCGGGGCGCAGGGCGCGTATCGCGCCTGCCGTCCGTACGTACAACCTCGCCACTCGGGGGTGGGGCGTGGCCGTCACACATGAGGACGTCCGGGCCCGCTGCCAGGTTCCGGGAGTGGTCGGAACCACCCCTGGCCATCTATCGACTACGTACCCAGCATGCCCGGAATGACGCTCCCCTCGGGACTTCACCCCGAGGGCACCTCCTGCCCGAGCAGACCCAGTCGACCGCAAATAGCTGCCGCAGGGTGCATTTTTTGGCCAAGTTAGTTATCACTTGGACACCACAAATCCCGTGGGGACAATGCTGGACATCGCCTCACTTGTGCGTGTACATGTGGATGCACTGATAGCGGCGCAGAATGACATGGGGGTTTGCGATGCTATTCGACGAAAAACACCAGTCGGAAAGCCGGCAACCATGAGCGCCCCGCACCTGCCGAAAGTGGCTGGAATCGATCCCACAGTTCCGGTTTCGACGCACACTGACGGGCCTCTCTCCGAGGTGCCCGCCGCCCCCAGTGCCTTCGTCCAGGACCGTCTGGCGGGCTGGGTCTCCGACCTCACCACGCTGCACGAGCTCACCGAGCGGCTGGCCAGAACCAGCACCCTGGACGACGCACTTCACGAACTGCTCGACGCCGGAGCCGCTCTGGTGGGAGCCCGCCGCGGGCTGATCGCGTTCGAACCGTCCGACCGCCGCGGCCCCGTCAGCACCATCGGCCTCGGACTGGCCCACGCGGAGCTCGGCCAGATCGAGACGGTGCCGCGCAGCGCCACGTCCTACGGACGGATCCTGGAAGGTCTGCCCAACGCCGAAGGCCCGCTGACCACCCCCGACCTGCCCGGCGACACCGGCCTGGACCCCCGCAGGCGTGAGGTCGCCGCCCGGCTCGGCTACGCCGCCAGCTACGCACTGCCGATCACCACCGACCGGACCGGCCGGCTCGCCGCCGCCGTCTGGCTCTACGACGAACCCGCCGAGCCGCTGGAGCGCCAGCGCCACCTGATCGGCCTGTACACCGGGTACGCCGCCGAACATCTGGCCCGGCTGCTGGAGCTGGAGCGGGCCAGGACCGATGTCGCCACCGTCACCGAGGAGCTCCTGCCCAGCCGGATGCCCCGGATTCCCGGCGTGGAGCTGGCCGTACGCCATCACGCCGCGCCCCAGGGCGGCAACGACTGGTACGACGCGCTGGCCCTCCCGGAAGGTGCGCTCGGCCTCGCCGTCGGCTCGGTGAGCGGCTCCGGGCCGAGCGCCCTGGCCGCGATGGGACGGCTGCGCGCCGGCCTGCGGGCGTACGCGGTGATGGAGGGCGAGGACCCGGTCGCCGTACTCTCCGATCTCGAGCTCCTGCTGCGGCTGACCGAACCCGCCCGTTCCGCGACCGCGCTCTTCGCCTACTGCGAGCCCGCCCGCCGCAAGATCCTGCTGGCCGGGGCCGGGCACACCCCGCCGCTGATCGTCGGCGACCGGCGCACCGAGTACGTGGAGACCACCCTGTCCGCGCCGCTGGGCATGCTCGCCTGCTGGGAGGCGCCGAGCGTGGAGATCGCCCCGGCGCCCGGCGAGACCGTACTGCTGTACACCGACGGCCTGCTGCGCCGGGCCGGGGACTCGATGGACCGGGCGTTCGCCCGGCTCCACTCGGCGGCGGCGAGCGTCCCCAGGGCGCTGCGCCATGACGCCGCGTCGGTCGCCGACCATGTGCTGCGCACCATGCTGCCCGACGGGCCCGAGCAGGGCGACGACACCGAGGACGTGGTGGTGCTGGCCGCACGGTTCGACTGAGCCGCCGCGGTGCCGCCGGTCCGTTCACGGTGGTCCGAGCAATCCGGGTAAGAGGTCTTCCGGCCCTGGGCCCCCTTCCGTACGCCCGTACGATGGAGGGGGCCCAGTGTCGTATCAAGGAGAGACAAGTCGTGTCTGAGGAGCTCACCCCGGAGAACCCGGAGACCGAAGAGGCAGAGCCGGTCAAGCAGCGGAAGAACGGCCTGTACCCGGGCGTCTCCGACGAGCTCGCCGCGAGCATGAAGTCCGGTTGGGCCGACACCGAGCTGCACGGACTGGAGCCGATCGCTCAGGCCGGGCACACCGCCGACCGCCGCGCCGCGCTCTCCGCGCGCTTCCCCGGCGAGCGGCTGGTCGTTCCCGCGGGCCGGCTGAAGACCCGTTCCAACGACACCGAGTACGCCTTCCGCGCCTCCACCGAGTACGCGTACCTCACCGGCGACCAGACCCAGGACGGCGTCCTCGTCCTGGAGCCGAAGGACGGCGGCCACGAGGCGACCGTCTACCTGCTGCCGCGCTCGGACCGTGAGAACGGCGAGTTCTGGCTCGACGGCCAGGGCGAGCTGTGGGTCGGCCGCCGCCACTCCCTCACCGAGGCCGAGCAGCTGCTCGGCATCCCGGCGAAGGACGTACGGGAGCTGCCCGCCGCGCTGACCGAGGCCACCGGCCCGGTCCGTAACGTCCGCGGCCACGACGCCGCCATCGAGGCCGCGCTGACCGACAAGGTCACCGCAGAGCGCGACGAGGAGCTGCGGGTCTTCCTCTCCGAGGCACGCGTGGTCAAGGACGCCTTCGAGATCGCCGAGCTGGCGAAGGCCTGCGACATCACCGCGCGCGGGTTCGAGGACGTGGTGAAGGTCCTCGACAAGGCCGAGGCGACGAGCGAGCGGTACATCGAGGGAACGTTCTTCCTGCGCGCCCGCATCGAGGGCAACGACATCGGCTACGGCTCGATCTGCGCCGCGGGCCCGCACGCCACCACCCTGCACTGGGTGCGCAACGACGGCGCGGTGCGCTCCGGCGAGCTGCTGCTGCTCGACGCCGGCGTGGAGACCAACGACCTCTACACCGCCGATGTGACCCGCACCCTTCCCATCAACGGCACGTTCACGCCGCTGCAGCGGAAGATCTACGACGCGGTGTACGAGGCCCAGGAGGCCGGTATCGCGGCGGTGAAGCCCGGCGCCGGCTTCCGCGACTTCCACGACGCCGCGCAGCGCGTTCTCACCGAGAAGCTCGTCGAGTGGGGTCTGCTCGGCGACCGGTCCGTGGACGAGGTCCTGGAGCTGGGCCTGCAGCGCCGCTGGACCCTGCACGGCACCGGCCACATGCTCGGCATGGACGTCCACGACTGCGCCGCCGCGCGGACGGAGTCGTACGTCAACGGAACGCTGGAGCCCGGGGTGTGCCTCACCGTCGAGCCCGGTCTCTACTTCCAGGCCGACGACCTGACCGTCCCCGAGGAGTACCGCGGCATCGGCGTCCGGATCGAGGACGACATCCTCGTCACCGAGGACGGCAACCGGAACCTCTCGGACAAGCTGCCGCGTCAGGCCGACGAGGTCGAGGCCTGGATGGCCCGGCTCAAGGGCTGACCTGCCGCCGGCCGGTCACGGGCCGCCGACGCGCGCCGGAGGGCGCCCTGCTCAGGACACCATGAGCAGGGCGTCCTCCCGCCATTTCAGGATCTTGTCGAAGCTCACCACCGCGCCGCCGCGCCCCGGCCGGTTGCCGAAGTGGACATGGTCGGCGAGCTGCTCGATCAGGCAGAGGCCACGCCCGCTCTCGGCGGCCAGCGGCGGATGCGCTGGCTGCTGCCCGGCCTGCTGTGACTGGAACTGCCGCAGTTCGTACTGCTGCGGTTCCTGTTGGTACGGATCGTGCTGCTGTTGTTGCTGCTGTTGCTGCTGTGCGGCGTCGCGAAGCGTGCGCCGGGCGGGGAAGCCGGGACCGGAATCAGAGACTTCGATGCGGCATTTCTCGCCGTCCAGATACGCGGTCACCCGGTACTGCCCGCAGGCCGTACTGGACGGCTCCTCCCATGCGTCCCAGATCCCCCCGGCATCGTCCGGGCCGCCATGGACCCCGCCGTGCTCGACGGCGTTCGCACAGGCCTCGCTGAGCGCGACCGACAGGTCGAAGGAGATGTCCGGGTCCACGCCCGCGGATTCCATGGTGCCGAGCAGGAAACGACGGGCGAGCGGAACGCTCGCAGCTTCGCGCCGCAGATGGAGTGACCACCACATGCTCATGCTCCAGCCTCCTGGCTGCGGCTCGACATACCGATACGTATTGCCGCCCGATGCCGTTCGTAAGCACGGACGGGATGTGAGACCGCTCATTCGGCGGATACCCGGGCTTGCCACACCTGTGCATGCCCGCCCACAAGGCCTCTCCTACCCCGTCCGCAACCATCCCCAACAGCCCGGTGCGCAGCCAATCGGGCGGAAGGTGACCTTCCGGACCTGCCGTACGGCGGTCGGGGTCGCAGTGCGATGATGACCCGGCCATGTCTAGGTCTGTGGGACGCGCCGGAGCCGGTCTGCGGCTGTTGAGGGCCGCGGTGTTCGCCGCGGTCTGCGTCGCGTTGTCCGCAGCCGGACACGCACTGGCCTCCTGCGTGGCGGTGCCCGGGTGGACCCTGCTCGCCGGATTCCTCGGGATTCTCGCGGTGGCGGTACCACTGGCCGGCCGCGAACGCTCGCTGCCGTCGATCGCGGCGGCCCTGGCCGGCGGACAGATCGCACTGCACACGCTCTTCGGTGTCGGTACGCACACCGCGACGCAACAGCCCGCGGCCGGTGAGGACTCGCTGATCCGGTTCGCGGCCGGCCTCGTCTGCGGGGCGGGCCCCGCGCAGTTGAGCGCCACCGACGCCCATCGCATCGTCACCACCGCGGGCATCGACCCGGCATCGGTGACCGAGCAGGCCCATCAGCACCTGGCCACCGCCCCCTCCGGCGGCATGGCCGGCACCGGCGGAGCGGCCGGCCTCGCCGGAATGTTCCCCAGCCTGCCCATGCTGCTCGGCCACCTGCTGGCAGCGCTGGCCACCGGCTGGCTGCTGCGACGCGGTGAGATCGCCCTGTTCCGGCTCGCCCGGCTGTCGGCGCACGGCGCCCAGCAGGTCGCGGCCGCAGCCCGGCTGCGGGCGCTGCGCGCGGCGCTCGTCCTCGTGTCCGCCCTGCGCGCCGGCCTTCCGGGCGGACCGGCGACCGGGCCGTGCACCCTCCGTACGGCCGTGGACGCACCGCCCCCGGTCACCGGGGACCCCTTGCAGCACATGGTGATCAGACGCGGGCCGCCGCCCGTATGCGCTCTCGCAGCCTGACGCGACGCCCTCCACGCGATGCACGCGCGCCCCTCGCAGGCACCTCTCCGGTGCCGGTGCGGGCCGGCGCGCACCCGCTGCTCGTGAGGAAGAGGTGTCGCGATGCCGTCGCGCACCCGCGCGGCGGAGCACCTTTCCTTCGTGCTTTGTGGAGTGATCCCTGACATGAACGTTTCCCGCATCGCCCTCGTCGGCGGCGTCGCCGCGTCCACCGTGCTCATCCTCGCCGGTACGGCCTCCGCCCACGTCAGCGTCCAGCCGCAGGGCGAGGCCGCCAAGGGCGGTTACGCCGTCATCAACTTCAAGGTCCCCAACGAGCGCGACGACGCCGCGACGACCAAGCTCGAGGTCAACTTCCCGACCGACCACCCGCTGGCCTCCGTCCAGCCGCAGGCGATCCCCGGCTGGAAGATCGACGTCACCACCAGCAAGCTGGCCAAGCCGCTCGACATGCACGGCAAGAAGATCAACGAGGCCGTCTCCAAGGTCACCTGGACCGCGGACGGCGCCAAGATCGAGCCCGGCCGCTTCCAGCAGTTCCCGCTCTCCGTCGGCCAGCTCCCCGAGAACGCCGACCAACTGGTGTTCAAGGCCATCCAGACGTACGACGACAAGGAAGTCGTCCGCTGGATCGAGGAGCAGAAGGACGGGGCCGAAGAGCCCGAGAGCCCCGCTCCGGTCCTCAAGCTGACGGCTGCCACCGATGCCGCGCACGGCGCCGCGGCCGCCGGCTCCACTGGCAAGAACGCTGCCGCGGACCAGTCGAAGGACAAGGAGACGACCGCTTCGGCGTCCTCCTCCAGCGACACCACGGCCCGCGTCCTCGGCGTCGTCGGCATCGTCATCGGCGTCGCAGGTGTCGCGTTCGGCGTGCTGGCCGGCCGTCGGCGCACCGCCTGACCGTCCAGAAGCCCCACCCGTTACACCGACCCATCAGGAATCAGTGCTCCATGGTTAAGAAGTCTGTGCTGGCCGCGGCGCTCGTCGCCGCGGCCGCACTCACCCTGTCCGCCTGCGGCGGCAGTGACAACGACAGCAAGAAGCCGATCGCCGACGTCTCGACGGAGGCGAGGACCAAGGCCGCGACGGTGCTCGACGATCCGTTCACCAAGCCGAATCTCGTCCTGACCGACACCCACGGCAAGAAGTACGACCTGCGCGAGAAGACCAAGGGCAAGCCGACGCTCATCTACTTCGGCTACACCACGTGCCCCGACGTCTGCCCGCTCATCATGAGCAACATCGCGATCGCCAAGAAGTCCCTCCCCGAGGCGGACCGGGACAAGCTCCAGGTCGTCTTCGTGACCACCAACCCGGAGCAGGACACCCCGTCCTCGCTGGGCAGCTGGCTCAAGTCCCAGGACTCGTCCTTCATCGGTCTCACCGGCGACTTCCCGACCATCCAGGCGGGCGCCCGGCAGATCGGCATCGGTATCGACGCGCCGAAGAAGGAGAAGGACGGCAAGGTCATCTCGATGCACGGCTCGCAGGTCATCGCGTTCTCCCCGAAGACCGACAAGGGGTACGTGCTGTACGGCGAGGACACCACGCCCGACGACTACACCAAGGACCTCCCCAAGATCATCAAGGGGGAGAAGCCGTGAACCGCCGCACCGCCCTCGCCGGCGTCCTGGCCCTCTCCACGGGGCTGACGCTGGCGGGGTGCTCCTCCTCGGACAGCAAGCCGGAACTGAAGGTCAGCGGCGCGTTCATGCCGCAGCCCGTCAACGACATGGCGGCCGGCTTCCTCGTCGTGCAGAACAGCGGCGGCAGCTCCGACCGGCTCACCTCCGTCACCAGCCCGCTCTCGGACGACGTCACGATCCACGAGACGAAGAACCAGACGATGCGCATGGTGACGTCCTTCGCGGTACCCGCGGGCGGTGAGCTGGACCTGGAACGCGGTGGAAACCACATCATGTTCATGAAGCTCAAGCAGCGGCCCAAGCAGGGCGACAAGGTGTCCGTGGAGCTGCACTTCGAGAAGGCCGACCCGATCAAGGTCGACCTTCCCGTGAAGGAGACCACCCACAACCCGAAGAAGCAGTGAGGGACTGACAGACCATGACAGCCACCGCCCCGCACTTCGGGCCGCCCCCGTCCGTATCCGCCATACGCCGGCCGCTCGCCAAGGCCGGACTCCTCGCCGCTCTGGTCGGCGTGGTGTTCGGTCTGCTGCTGGCGGTCGCGGGTCCCGCGTCGGCTCACGCCGCGCTCACCGGGAGCGATCCGCAGGACGGGGCGGTGGTCGACACCGCACCCAAACAGGTCACGCTGACCTTCTCCGAGCAGGTCGCCGTGGGCGAGGGCTCCATCCGGATCCTGGACCCGAACGGCAAGCGCGCCGACACCGAGGCCGCCCCGCTCGATCTGCACAGCGGCTCCACCGTGAAATACGGCGTCGCCCTGCACACCGGTCTGCCCGACGGCACGTACACCGTCGCCTGGCAGGCCGTCTCCGCCGACAGCCATCCGGTCTCCGGCGCCTTCACCTTCTCCATCGGCGCCCCCTCCGAGACCACCGTCGCCCTCCCGGAGAGCAAGGCCGGGGGCGGTCTCGTCGGCACGCTCTACGACATCGCGCGCTACGCCGCGTACGCCGGCTTCATCGTGCTCGCCGGCGGCGCCGCCTTCGTGCTGGCCTGCTGGCAGCGCGGGGCGGGCGCGCGCCCGCTGCAACGCCTCGTGGTGCGCGGCTGGATGACCCTCACCGCGGCCACCCTCGCCATGCTGCTGCTGCGCAACCCGTACACCGGTTCCGGGAAGCTCGCGGACGCCTTCGACCTCGACGGGCTGAAGGCGGTCCTCGACACCAAGCCCGGCGCCGCACTCGTCTCGCGGCTGCTGCTGCTCGGTGCCAGTGCGCTGTTCATCGCCGTGCTGTTCGGGGCCTACGCGAAGCGCGAGGACGAGCGCGAGAAGAAGGACCTCACCTTCGGCCTCGCCATCGGCGGCGCGGTCATCGCCGCCGGGATCGCCGGGACCTGGGCCCTCGCCGAGCACGCGTCGACCGGTATCCAGCCGGGGATCGCCATGCCGGTCGATGTCCTCCATCTGCTGGCCGTAGCGACCTGGCTGGGCGGACTCGCGGCCCTGCTGGTCGCGCTGTACCGCACCCCCGATGTCACCGCCGACGCCGTACGGCGCTTCTCCCGGATCGCGTTCGGCAGTGTCCTCGTGGTCGCCGCCACCGGGATCTACCAGTCCTGGCGCCAGCTCGGCTCATGGTCCGCGCTGACCGGCACCGGGTACGGGCAGCTGCTGCTCGTGAAGGTGGGGCTCGTCGCGGTCCTCGTCGGCGTCGCATCGGTCTCACGCCGGTGGACGGCGCGGCTGGCGGCCGGCGGGGTCGCGGTCGCGGCCCCGGAGGCTGGGACCGAGGCAGCACCCGAAGCAGGCACACCCGCAGCCGAAGCCGCGCCCGACCCGGAGCCGGAGCCGGACCTGATGTCGCAGGACCCGGCGTCGCAAGATCCCACCTCGCAGGACCCGGCGCGGGCCGTCCAGCTCGCCCGCCAGAAGGCCGCCGTGGCAACCGCCGAGAGGAAGCGGGTGCGTGATGCCGACCCCGACCGCTCCGGCCTCCGCCGCTCGGTGCTGGCCGAAGTCGGCGTCGCGGTGGCTCTGCTGGCGGTGACCACCATCCTGACCTCGACCGAGCCCGGCCGTACCGAGGAGGAGGCGGCCCGTGCGTCGAGCGCTGCCGCCGCCCCCGCGGCAAGCGGTCCCGTCAACCTCACGCTGCCCTTCGACACCGGCGGCGAGAACGGCAAGGGCACGCTCCGGGTGGACATCGACCCGGGCCGTACCGGGACCAATGTGCTCCACCTCTGGATCGAGGACGTCAACGGAAAGGCCATGGACGTCCCCGAGGTGAAGGTCGCCCTCACCCTGAAGTCCAAGGACATCGGCCCGCTTCCGGTGGTCCCGGTCCGGCTGACCGAGGGGCACTGGACATCCACCGGCGTCCAGATCCCGATAGCGGGCAACTGGAACGTCTCGGCGACCGTACGGACGTCGGACATCGACCAGACCACGGTCGACAAGAACGTGAAGATCGGCTGAGCAGGATCGTGAGCGGAAACAGTTCAAACAGCGCGGACAACGCAACCAAAACCAGCGCCGACAACGGCACCGGTTCACACCCCGGGAACAAGAGGGCCGGCGAAGATGCCGTGCCCGTGACCACCGGCGCCCTCTCCCGGCGGCGGCTGCTCGGCTCGGCGGGTGTGGCAGGGGCCGCCGGGCTGGTGCTCGGGGCGGCCGGCGGTGCGACCGGCTACGCCGCGACACGGGACAAGGCGCCGACCGCGCTGACCTCCGTCGGCTCCTCAGAGGTGATGTTTCACGGGAAACATCAGCCGGGGATCACCACCCCGCTTCAGGCGAGCGGCCATCTCATCGCCTTCGACCTGGTCCCCGGCGCCGGCCGGAAGGAGGCGGCCGCCCTGATGCGCCGCTGGTCAGCCGCCGCGCGGCGGCTGATGGCGGGCGAGCCCACCGCCGGTGGCGCGGCGGACGGCACGGGGCACGACACCGGCATCGCGCTGGATGCCGGTCCGTCCTCACTGACCGTCACCTTCGGCTTCGGCGCCACCTTCTTCGAACGCACGGGCCTGGTCGGCCGCCGGCCACCGGGACTCGACCCGCTGCCGCCGTTCTCCGCCGACCACCTCGACACCACCCGCTCCAACGGCGACCTCTGGGTGCAGATCGGCGCCGACGACGCTCTCGTCGCGTTCCACGCGCTGCGAGCCGTACAGAAGGAGGCCGCTTCGACGGCCACCGTGCGCTGGCAGATGAACGGCTTCAACCGCACACCCGGCGCCACCGCCAAGCCGATGACCGCCCGCAACCTGATGGGCCAGATCGACGGCACCGGTAATCCGAAACCGGCCGACACCGACTTCGACCAGCGCGTCTTCATCCCGTCCGGCGCCGACGAAGCGACGTACGAATGGCTGGCCGGCGGCTCGTACGCGGTCGTCCGGCGGATCAGGATGCTGCTCGACGACTGGGAGAAGCTCCCGGTGGAGCGCCAGGAACGGGTCATCGGCCGACGCAAGGCGGACGGCGCCCCCCTGAGCGGCGGCACCGAGACCACCGACATGGATCTCGACAAGGCGGGCCCCGACGGCAAGCTGCTGATCCCCGACAACGCCCACGCCCGGATCTCCTCCCCCGAGCGCAACAGCGGAGCGGCCATGCTCCGCCGCCCGTTCTCGTACCACGACGGCATCGCCGCGGACGGCACCCCGGACGCCGGACTGCTGTTCATCTGCTGGCAGGCGGATCCGCTGCGGGGCTTCGTACCGGTGCAGCGCAAACTCGACCGGGGAGACGCCCTCTCGCCCTTCCTCCGCCACGAGGCGAGCGGCCTCTTCGCGGTGCCGGGTGGTGCGGCGGCCGGGGAGTACGTGGGACAGCGGTTGCTGGAGTCCTGAGCCACCACGGCGCATTAGGGTGACGGTATGTCCGCCACGCGCTACGCCTATCTCGGTCCCGAAGGCACCTTCACCGAGGTCGCCCTCCGTACGCTCCCGGAAGCCGCCACCCGTGAGCTCGTCCCGATGGTCTCCGTGCCGGCGGCCCTGGACGCGGTGCGCAACGGCACGGCCGCCGCGGCACTCGTCCCGATCGAGAACTCCGTCGAGGGCGGCATCACTACCACCCTCGACCAGCTGACCAGCGGTGAACCGCTGATGATCTACCGCGAGGTGCTGCTCTCCATCACCTTCGCGCTGCTCGTACGCCCCGGTACCAAGCTGTCCGACGTCAAGACGGTCACCGCGCACCCGGCCGCACAGCCGCAGGTACGCAACTGGATGGCCGCCCACCTCCCGCAGGCCGTATGGGAGTCGGCGGCGTCCAACGCGGACGGTGCACGGCTCGTGCAGGAGGGGCGGTACGACGCCGCCTTCGCCGGTGAGTTCGCCGCGGCGACGTACGGGCTCGAACCGCTGGTGACCGAGATCCACGACGCGGAGAACGCCCAGACCCGTTTCGTACTGGTGGGCCGCCCGGCCCGGCCGGCGGCGCCGACCGGTGCGGACAAGACGTCGGTGGTCATCTGGCTGGGCGACGACCATCCCGGTGCGCTGCTCGAACTGCTCCAGGAGTTCGCGGTGCGCGGGGTGAACCTGATGCTGATCCAGTCCCGGCCGACGGGCGCGGGCATCGGGAACTACTGCTTCGCGGTGGACGCCGAGGGCCATATCTCCGACCGCCGGGTGGGCGAGGCGCTGATGGGGCTGAAGCGGATCTGCCCGAACGTCCGTTTCCTCGGCTCGTATCCGCGGGCGGGCGTGACGCCGGCGGACGTACGCCGGCTGCGTCCGGGTACGTCGGACGCGGAGTTCACGGTGGCCTCGGACTGGCTGGCCCGGAACCAGGACGGGCGGGCCTGACGGTTCGCGGCCCGTCGGGCCCCAACGCCCACTCGCCTCACACCCGTACGCCCACGCGTCTCGCCCCGTACGCCCACGCGTCTCGCCCCGTACGACCGCGTGCCCTCGCGCTCCTGCCCTTCCACACGTCCGCCTTTCCGGTGCGATCAGCGGATCATCGGCATCGGAAAAGTTATCCACAGGAGCGAGTCTCGACCTGGGGACAAGTCGACACCGCAATGCGACATGGTCGACAAATCTCCCAGCCCACCCAGATCCGTCCACAGATCAGCAGGACACCCGGTGTCACCTCAATTCCATTGATCAACTCTTTAGGGCGAGGAATTCCCACCCGGACGAGCGTGCTGGGTGGGTTTGAAGCGGGATTCCGTGAGCCTTCACGCCACTTTCGGAATGATCTCCTCCGCGTCCACAGATCTTCCTCACAGCCTGTGGATAACTTTCGAGAACCACCTCTCCCTGTGGACAAGTGGCGGTCAACTCCCCTTCCAGCCAAGGCCGATACGTCAGACCCATGAACCCTTCTGCCCCATTTAGGGGAATAGGGCCTCTTTATTGACGATGGCGTCCAAACGCTCGCCCGGGATTCCTCCCCAGCATTACCAATACCGGCAATTCGGGCAAAGTGACACGCTTGTCCATATCGGTTCGAGCTACGGAAGCCGACACCGGTAGCCTGGAGGGGTGATTGACCTTCGCCTGCTTCGTGAGGACCCCGACCGTGTTCGCGCCTCCCAGCGCGCCCGTGGAGAGGACGTCGAACTCGTCGACGCCCTTCTCTCCGCCGACGAGCGGCGCAGGTCGTCCGGGGTTCGGTTCGACGAACTCCGTTCCGAGCAGAAATCGCTCGGCAAGCTCATCCCGAAGGCCTCCCCTCAGGAGCGCGCCGAGCTCCTGAAGAAGGCCGAGCAGCTCAAGGTCGACGTCAAGGCGGCCGACGCGGCGCAGGACGAGGCCGACGAGGAGGCCAGGAACCTGCTGCTGCGACTCGGCAACATCGTCCACGCGGACGTGCCGGTCGGCGGCGAGGAGGACTTCGTCGTCCTGGAGACGCACGGCACCATCCGCGACTTCGGTGCCGAGGGCTTCGAGCCCAAGGACCACCTGGAACTCGGCGAGGCGCTCGGCGCGATCGACATGGAGCGCGGCGCCAAGGTGTCCGGCTCGCGCTTCTACTACCTGACGGGCGTCGGCGCACTGCTGGAGCTCGCCCTCGTCAACGCGGCGATCGCCCAGGCCACCGAGGCCGGCTTCATCCCGATGCTCACCCCGGCGCTGGTCCGTCCGCGCGCCATGGAGGGCACCGGCTTCCTCGGCCAGGCCGCGGAGAACGTGTACCACCTGGAGAAGGACGACTACTACCTGGTCGGCACCTCCGAGGTACCGCTCGCGGCGTACCACATGGACGAGATCATCGACGCGGACAAGCTGCCGCTGCGCTACGCGGGCTTCTCGCCGTGCTTCCGCCGCGAGGCCGGTACGTACGGCAAGGACACCCGTGGCATCTTCCGGGTGCACCAGTTCGACAAGGTCGAGATGTTCTCGTACGTCGACCCGGCGGACGCCGAGGCCGAGCACCAGCGACTGCTGGACTGGGAGAAGCAGTGGCTCACCGCGCTCGGGCTGCCCTTCCAGGTGATCGATGTCGCCACCGGCGATCTGGGGTCCTCGGCCTCCAGGAAGTTCGACTGCGAGGCGTGGATCCCGACGCAGGGCAAGTACCGCGAGCTGACCTCCGCGTCCAACTGCGACGGTTTCCAGGCCCGCCGGCTGTCCGTCCGGATGCGTGACACCCGCGACGGCAAGAAGGTGCTCCAGCCGCTGTCCACGCTGAACGGCACGCTCTGCGCCGTACCGCGCACCATCGTGGCGATCCTGGAGAACCACCAGCTGGCCGACGGTTCGGTGCGGGTGCCCGAGGTGCTCCGTCCGTACCTGGGCGGGCGTGAGGTTCTGGAGCCGGTCGCCAAGTGACCTTTCCCTACAAGCTCGTCGCGACCGACCTCGACGGCACCCTGCTGCGTGAGGACGACACGGTCTCCGGGCGCACGCGCGAGGCACTGGCCGCGGTCACCGCGGCCGGTGCGGCGCACATCATCGTCACCGGCCGCGCGGTCCCGTGGACCCGGCACATCCTGGACGACCTGGGCTACGAGGGCCTAGCGGTCTGCGGCCAGGGCGCGCAGGTCTACCACGCGGGCGAGCGCAAGCTGCTGACCTCGCTGACCCTGGACCGGCAGCTCGCCGGTCTCGCACTGTCCAAGGTCGAGGCGGAGGTCGGCCCGCTGGCGCTGGCGGCCAGCCGTGACGGGCTGGACGGCGAGGTGCTGGTCGGTCCGGGCTACCGCGTGCAGGAGGGTCCGCTGCCGGCCGTCTTCATACAGGACCCGGCCGAGATGTGGGCGGCCCCGCTCAACAAGGTCTACATCCAGCACCCGGATCTGGACGACGACGCACTGGCGAAGGCCGCGCGAGCGGCGGTCGGCAATCTGGTCGACGTGGTCATGGCCGGCCCCGGGGTCGTGGAGATCCTGCCGCTGGGGCTCAGCAAGGCCACCGGCCTCTCGCTGGCCGCACGCCGGCTGGGGGTGAAGGCGGCGGACACGATCGCCTTTGGTGACATGCCGAACGACATCCCGATGTTCGCCTGGTCGCGGCACGGTGTGGCGATGGCCAACGCGCACGGGGATCTGAAGGCCGTGGCCCACGAGATCACCGCGTCGAACGAGGACGACGGGATCGCCGTGGTGCTGGAGCAGCTGCTCCAGCGGCCTTCGGGGCCGGCTGCCTGAGGCGGAGGATGCGCGGATCGAACGCGCGCGGGGTTTCGGGACCCCGACGACGGCTTAGCAAGCCGCTGCCTTACCACTCGGCCAATCCTCCGGGGGAGGGCGGCCGCGCGCGATGCGCGTGAACGGCCGCCCCGGCGTGCTGCTCGAAGCGGCTCGGCGGAGCAGTCGCTGACTACTCCGCGGCCCGCTCGGGCACGCCCTGCTGGGAGCTCGACGGACTCGGACTTCCGGTCATCGTCGCGCTCCTCTCCCGGTCTGCGGTGTCGTTCCCGGCGGGTGCCGTACTGCCTACTGTGCGGCGCACCCGATGTCCGGTGCCACCCATTTACGGGCGGCGGGTGCCGGGTGGCACCGGACACCGGGGTTCGTCAGCGGCTCCTGTTGCGGCGGCTGAGATCCTTCAGACCGCGCGCGAGCGCGTCCATCCGCCCGTCGAGCCGGACGAGGTCCTCGGACACCCCGCCCAGCCGCACGCTCATGGCACCGATCACCTGCTGCGTGACCTCCAGCCTCCGGTCGAGACTGTCGAGCCGGAACGACATCCGGTTGAGCACCGGCCCCAGCTCCTGGAGGGCGGTACCGACTCCGGCCAGGCAGCTTTCGACCCGGGTGACGCGGTGTTCGAGCGAGGCGTATCCCGCCCGCAGGTCCTGCTCGGCGTCGAGGAGGTACGTACGGACGCAGCGCGCGATGTCGCTGTCGCGAAGAAGCATCGCGACGTTGAGGACGGTCCTGCGGGTGTAGAGCGTGAGCTGCGCGTGTGCCTGTGGATAACTTTCCCCCTGCCTGCCATCCAATAGGGACATCATGTCCCTATTAAAAACGCGCAGGTCAGAGCCGCGCAGCAGCCTGAGACCGTTCTCCTCCATCTCCGCGCGGTGGCGCTGGATCACCTTCTTGACGACCTCTGTGGATACTTCGAAGTAGCGGGCCACGTCCTCCGTGCGGACATGGATTCCGTCCGGGAGCATGACAAGGCTCTTCACCTTGTCGAGAGCGTCGACGCGCTCCATCTGTTCGACGCGCAGCGCGCGCGATTCGAGCAGGGCCACTTCCGTGGGCATGAGCAGGCCTTCCGATCGTGAAAGCGACGGGGGACAGCCCTCTCCCCGGGCTTCAGGGGCGAAGGACGCTCACGGTTGCCACTTGCTCAATGGCCGACCCGGTGGGCGCCGCCCGCAGACGTGTCCCACCGGCATCGGCATTCCCCGAATTCACGAAAGCTCGACGTCACGGATTCCAGTTGCCTCCACGCATCCGGGACAACGAACCGATATCCGTACAGTTACGCGTATTACTGTCCGACATGCGACAACCCCCGTCCGCCCGGACGGGGGTTGTCGCGTCGCAGGCTCGCTGCCCTCACTCCTCGCCGGCGAGCTTCAGGGTGCGCAGCTTCTGGCCCGCGTACCAGGTCGCCGCCACGGTGACCGCGATCAGCAGCACCGTCGCGAGCGGCAGTCCGACGTCGGAGGTGATGGCGCCGCCCCCGCCGACCTTCTCGGCCAGCGCGAGAGACCACTGCTGGACGCTGAGCGTGCGCGCACCGGGGACCAGGCTGCCGAAGAGTGCCTCCCACACCAGCGCGTAGACGAGTCCGAGGACCACCGCGTGCCGGCTGACCGTGCCCAGCAGCAGGAACAGCGCGCTGTAGGCGATCGAGGCGACCAGGGCGGCGATCGTGTAGGCCACCGCGATCTGCTGGCCGTTGCCGTTGAGGATCAGGCCGGCGACCAGGGTCGGCACCGCCGAGAACACCATCGTCACGGCGATGGCCACGATCAGCTTGGTGAAGATGATCGTCGGCCGGGTCACCGGCTTGGCCAGCAGGTAGACGATCGAGCCGTCGTCGATCTCCGGACCGATGGCTCCGGTTCCGGCGATCACGCCGATCAGCGGCACCATGGTGGCGATGGCGAAGCCGCCCAGCACATCCGAGGCGACCTGGTCATCGGCCCCGGCGAACATCCGTACCGCCACCGCGATGATCACCAGCAGTGCGGGCAGGATGAAGAGGATGGCGGCCCGGCGCCGGCCGAGCAGGGCCCGGTAGGTGAGCCGGGCGACTGTGGGGTCGTACATGACGCTTCACAGCTCCTTATCGGCCACTACTCAGGCCGCTACGAGATAGGAAAAGACCGATTCGAGGGATTCGTCGGACGGCGAAACGGTCAGCAGCCGGATGCCCTGCTCGCGTGCCACGTTCGGCAGCAGCGTGGTGAAGCGTCCGAAGTCGACCGCCTGGATGCGCAGGGCCTTCTCGCTCAGGTCCACTTCGATGCCGGCTGTCGACGGGTCGGCGATGAGCGCGGCAGCGAGCGCGCGGTCGTCGCTGGACCGTACGAGGTAGCGGTGCGGGCGGTCCGTCATCAGCCGGCGGATCTTCCGGAAGTCGCCGGACGCGGCGTGCCGTCCGGCCACGATCACCTCGATGTGCGAGGCGAGTTGCTCGACCTCTTCGAGGATGTGGGAGGAGAAGAGGACCGTGCGACCCTCCGCTCCCATCCGTCGCAGCAGTTCCATAAGCTGCATCCGCTGGCGCGGGTCCATTCCGTTGAACGGCTCGTCGAGCAGCAGCACGGACGGGTCGTGGACCAGCGCGGAGGCCATCTTCACGCGCTGGCGCATGCCCTTGCTGTACGTCGAGATCTTGCGGTCCTGCGCGTACTCCATCTGGACCGTGACCAGGGCGGCTGCCGCCTCGGCGTCGCCGAGACCGTGCAGTTCCGCGTTGGCCACCACGAATTCGCGGCCGGTCAGGAAGTCGTACATGCCCTCCCGCTCCGGCACGATGCCGATCTCCCGGTACACGGCTTCGTTGCGCCAGATCACCTTGCCGTCGAGCGTGACGGTACCCGTGGACGGGGCGAGGAATCCGGCCATCATGTTGATCAGCGTGGACTTGCCCGCGCCGTTGGGACCCAGCAGACCGGTGACACCCGGCCCCACGGTCATGCTCACGTCGTTGACGGCGACCACATTGCCGAACCAGCGGGAGGTGTGGTCGATCTCGATGGTGGTCACAGCCCGACCCTCCGGTAGCGGCGCATCAGTACGGCGTACGAGCCGGCGACGAGCGCGAGAACAACGATCAGATAGACCACTCCGGCACCGGCTCCCGGGCCTTCCCCTCCGGGGAAGGCGGAGGTGGCGCCGAGGAACGCGGTCTGCACACCGTCGATCAGGGTGATCGGGGAGAAGAGCCCCAGCCACGGGACGGCTCCGGTGGACCCGGTCGACCAGGCGATGCCCTGGACGGTGGAGACCGCACCGTAGGAGATGGTGAGTACGGCGATCACGGCGGCGACGCCGAAGCCCCGGCGCGGGGTGAGGGCGGCCATCACGAGGCCGAGGCCGGCGAAGAGTACGGACAGCAGAGCCACCGACACCATTCCCTGGGCGAACCACTTGGTCTGGTCGCCGAAGTCGAACTTCCCCAGCAGTGCGCCCGCGTAGAGGATGACGAGCGGCACACCGGTGAGGACGAAGAGTGCGGAGGCCATGGCGGCGAACTTGGCGGCGACGTAGTCGCCCCGTTCGATCGGCCGGGAGAAGTACAGCGGCACGCTCTTGAAACGAAGGTCCCTGGAGACCGACTGCGGTGCCTGCGAGGCAAGGAACAGGCCGATGACCGCCTGGAGATAGATTGCGTACGAGGTGTACTTGACCGGCAGCTTCGTCGAGTCGGGGATGTTGATGGCCACGGCCACGATGATCGCCGCGACCATGCACATCACGCCGAACAGCAGCATGGGCAGCACCTTGGACTTGGCCGAGCGGCCGAGCCCGAAAGTACCGCGCAGGGACTGCGAGTAGAGCGAGCGGCGTGCGTAGGCACGGCCGAGGCGCGGGCCGTCGTAGGCGCGGTAGCCGATGTTGTGGATCCGGGAGGTCTCGCTCCCGGTCGCGACGCCGGTCTCAGTGCTCATCGCTACCGCTCCCCTTCTGCTGTACGGCCCCGACGGCCACGGACGCGGTCTGCGCCGCGGCCTGCGCTGCCGGTGCCTCTTCGGTACGGAAGACCTCGGCGATGTGGTGGCGGCGCTGTTCCATCCGGATGAGGCCGAGCCCGAGGCCGGCGACGCTGTCGCGGACGACGTCGTACGTCTCCTCGCCGGTCGCCTCGATCAGCAGGATGTGACCCGCACCCGGGAGCCCCTCCGTGTCCAGGCCGTCGAAACCCACCAGCTTGATCCCCGCACCCGTGAGGGCGCGGCGCAGCGCGTCGGTGCCGTCGGGGTGGGTGTCGCTGTCGGTGACCTCGACCGCGAGGGTCGTGGTGGTCTGGGTGAAGTCGCTGGTGGAGCTGGAGCGCAGCAGCGCCCCGCCGTCGATGACGACGACGTGGTCGCAGGTGCGTTCCAGTTCGCCCAGGAGGTGCGAGGTGACCAGGACCGAGATGCCGAAGTCGGTGTGCACCCGCCGGATCAGGCCGAGCATCTCGTCGCGGCCGACCGGGTCCAGCCCGTTGGTCGGCTCGTCGAGGAGGACCAGCTGCGGGTCGTGGACCAGGGCCTGGGCCAGCTTCACCCGCTGTTTCATGCCGGTCGAGTAGCCCCCGATGGGGCGGTAGCGCTCCTCGTACAGGCCGACGTGGCGCAGGGTGTCCGCGGTGCGTTCGCGCGCCGCGGTGGGCGGCAGTCCGGACATCCGGGCCATGTGGACGACGAACTCGGTGGCCGAGACGTCGGGCGGCAGGCAGTCGTGTTCGGGCATGTAGCCGACCCGTTCCCGGATGGCGGCGCCGCTGGTCGAGACATCGAGCCCGAGCACCGCGGCCCGGCCCTCGGTGGCGGGAGACAGACCCAGCAGGATCTTGATCAACGTGGACTTGCCGGCTCCGTTGGCGCCCACCAGCCCGGTCACACCGGGGCCGATGTCCAAGGAGAGCCGGTCAAGCGCGGTCACCCGTGGGAACCGCTTGCTCAGGCTTTCGGTCGCAATGACAGTCACGTCATGAACGGTAGTGGCGCGGGCCACACCGGTCGTCAGACCTGGCGGCTGGTTTCTCGTCAGACTCCAGATGTACGGACCCGTAGGGGGACCCCGTGAAGGAGGAGGCCGATGCCCCGGGACTTCGCGGACACGGCCTGGTCCCGGCCGTCGCGCCGGGGTGGTCCGCGGAGTTGTCCACAGGTCCCGCACACCCCTTGACGTAGCCGCCGGACATTGTCACATTCATCAGTGTCACGTTACGGACACGTACCGCACACGGCAGGGAACGGACGGTGGCATGGCCTCGCGAGTGAACGACGAACGGGCCCCGGAGCTACAGGGGTTCAGAGACGTGCAGCGTCTCGCGTACGCCTGCGCGGAAGCGGTCGCCGCCCGTCTGAAGCCGGGGGTGACCGAGCGGGAAGCGGCCCGGATGCAGCGCGAGTGGCTGCGTGAGCGCGGCGTGCGGGACTGGTTCCATCTCCCCTTCGCCTGGTTCGGGGACCGCACGGCGTTCACCGGCTTCAAGGTGCCGCTGCAGTTCTTCCCGACCAACCGGCAGCTGGAGCCGGGGATGCCGTTCATCCTCGACATGGCCCCGGTGTACCGGGGATTCACCGCTGACATCGGCTACTCCGGCTGCCTGGGGCTGAACCCGCTGCACGACAGGCTGCTCGCCGACCTGGAGGTCCATCGCGAGCTGATCCTGCGCGAAGTGCGCGAGCGACGCCCGCTGCGCGAGATCTACGAGGACGTCGAGCGCCTGATGATCAGGCAGGGCTACGCCAACCGGCACCGCGCGTACCCCTTCGGAGTCATCGCCCACAAGGTCGACCGCGTGGCCGAACGGCGTTGGTCGCCGCACGTGTTCGGGTTCGGCACCCAGTCGCTCAAGGGCCTGCTGAGTGATGCGGTCCACGGACACCGGGACGGCTGGTCGCCGCTCTGGAGCCCGTACCGCTTCTCCGACCATCCCCCGCAGCCGGGCCTGTGGGCGGTCGAACCCCATCTCGGATTCCGGGGTACCGGCACGAAGTTCGAGGAGATCCTGGTCGTCACCGACTCACGGGACCCCGAGCAGAGCGCCTTCTGGCTGGACGACGATCTGCCGCACGTGCGGCGCTGGGCCGAGGAGAGGGTGGCGGCATGAGTCTGCGGGATCTGCCGGGGGCGCGCGAGCGCCGGGTGGCCACGGGCGGTATCGAGCTGTGCGTCGTCGAGCTGGGCGAGGCGACGCGTCCGACGATCGTGCTCGTGCACGGCTACCCGGACAGCAAGGAGGTCTGGACGCAGGTCGCCCGGCGACTGGCCGAGCAGTGGCATGTCGTGCTGTACGACGTACGCGGTCACGGCAGTTCGACGGCGCCCGTTCCGCTGCGCGGCGGTTTCACCCTGGAGAAGCTGACCGACGACTTCCTGGCCGTCGTCGACGCGGTGAGCCCGGACCGGCCGGTGCATGTGGTCGGGCACGACTGGGGCTCGGTCCAGGCCTGGGAGTTCGCGACGGTCAGCCGCACCGAGGGCCGCATCGCCTCCTTCACCTCGATGTCCGGCCCCTCCCTGGACCACTTCGGACACTGGATCAAGCAGCGGATGGCCCGGCCCACTCCGCGCCGGGTCGGCCAGTTGCTGGGCCAGGGCGCCAAGTCCTGGTACGTGTACATGCTGCATACCCCGGTCCTGCCGGAGCTCGCCTGGCGCGGCCCGCTCGGCAAGCGGTGGCCAGGCATCCTGGAGCGGCTGGAGAAGGTGCCGCCGGGCGACTACCCGACGGCGTCCCTGCCCGACGACGCGGCGCACGGAGCCTGGCTCTACCGCGACAACGTCCGGACCCGGCTGCGCAGGCCCCGCGCCGACGCCTACGCGCATGTGCCGGTCCAGCTGATCACGCCGACCGGTGACATCTTCCTGTCGGAGCAGCTCTATGACGACCTCGAGTCATGGGTGCCGCGGTTGACCCGCCGCACCCTGCCGGCCAAGCACTGGGTCCCGCGCACCAGGCCGGACCAGCTGGCTTCGTGGATCGCTGAGTTCGCCGCCGCCAACGAGGCGGCTCTGCAGGACGGCGTCCCGGTGCGGGACACCGCGCCGAAGGGTGCGCATGCCGACCGGTTCGGCGGACAGCTCGTCCTGGTGACGGGCGCGGCCGGCGGCATCGGCCGGGCCACCGCCTTCGCCTTCGCGGAGGCGGGCGCCCGGGTGGTGGCCGTGGACCGGGATGCGGACGGTGCGGCCCGAACGGCGGAACTGGCCCGGCTGATCGGCGCCCCGGCCGCCTGGGCGGAGACGGTCGACGTCAGCGACGAACAGGCCATGGAGAAGCTCGCCGAGAAGGTAGCCGCCGAATACGGGATCGTCGACGTGCTGGTCAACAACGCGGGGATCGGGCTGTCCGGCTCGTTCCTGGAGACGACCGCCGAGGACTGGAGACACGTCCTCGACGTCAATCTCTGGGGTGTCATCCACGGCTGCCGACTCTTCGGCAGGCAGATGGCCGAGCGCGGGCAGGGCGGTCACATCGTCAACACGGCCTCCGCTGCCGCGTATCAGCCCTCGCGCGCGCTTCCGGCGTACAGCACGTCGAAGGCCGCCGTGCTGATGCTCAGCGAGTGCCTGCGCGCCGAGCTCGCCGAAAAGTCGATCGGGGTCAGCGCGGTCTGTCCCGGCATCGTCAACACGAACATCACCGCGACCACCCATTTCGCCGGGACCGACGCGGCGGAGGAGCAGCGGCTGCGGAAACGGACGAGCAAGCTGTACGGAGTCCGCAACTACCCGCCGGAGAAGGTCGCCGAGGCGATCCTGCGGGCGGTCGTCCGCAACCAGGCCGTCGTCCCGGTGACGCCGGAGTCCCATGCCGCCCGGTTCCTGTCCCGGCTCAGCCCCGGGACGCTGCGCGGCATCGCCCGGCTGAAGCCGCCGCTGTGAGCGGCCCCGGGCCGTCGGCCGGCCGGGCGGCCGCGGAGTACCGGATCGAGGACCTGGCGCATGCCAGCGGTGCCACGGTCCGCACGATCCGCGCCTACCAGGACCGCGGGCTGCTGCCGACCCCGGAGCGGCGGGGCCGGGCCAATGTGTACCGGGACACCCATCTCGCCCGGCTCCGGCAGATCGCCGATCTGCTCGACCGCGGTTACACGCTGGCCAGCATCAAGGAGTTGCTGGAGGCGTGGGACACGGGCCGCGGCCTCGGCGGGGTGCTCGGGCTCGTCGCCGAGGTGCACGGACCGTGGACCGACGAACGGGCGGACCGGATCACCCGGGCCGAGCTGGACGTGAAGTTCGGCGGCACTCCTGACGAGCAGGCCGTTGCCGAGGCGGTGGACCTCGGCGTGCTCGAACGGATCCCCGGACGGGATGACGAGTTCCTCGTGCCGAGCCCCCAAGAGCTGGCGGTCGCGGTGGAGTTGTACGCGGCGGGTGTTCCGCTCAGCGCAATCTCCGGACATCTGAGGGAGCTTCGGGGCCAGGTCGAGCAGATAGCCTCCCGCTTCCTGGAGTTCACCACGGAGCATGTCTTCGCCCGCTATCTCGGTCATCGGCCTCCGACGGACGCTGACGCGGCCGAGGCCGCCTCGATGGTCCGCAGACTCCGCCCGCTCGCCCAGCAGACGGTGGACGCCGAACTCGCGCGTGCGATGCGGACGTTCGCCACCCGGCACCTGGAGCACCACCTCACCGCCGAGGAAACCTTCACCGCGGGCAGCGCGGCGCGTCCGCCGGTGCCGGTAGCCCTGCCGCCCGGGACAATCACGGCCGTGGAACGGCTGGTTGGCCGCGGGCACATTTCCGCCTTCGTCGCGGCGGCCACTGAACGTGAGGTACAAGCAAGAACATTGGACACACTTGCCTCATCTCACGCCAATGCGGAGCAAATTGACCAAATGGGTTAAATGGCACGGCACTTGTCCACAGAATCGTCAAATTCCCTGTGGATAACTTGAGTTGGCTGTGGATCAAACCTGTGGACAAGAATTACCCGGTGAACGTCGCTACGCCGAAGCCGGCTTCGGC
>NZ_JAFMPZ010000518.1:28225-28863 GCF_017353455.1 Streptomyces laculatispora
GTCGACGCCCCCTGCGCGCCGCTGCCGGACGGCCACGTCACACGCTGCTTCCGGATGAGTCTCAGCCCGCCGGAGAAGACCCTCATCGACGAGATCTCGCTGGTCGCGGAGGCTCTGGAGGAGTTGCGCGCGGCGGCACGGTGAAGCACCGTCCGTGCGGCAGCGCGGTTTGGGAGGACCCACCCGGTGAGCCGCCAGACTCGGTGAGCCGCCACGTGTACGGGCCCCCGGCCGCGAGTCCGACCGGGGCTTCGAGTCCCTCCGCCGGGACGGGACCGCCGCTGGTCAGCCCAGTTGGCGGACGGCCTCCGTCGCGATGCGCTCGAAGACGGCTTCGTCCGCGGCGAAGTCGGAGCCGGGGATCGGCCAGTGGACCACGATCTCGGTGAACCCGGTCTCGCGCTGCCGGCCCGCGAAGTCCACGAAGGCGTCCACCGAGTCGAGCATCGTGGAGCGGTCCGGGGTGAAAGCGGTGAGCAGGACCTTGTCCAGCTCGGCCACATCCCGCCCGATCGTTCCGCACGCCGCCCCGAGCCTCGCGACCTGGCCGCGCAGCGCCTCGTCCGACTGCTCCGGCGTGCCCTCCTCGTAGAGCTTGGGATCGCCCGTGGTCACCCACGCCTGCCCGTACCGCGCGG
>NZ_JAFMPZ010000143.1 GCF_017353455.1 Streptomyces laculatispora
CTTCCGCTCCGGCGGCGACCGGGGTGGTGATCAGCACCGAGAAGCTCTCGACGGCGTCCGCCATCTGCCCGAACAGTTCTGTGAGCCCGGGGGCCACATCGGCGGGGAAGAGGGGTTCGTCGACCCGTTCCTTGGCCAGGTCGGTCAGCGTTCTGGCCAGCACCCTCAGCACCACGGCGCAGATCTCCAGCGTGTCCAGACCAGTGCGCAGCACCACGCGGTAGAGCAGCCCCTGACGGACCCGCGGGTTGAGCATGAGGCTCTCCTCGGCCTGCCGCAGCGAGGCGTCCACGGCCACGATGTCGTGGTCGATGCGGCGGGCCCGGTGCAGCCGCTCGGCCGCCTGCCCGATGGTGACCCGGCCGCCCAGGTCGCCGCCCAGGTCGCGGAACATCTGCCCCATCTCGCGGGCCAGGCCGTCGATCGACGTGCCCGCCGACTGCACCCACACGGGCGGGGCGAACAGCAGGTTGAACAGCAGCCCCACTCCCGCACCGATCAGCGTCTCGAACACGCGCTCCCACGCGGTGTCGGCGACCTGCGCCACGCCGAGCACCAGCATGGCGCTGATCGCCACCTCGGGGACGAACTCGTTCACCCGGACGAGCCGGCCGATGATCAGTGAGGTGAAGATCGTCAGTCCGAGACTCCACCAGGAGAGCCCGACCAGAGAGCTGAATCCGCTCGCGATGAGCACACCGACGATCACGGAGTTCACGCGCCGGATCCCCGTGGTCAGGGTGGCGTAGAGGGTGACCTGGACGACGAGCAACGCGGTGAGCGGAGCGGTCAGGGGCGCGGGCTGGGACAGCGTCGACGTCGCCACGACGTAGGCGATGACCGCCGCTCCGGTGGAACGCAGGGTCTGGGCCCCCACCGGTTCGGTGGTGCGCCGGACGAGTTTGATCACGGGCTCGGCTACTCCTGGCATCCCCTTCCCATGCCCGCATCCGGCGCCTGTGCACGGCTCCGCGCGCCGAACCCCACCGGACGGACGCGCGGATGCGCTGACCGGGTTCCGCGACGACTCCTCAGCCGACCGCCTCCGCGGCGGCCCGGCCCGCAGCCCGGCCGGAGAAGATGCAGCCGCCGAGGAACGTGCCCTCCAGCGAGCGGTAGCCGTGCACCCCGCCGCCGCCGAAACCGGCCGCCTCGCCGGCCGCGTACACCCCGGCCAGCGGGGTGCCGTCCGCGGTGAGGACCCGGGAGGACAGGTCCGTCTCCAGCCCGCCGAGCGACTTGCGGGTCAGGATATTCAGCCGTACGGCGATCAGCGGTCCGGCCTTGGGGTCGAGGATGCGGTGCGGTGCGGCCGTACGGATCAGTTTGTCGCCCAGGTAGGCGCGGGCGCCCCGGATCGCGGTGATCTGGAGGTCCTTGGTGAAGGGGTTGGCGATCTCGCGGTCGCGGGCGGTGATCTCGCGGCGCAGTTCGGCCTCGTCGATGAGCGAGTCACCCGTGATCGCGTTCATGCCGCGGACCAGCGCGCCGAGGTCGTTCTCGACGACGAAGTCCGCCCCGTTGTCCATGAACGCCTTCACCGGACCCGGTACGTCCGCGCGCGCCCGGCCGATCACACCGCGGACGGACTTGCCGGTCAGATCGGGGTTCTGCTCGGAGCCGGAGAGCGCGAACTCCTTGCCGATGATCTTCTGGTCCAGCACGAACCAGGTGTAGCCGTGGCCGCTGCGCATGATGTGTTCGAGGGTGCCGAGCGTGTCGAAGCCGGGGAAGAGCGGGACGGGCAGCCGCTTGCCGCGGGCGTCCAGCCAGAGCGAGGACGGGCCGGGCAGGATGCGGATGCCGTGCTTGGCCCAGATCGGGTTCCAGTTCTCGATGCCCTCGGTGTAGTGCCACATCCGGTCGCGGTTGATGTGGTGGGCGCCCGCCTCCTCGGCGATACCGAGCATCAGCCCGTCCACATGGGCGGGGACGCCGGAGAGCATCTTGGCGGGCGGGGTGCCGAGCCGCTTTGGCCACTGCTCGCGCACGAGGTCGTGGTTGCCGCCGATGCCGCCGGAGGTGACGATCACCGCCTGGGCCCTCAGCTCGAAGCCGCCCGCCGTCTCCCGGCTGCTCGCGGTCCCGCGGGCCGCGCCGCTCGGCTCCAGGATCTCGCCGCTCACGGTGTCGACGGTGCCCCCGGTGCGGCCGAGACCGGTGACCCGGTGGCGGAAGCGGAAGGTGACGAGGCCCTTGGCGACGCCCTCGCGCACCCGGCGCTCGAACGGGGCGACGATACCCGGGCCGGTGCCCCAGGTGATGTGGAAGCGGGGGACGGAGTTGCCGTGGCCGTTCGCGTCGTACCCGCCGCGCTCCGCCCAGCCGACGACGGGGAAGAGCCGCAGTCCCTGCGCGTGCAGCCAGGAGCGCTTCTCACCGGCGGCGAAGTCGACGTACGCCTCGGCCCACTTCGCCGGCCAGTGGTCCTCCTTACGGTCGAAGCCCGCCGTGCCGAGCCAGTCCTGGAGGGCCAGCTCATGGCTGTCCTTGATCCGCATCCGGCGCTGTTCGGGTGAGTCGACCAGGAAGAGACCGCCGAAGGACCAGTGCGCCTGGCCTCCGAGCGACTGTTCGGGCTCCTGGTCGAGCAGGATCACCGAGCGGCCCGCGTCGACCAGCTCAGCCGTGGCGACCAGCCCCGCGAGGCCCGCCCCGATCACGATCACATCAGCGTCGTACGCCATGGGTTCCATCCTTGTCGGGGCGATCCGGACCCGGTCCGGCGGAAGGACCGCACATCACCCGTGAGGTTCCTCGCGAAGTTACCGGTGCGTCAGATCTTCGGTACCGACCGCCCCGGCGTCAACCGCCCGGTCGGCGGCACTCCGGCCGCACCGGTGGCGTCCAGGCGCTATCGTCGAAACAAATCACTCTCTTCCGGCCTGACTTGGGGTAGAGAAGCGTGTCGGTGCTGGTTCTCGTGCTCGCCGTGAGCGCGGCCTGCTGTCTGGGATTCGGCTTCGTGCTGCAGCAGGCCGCCGCCAGGCACGCCCCGAGGAGCGACTATCTGTCGCCCCGGCTGCTGCTGGACCTGATGCGGGTACGGAGCTGGCTGGCCGGTATCGGTCTGATGGTCTGCGGCATGGTGCTGGGCGCACTGGCCCTGGGCAAGGGCGAGGTCTCCGTCGTCGAGCCGCTCCTCGCCACCAATCTGCTCTTCGCGATGACCCTGTCCCGGCACCGCACCGGCCAGCGCCTTGGCCGGCAGGGCTGGGCCGGGCTCTGGCTGCTGGCGTGCGGGGTCGCGACGTTCCTGCTGGCGGGCGAGCCCAAGGGCGGTACAGCGGTGTCGAGTCCGCTGCGGCACTGGCTGGTGATCGGTGTGGTGACGGGCCTCGCCCTGGCGCTCACCATGTTCGCCGCGCGCTCCCGGTCGGCGGCGGCCCCGGCGCTCCTCGCGGTGGCGGCCGGACTGCTGTACGGGCTCCAGGACGCCCTGACCCGGGTCAGCGGCCAGCGGATCGGGGACGACGGCTGGGCGGCGCTGGTGACGAGCTGGCAGCCGTACGGGGTGCTGGTGCTGGGGGTGACGGGGCTGCTCCTGGTGCAGAGCGCGTTCGAGAGCGGCCCGCTGCGGATGTCTCTGCCCGCGCTGACCGCGGCCCAGCCGCTGGCCGGGATCGCCTGCGGGATCGGGTTCCTCGGCGACGAGGTGCGCACCGACACGGGGGCGCTGGCCTGGCAGGCGGTCGGGCTCGCCGCGATCGTGGTCGGGATCGTGCTGCTGGGGCTGCATCCGGCGATGCCGGAGGGGCCGGTGGGCGGGCGCCGCACCAAGACCCTTCAGCCGCGCTGAAGCAGGTCCGCCCGCGGCGGCAGGCACCCCGTACCGCCGCATGTCCCCCCTCTCACAGGCGGCCCAACGCTCCGCCCTGGCAATTAATAATGGCCAGCATTACAGTGGGCCCCATGGCGAGAACGTCTGGACACGACACCAGGGACAAGCTGATCCGCGCGGCCGAGGAGATCTTCGCCGCGCAGGGTACGGACGGCGCCCAGCTGCGGGACGTCGTCCGGCTGGCGGGCCAGAGCAATCCGTCGGCGGTCCAGTACCACTTCGGATCCCGCGCCGGGCTGCTCGACGCCGTGATGGCCGGCCGCCAGGCCCGTACCGAACGGGTGGTGGCGCCGCTGCTCGAAGCGCTCTGCGCGGACTGCGGCGTACGGGAACTCCTCACCGCGCTGGTGACGGCGGAGGCGAGCCTGCTCGCCGACGACCGGGGCCGGCGCTGTCTGCGGATCTCGTCGGGGCTGAGCCATGAGACCGGTCTGCGGACCGGCCGCCTCCACCCCGCCCTGGACGGCACCGCCTACGGCCGGCTGATCGGCCGGATCGGGGACCGGCTGGACGCGCTGCCGGAGCCCGTACGCCTGGAGCGCCTCGATCTGGCACTCACCCTGATCGGCGCGGCGCTTGCCGACCGCGCCCGCCAGGGACTCGACGGCGCGGAGCCGCTGACCGGCCAGAAACTCTTCCTCGCCGATCTCGTCGGCACCACCACCGCGTTCCTGCACGCCCCCGCGCCGCACGGCGCGTGAACCACCCGCACCACATGAAGGACATGTCATGACCGACAAGAACAGCCTCACTGACCGGACCGTCGTCATCACCGGCGCCGCCCGCGGCCTCGGCGCCGAGGCC
>NZ_JAFMPZ010000519.1 GCF_017353455.1 Streptomyces laculatispora
GCCCGCGGGCGCCCGCGGGCTCGTTCAGGACGTACGCGACGACGAAGCACAGGACGGCGACGATGCCGGTGCGCAGCACGATCTCGGCGATCGGGCGGGCGGGCAGGTTCGCGGCCTTGCGGCGCTTGCTGTCCACCAGCAGGGACGCGGCGTACGCGAGCACGGCGACCAGGGCGAGGGCGTAGCCGACGGCCTTGTCCTCGAAGAAGTAGTTGGTGAGGTCCTCGACGACACTGCCGGACGGCGTGTTGATCGAGCCCTCGCCGCCCATCATCCAGTCCTGCAGACCGCTCCAGCCGAGGAAGCCGGCCAGGGTGACGACGAACGCCGGCACCCCGATCTTGGCGAAGAAGAAGCCGTGCAGAGCGCCCAGCGCCGTTCCGGCGAGGACGGCGAGGACGATCGCCAGCCACTCGGGCCAGCCGTGGTTGACGTTGAGCACGGCCCAGGTGGCCGCACCGACACCGGCGACCGAGCCGACCGAGAGGTCGATCTCGCCGAGCAGCAGCACGAACACGATGCCGACCGCCATGATGCCGAGGCCGGAGCTGTAGACGGCGATGTTGGCGACGGAGCTGGCGGAGAGGAAGTTGCTGTTCTGGAGCTGGAAGACGATCGCGATGACGATCAGGCCCACGAAGACGGGCAGGGAGCCGAGCTCACCGCCGCGCACCTTGCGGGTGAACTCCGACCAGTAGCCCTTGAACCCCTCCTCGCGTACGAGGAGGCGCGGGTCCACCGCGGGGACGGGCGCCGTCGACGGCTCGGCCGCCTGGGCCGGCACCGTGGCGTTCTGCTCGGCCTTCCCGGTCTTCTCGGTGGAAGGCCCGGGGGTCTTGGCGAGGTCGCTCACTTCGCGTCCTCCTTCGTGACTGAGCGTGCCTGACGGCGCGTGACGGCATTGTCCGTGGCGCCGGTGATCGCGGCGATGATCTCTTCGTGCGACGTGGTCGCGACGTCGAAGACGCCGTTGTTGCGGCCCAGTCGGAGCACCGCGACCCTGTCCGCGACGGCGCGCACATCGGCCATGTTGTGGCTGATGAGGATGACGCCGTGGTCGCGCTCGCGCAGCCGCTCCACGAGGTCGAGGACCTGGGCGGTCTGCTCGACGCCGAGTGCGGCGGTCGGCTCGTCAAGGATGACGACCTTGGGGTCGCCGATCAGGGCGCGGGCGATGGCCACGACCTGGCGCTGGCCACCGGAGAGCGAGGCGACCGGGATGCGGACGCTGGGGATCCGGATGGACAGGGTGTCCAGGAGTTCCTTGGCGCGCTTCTCCATCGCGATCTCGTCGAGGACGGAGACGCTGCGCAGTTCGTTGCCGAGGAAGAGGTTGGCGACGACATCGAGGTTGTCGCAGAGGGCCAAGTCCTGGTAGACGGTGGCGATTCCGAGGTCCTGGGCGTCGTTGGGCCGGTTGATCCGGACCGTCCCGCCCTCCCACTCGATGGCGCCTTCGTCAATCGGGTGGACCCCCGAAATGGTCTTGACGAGGGTTGACTTGCCGGCGCCGTTGTCGCCGACCAGGGCAACCACTTCGCCGGGGTGAATCTCCAGGTCCACATCGGTGAGCGCCTGAACGGCGCCGAACCGCTTGGAGATTCCGCGCAACGCCAGCACGGGCGTAGCGGACACGTGAATCATCTCCTTCGCCGCCTGACCGGCGGGGATGGTGCTGCATTGCACAGGGGGGGTGCCGGTTCGGGCCGCCGGACCGCCGTCGTCGCCCGGTGGCGATGAGGCCTGGGGCGGCGGCAGTCCGACGACCGGATCCGGTGAGAGGAGTCCGGCCCCGCCCCCGCTTTGCGGGGCGTTGACGGGGCGGGTGCCGGACTGGCAAGGGGCGCCCTGCGGGCTTGCCCGCCGGTGCTACTTGATGCCGGCGGCGTCGCAGGCCGCCTTGTACTCGGCGGTGCAGATGTCGGAGGCCTTGTAGACCTTGTCCGCGACGATCGTGGAGCCGATGTTCTCCTTGGTCACGACCGTGGCGTCGTACAGCCGCGACGGGATGCCCTTGAACTCGCCCGAGAGGCTGTCGACCTTGGTGTTGGTGAGGTCGTCGAACTTCTCGCCCTTGAGGAGCTTCACCGCGATGCCGGCGGTGGTGTCCGCCTGCGGCTTGATCTGCTTGTAGATCGAGAACGACTGCTCGCCCGCGAGGATGCGCTGCAGACCGGCGAGCTCCGAGTCCTGGCCGCCGACCGGGACCTTCACGCCCTGCTTCTTGAGGGCGGTGATGATGCCACCGGCCATGCCGTCGTTCGCGGAGTAGACGCCCTGGAAGCCCTTCTTGCCCAGCGAGTCGATGGCGGCACCCATCTTCTTGTTCGCCTCGTCCGGCGACCAGTCCGGGATGTCCTGCTCGTAGACGACCTTCTTGACCTGGGTGTCCAGGACGCTGTGCGCGCCCTTCTTGAAGAAGGGGGCGTTCGGGTCGAGCGGCGAGCCGTTGATCATGACGACATTGCTGCTCTTGGCCTTGTCACCCAGCGCCTTGACGAGAGCCTCACCCTGGAGGCGGCCGATCTTCTCGTTGTCGTACGAGATGTACGCGGAGATCGGGCCCTCGGCGAGACGGTCGTACGCGACGACCTTGACGCCCTTCTTGTCCGCCTGCTGGATCCAGGACTTCGCGGCCTTGTAGTCGACCGTGTCCAGGACGATGACCTTGATGCCCTGCGTGACCAGCGCGTCGAACTGCTTCTTCTGGGTCTCCGCGTCCCCGCCGGCGTTGTTGTACTTGACGTCGCAGTCGGAGCAGAGCGCCTTGATCTTCGCCTCGATCATCGGGCGGTCGAAGGTCTCGTAACGCGTGGTCTTGTTCTCCGGGAGCAGCAGGCCGATGGTCTTGCTGTCGCCACCGCTGCCGCTGTCCTTGTCGTCGCCCGCCTTGCCACAGGCTGCGAGGGAGACGGCCATGGAAACCGCGGCCGTGCCTATGACGATGCGTCGCGTCATTGCGTTCATTCTGGGTGTGCCTCCCTGACGAGGCCGCAGCGTTGCGGCCGAGGTGGCTGGAAGTCAACTCGGCCCCGGGGCCAGCGTCAAGGAGTAAATCCTTAACGAGATGACAACGGTGCCATTCGTTATCTAAGTGAAGGCAGGAGTCGCAGCGGGAAGAGTGCTCTCCAAAAGGGTTGAATCCCCCATCTCACTCAGGACGAGGGCGAGCGCGCCCAGCACCTCCGCCCGGCCGCCGAGGGCTCCGGGAAGCACCGACAACTGCCGTGCGGCGCTGGGGATGGAGTAGCGCGAGACCGAGTCGCGGATCGGCCCGAGGACCAGTTCGCCCGCCTCCGCGAGCGAACCGCCGAGCACCACCCGGCTGGGGTTGAGCAGATTACAGAGGTTCGCCACCCCGCTGCCGATGTGCCGCCCGACGTCGCCGATCACCCGGCGGCAGCCCGGATCGCCCTCACGGGCCAGTTGGACGACCCGCTCCATGGTGAGATCGGGGCCGTGGCTGGGCTGGAGCAGGGGCAGCACGTACCGCGCGGCCGTGAACGTCTCCAGGCATCCCCGGTTGCCGCAGCGGCAGACCGGGCCCGATTCGTCGAGGGTGATGTGGCCGATCTCGCCGGCCGTGCCGCCGGGGCCCCGGTAGATGTGCCCGTCGATCACCAGACCGGCACCGACACCGCTGGCGACCTTGATGTACGCGAGGTCCCTGACCCCGCGGCCGCTCCCCCAGACCAGCTCCCCCAGCGCCCCGAGGTTGGCGTCGTTGTCGACGTAGACCGGCACCCCGAGGCGTCCGGCCAGCTCTTCCCTGGGGTTGATGCCCGTCCAGCCCGGCAGGATCGACGTGGAGCCCAGCGTGCCGGACTCGACGTCGATCGGGCCGGGAACACCGAGGCCGACCCCGATCACCTTGCCGGGGCTGATCCCGGTCGTCTCGATCAGCCGGTTGACCAGCTGCTCCGCCCGCCCGAAGCCCTCGGCCGAGGAGGCGTCCACGTCCAGCGGCTCGGACTCCTCGGCGAGGACCTGGTGGGCCAGGTTGCCGACCGCCACCCGAAGGTGCGTATGTCCGAAATCGACGCCGATGACGATGCCCGCGTCACCACTGAGCGAGACACTGCGGGCACGGCGGCCGCCCGCCGAGGTGGGGGTCACCTCGACCGTGCCGCCCTCTTTCAGTTCGCGAACGATATTGGAGACGGTGGCCGCGGAGAGGCCCGTGCTCCTGGCGATCTCCGCCTGGGTGAGTGAACCCGCCATACGTACGGCGCGCACTACCCGCTCAAGGTTGGCGCGATGCAGAGATGTCTGCGACCCCGGAGTCTCCATCGACTCTCTCACTCCTGCCATATTCTCCAACATGTGAACTCTAAGCTGAGCGTTTTGGGGTACTCCCCGTCAAGACCTTGAGCAGTCGAAGCCTCGGATGAGCACCGGACCCTCGCACGACGACGTCGGCGAACTCCCCCGTACACAGACGAACCGCCCGTCGGCGTGGATGCCGGCGGGCGGTTCGGTTCGTTCAGAGGTCAGCGCGGACGGCGGGTGGGGCCGGGCGACGCTGGAGAGCTGTTACTTCACGGCTCCCGCCGTCAGGCCCGCCACCACCTGGCGCTGGAAGATGATGTAGGCCGCGAGGACCGGCAGCATCGCCATCACCAGGCCGGCGAAGAGACCGGACCAGTCACCCTTGTAGCCCTGGCCGTTGGCCAGTTCGACCAGGCCCTGGGAGAGCACCCGGTACTTCGGATCGGTGTTCAGCACCGTTGGCAGCAGGTACTGGTTCCACTGACCGAGGAAGTTGAAGATACCGACGCTGATCAGGCCGGGCTTCGCCATCGGCAACATCACCTGGAAGAACGTCCGGGTGTGCGAGGCCCCGTCGAGCATCGCCGCCTCCGCCACCGAACTCGGCAACGAGCGGAAGAACGAGGTGAGGAAGAAGACGGTGAAAGGCAGCGAGTACGCGATGTAGACCAGGATCAGTCCGTGCCGCGTGTTCAGCAGGCCCATGTTGTTCATCACGAAGAACAGCGGGACCAGCGCCAGGATGATCGGGAAGCTCATCCCGCCGATGAACAGGTAGTACACGAAGCGGTTCCCGGGGAAGTCGAACCGCGCCAGCACGTACGCAGCCATCGAGCCGAGCAGCAACGTGCCGATGAGCGAACCGCCCACCACCAGGATGGTGTTCAAGAAGTAGTCGCTCATGTGCGCCTGACTCCAGGCACGCGACCAGTTCTCGAAGTGAAGCTTGTCCGGCAGCGCCCACGGCGTCGACAGGATCGAGTCATCTGTCTTGAACGAGGCCATGATCGCCCAGAGCAGCGGCATGACCACCAGGATCGCCCAGATGACCAGTACGCCGTGCGAGAAGACATTGAGGACCTTGCCCTCGCCGCCCTTCTCCTTGCCGCCCTTCTCGGGCGCCTTGGACACGGGGGCCGGTTCCTTCACCGTGACCACGGGAGGGGTATCAGTGGCCTTCACGTGTGCTCACCTCGTACTACTGTCGAGCCGGCCGCCGGGGCCGGGCTGTCTTGCCTGCTGGGGATCCGGGCGCCGCGCCCCGGGGAGCACGGCATCAGAACTCCAGCCGCTCACGCCGGCCCAGTCGCATCACGATGGCGGCGAACGCCATGGTGATGATGAGCAGTCCGACACCGATCGTCGTCGCGTATCCGGCCTGACCGTCACGGAAGGCCGTCTGGTAGACGTACAACGGCAGGACTGTGGTCGCGTAGTCGGGGCCGCCGGGGCCCACGGTCATGACCTGTACGGCCGTGAACGCCTCGACCCCGAGCGCCAGGATGCCCATGTAGACCCAGCCCGACTGCACGGTGTCCCAGAGCAGCGGCAGGGTGATCCTGAAGAACGTCGTGACGCGGCTGGCCCCGTCCAGGAGCGCCGCCTCGTAGAAGTCCTTCGGGATGGAGGCCATTCCGGCGGAGAAGAGGACGACGAAGAATCCGACCGTCGACCAGATCAGCACCGACATGACGCAGATGAGCGCCAGGCTGGGGTCACCCAGCCAGTCCGGCTGAATGGAACCGAGCCCGATTCCCTTGAGCGCCGAATTCAGCATTCCACTGCGCGGGTTGAACGCGAACTGGAACAGCAGGGCGACGATGACGATCGAGAGCACCTGCGGGAAGAAGTAGGCGATCTTGTAGAAACCCGAACCCCGCACGCCGGAGACCGCGGCGTTCTTGCGCCGCCGGCCCCCGACATTGAGCATGAAGGCGAAGAAGAGCGCGAGGCCCAGCGTCACCAGCGGCAGCAGCAGCACAAGCAGCACGCTGTGCTGCAAGGACTTCCAGAAGATGTCGTCCTTCAGCATCCTGGTGTAGTTGTCGAAGCCGACCATCTTGAAGTCAGGGCTCAGACCGGTCCAGTCCGTGAACGAATAGTAGATGGCCTGGATGAACGGCCAGATGACGAAGACCGCGTACAACACCAGTGGGACTACCAAGAATCCCACAATGAAGCGGTACTTGCCGTGCTGCATCGTTTACCGACCCCGATCTTTCCGCGGGTGCCGCCGCTGGTGACGGTTACTCACTGGTGCTTGTAGTGCTTGATGGACTGGTCCTTGGCCGCGGCGTCCGCGAAGCCCTGGATCTTCTTGATGGCCTCGGCCGGAGTCAGGCGCCCGGCCATCATCTCGCCGATGCCCGCCGTGCCGATCTGCTCCTTCTGGAGCTTGGCGTACCAGTCCTGCATACGCGGGTTCACCACGTTGTCGCCGGCCTTCTTCAGGACGTCGACGCCGGCCTGCATGGCCGTGGACAGGGTGAGACCATCGGTGCCGCCGTTGTAGGCGCTCAGCGACTTGACCTGCTTGGTGAAGTTCTTCGAGGACTCCTCGGAGAGCATGATGCGCAGCTGCTCCATGCCGCCCTCGGGGTTCTTCGCCTTGGCCGGGACGATGAAGGGCTCGCCGCCGGACGCCCAGAGGGTGCCGAACGGCAGCTTGTCGGACGAGTCCAGGCTGGACGGCGCCGCGACCATCATCTTGAAGTCCTTGGGCGTGGTCGGCGCCGCCTCGTTCTCCACCCACGAACCGTTCGGGATGAAGAGCGCCTTGCCCTTGGTCCACTCGGTCTGGGACTGGATGTGGGTCAGGCCCGGGGTGCCCTTGAGGATGTACCCCTTCTTGTACAGCTCGTAGTACGCCTCGAACGCCGACTTGACGGCCGGGTCCTTCCAGGCGTTCGGCTCCAGGTTGTCGATCTTGTCGAGAACCTCCCGGCCGCCGATCTTGGCGATGAACGGGTAGAGCGAGAACGGAAGGTAGTAGGGGTACTTACCGGCATAGGTCCAGCCGGCGATGCCCTTCCTCTTCGCCTTCTCGCATAGGGCGAGCATGTCGTCCCAGTTCTCGGGGTACTGGGCGTCCAGGTTGTCGAGCGCGGTCTGCGAGTACCAGACGCCGTACACGGTGTACGCGTAGTACATGATCCAGACCGGGTCACCGTCGAACTGACCCATCTCCAGAACACCCGGTCGCAGGGTGTCGCGGACCTTCTTGCTCGGGTCGTCGAAGGACGGGGCGTCCATCAGCGGCGTCAGGTCGAGCAACTGCTTCTTGCCGACGAGGACACCCATGTCCATCTGCTCGGCGCCCGAGTTGTCGATCAGGTCCGGCGGGGTGCCACCGTTGAACCGCGGCTGCAGCTGCGACTGGATCTTCTGCGTCGCGGTGTGCTTGACCTTGGCCTTGGGGAACGCCGAGGTGTACTGCTTCTCCGCGTCGATCGCGTACTGCTGGCCGAAGCCGCCGTCGAAGATGACCACGTCGAGACCGGCCGTGTCATTGACGCCCAGCGGGTTCTTCGCGCTGGTCTTGCCCTTCTTGACCGTGTCGTCGCTGCTGCTGTCGCTACTCGCACACGCCGACAGGAAGCTCATTGTCGGGACGGTGATCAGACCGAGTGCGGCAGACCGCTTGATCACGTCGCGACGGCCAAGGCCCTCATTCTTGTGGGCGGAGGTGGATCCCATGCTCAAGTCCTCGCCTTCTACAGGACTCAGGCGGTGTTGTACCGGTCGCCCATCGATATTCGCCTAAGGCGAAGGGCCCCGCCACCGCGGTCGGTTGCGCTTGGGTGGTGCAGATTTCAGGCTAGCCATTGCAGTGGGGGGCGTCGGGGGGACCGGCCACCGGACGCGCCTGCGGCGCGTCGAGCTGCCCTGCCCCCGTTGTCCCCCCTGTCGCACAGTTGAAAAAGCTGTGCAGATGCCGACAGGTATAGTCCACTTGCGGCCAACTGAGCAAGATCGAATGCAGGTTTGGGCGGCAGTCTTTCCCGAGTTGAGACCTCGCGGATACCTCGGCACCTCACGGCCTCCTCCGGATGTAACGATTTCCGCAATACGGTCGATTCGACTACGGGCTCCCATCCAACACCCTTGACACCACGAGCCACTTCGCTCCCTACTAGTTCTTGCGCACGCTTCTGACAACGTTGTCCAAGCGCACTTCCTCGGGAGGAATGGCTCGGCATGCAGCCCCGACACGGTTCTCGCAAGAGACAAAACAGTACGGCCGCACTGATCGCGGCTTCACTGGTCCTGGTCGTGACAGCCCCCACGGCGGCCGCCGCTCAGTCGGCCGGGTCAGGAGAAAAGGGTCATAAGCCTTCGGGCGACCGGATATTCAGTTCATCCTTCGAGGCGGACGAGAAGCAGCCGGACTGGCGCAATACCGTCGAAGAAGGCCCTGACGGAAAGAAGCGGACATCGGGTATCGATGGCGGCTTCTCCGCAGGAATTCCGGGCAATGTGACCGACAAGGTCACAGATGTCCGTGCAAGCGATGAGAACACCGGCGGCGGCGAGGTGAAGGAAAACCTCGTCGACGGTGAATCCGGTACGAAGTGGCTGTCCTTCAAGCCCACCGCCTGGGCCGAGTTCGATCTCTCCGAGCCGGTCGAGGTCGTCACGTACGCGCTGACCTCGGCCAACGACCACGACGAGCGGGACCCGAAGGACTGGACGCTGCAGGGATCCGAGGACGGCAAGAGCTGGACGGACCTGGACTCCCGGACCGGCCAGACCTTCTCCGAGCGCTTCCAGACCAAGTCCTACGACTTCACGACGGACAAGGCCTACCAGCACTTCCGCCTGGACATCACGAAGAACAACGGCGCCGGTGACGCGACCCAGCTCGCCGACGTCCAGTTCTCCGACGGGGACACCTCGGCCCCGGCCCCCGCCGACATGCGCAGCCAGATCGACCGCGGCCCCTCCGGCTCCCCCACCGCCAAGGCCGGCGCGGGCTTCACCGGAATGAAGGCGCTGCGCTACGCGGGTACGCACAAGGCGGACGGCCGGGCCTACTCGTACAACAAGGTCTTCGACGTCAACACGGCCGTCACCCGGGACACCGAGCTCTCCTACCTGGTCTACCCCCAGATGGGTAAGACGGACCTGTCCTACCCGGCCACGCACGTCGCGGTGGACCTGGCGTTCACCGACGGCACGTACCTGAGCGAGTTGCGCGCCACCGACTCCAACGGCGGTCTGCTGACCCCGCAGGGCCAGGCCGACGCCAAGCGGCTGTACGTCAACCAGTGGAACAAGGTCGACGCGCAGATCGGCACGGTCGCGGCGGGCAAGACGGTCGACCGGATTCTCGTCGCGTACGACTCCCCCAAGGGCCCGTCGAAGTTCCAGGGCTGGATCGACGACGTCAAGATCGCCCCGAAGGCGCCGCAGAAGCGCAAGGCGCACCTGTCGGACTACGCCTCGACCGTCCGCGGCACCAACTCCAGCGGCAGTTTCTCCCGCGGCAACAACTTCCCCGCCACCGCCGTCCCCAACGGTTTCAACTTCTGGACCCCGGTGACCAACGCCGGATCGACGAGTTGGCTGTACGACTACGCCAAGGGCAACAACGAGGACAACCTGCCCACCCTGCAGGCCTTCAGCGCCAGCCATGAGCCGAGCCCCTGGATGGGCGACCGGCAGACCTTCCAGCTGATGCCGTCGGCCGCGTCCGGCACCCCGGACGCGTCGCGCACGGCGCGCGCGCTGCCGTTCAGGCACGAGAACGAGACGGCGAGGCCCCACTACTACGGGGTCACGTTCGAGAACGGCCTCAAGGCCGAGATGACGCCGGCCGACCACGCGGCGCGGATGCGGTTCACGTATCCGGGCAAGGACGCGAGCATGGTCTTCGACAACGTCTCCAACGACGGCGGGCTCACCCTCGACCCGAAGACCAGCTCCTTCACCGGGTTCTCCGATGTGAAGAGCGGCGGCTCGACCGGTGCCACCCGGCTCTTCGTGTACGGCGTCTTCGACGCCCCCGTCACCAGCAGCGGGAAGCTCTCCGGCGGCGGTGGCGACGACGTGACCGGCTACCTCCGCTTCGACGCGGGCAAGGACCGTACCGTCAACCTGCGGCTGGCCACCTCGCTGATCAGCATCGACCAGGCGAAGCAGAACCTGGCCGCGGAGATCCCCGCCTCGCGCTCCTTCGGCCGGGTCGAGGACAAGGCCCAGGGCGCCTGGGACGACCTGCTGGGCAAGGTGGAGGTCGAGGGCGCGTCCGCCGACCAGCTGACCACGCTGTACTCCAGCATGTACCGGCTCTACCTCTACCCGAACTCGGGCTTCGAGAAGGTCGGCGGCAAGGACAAGTACGCCTCGCCGTTCTCACCGCAGACCGGCTCGGACACCCCGACCCACACGGGCGCCAAGATCGTCGACGGCAAGGTGTACGTCAACAACGGCTTCTGGGACACCTACCGGACGACGTGGCCGGCGTACTCCTTCCTCACGCCGAAGAAGGCCGGCGAGATGGTGGACGGCTTCGTCCAGCAGTACAAGGACGGCGGCTGGATCTCCCGCTGGTCCTCGCCCGGCTACTCGGACCTGATGACCGGCACGTCGTCGGACGTCGCGTTCGCCGACGCCTACGTCAAGGGCGTGGACTTCGACGCCGAGGCGGCGTACGACGCGGCCCTCAAGAACGCCACGGTCGTCCCGCCGACCTCGGGCGTCGGCCGCAAGGGCATGGAGACCTCGCCCTTCGCCGGATACGCGGACACCTCGACCCACGAGGGCCTGTCCTGGTCGCTGGAGGGCTACCTCAACGACTACGGCATCGCGCAGATGGGCGAGGCGCTCTACAAGAAGACGAAGAAGCAGCACTACAAGGACGAGTCCGAGTACTTCATGAACCGGGCCCGCAACTACGTCGAGCTGTTCGACAGCAAGGCGGGCTTCTTCCAGGGCAAGAACCCCAAGGGCGACTGGCGGCTGCCGTCCGACCAGTTCGACCCGCGGGTCTGGGGCTACGACTACACGGAGACCAACGGGTGGGGCTACGCGTTCACCGCCCCGCAGGACAGCCGTGGCCTCGCCAACCTCTACGGCGGCCGGGACGGTCTGGCCAAGAAGCTGGACACGTACTTCTCCACCCCCGAGACGGCGGGCCCGGAGTTCGTCGGCTCGTACGGCGGCGTCATCCACGAGATGACGGAAGCCCGTGACGTACGGATGGGCCAGTACGGCCACAGCAACCAGGTCGCGCACCACGTCACGTACATGTACGACGCGGCGTCGCAGCCCTACAAGGCGCAGGAGAAGGTGCGCGAGGTCCTGAGCCGCCTGTACACGGGCAGCGAGATCGGCCAGGGCTACCACGGCGACGAGGACAACGGCGAGCAGTCGGCGTGGTTCCTCTTCTCCTCGCTCGGCTTCTACCCGCTGGTCATGGGCAGCGGCGAGTACGCGATCGGCTCCCCGCTGTTCACCAAGACCACGGTGCACCTGGAGAACGGCCGCGACCTGGTCGTCAAGGCGCCGAAGAACAGCGCGAAGAACATCTACGTCCAGGGCCTGAAGGTGAACGGCAAGAAGTGGACGTCCACCTCGCTGCCGCACGACCTGCTGGCCAAGGGCGGCGTGCTGGACTTCGACATGGGCTCCAAGCCGTCGGCCTGGGGCACCGGCAAGGACGCCGCCCCGGTCTCCATCACCAAGGACGACAAGGTGCCGTCGCCGAAGAAGGACGTCCTGAAGGGCGCGGGCACCCTGTTCGACAACACCTCGGCGACCTCGGCCCAGGTCGAGTCGGTGGAGCTGCCGGCCCCCGCGGGCACGAAGGCGGTCCAGTACACGCTGACCTCGGCCACGGCGGCGAAGGCCCCGACGGGCTGGGTCCTGCAGGGATCCGCGGACGGCACGGCCTGGAAGGACCTCGACAAGCGGTCCGGCCAGACCTTCGCCTGGGACAAGCAGACGAGGGCCTTCACGGTGAAGTCCCCCGGCTCCTACGCGCACTACCGGCTGGTGAGCACGGAGACGGCGACGCTGGCGGAGATCGAGCTGATCTCCTGAGTCACCCGCCGACCGCATGAGGACGGGCCGCCCGCACACCGGGCGGCCCGTTCCCGTGTGTGCGACCGGCCCGTCGGGCCCGGGTGACGCGACCCCGCTCAGCCGGCTCTACCGGCTTGCCTTGTCCCGCAGGGCTTGTTCCACTGCCTCACGCACCCGCTCCTCCTCACGCCGTGCGCGCCGGACGCGCCCCCGCCGGACGAGCACGATTGCCGCCGCGGCCGCGCCCAGAACGAGAACCAGGAGCAGCAGGAGGGCCCAGGGAACGGCCCAGCCGTGGGCCGTGGTCCGGACGGGATCCAGGGCGGTGGTGGAGCCTGCGGCGTCGGTGACGAGCGGGGTGACGGCGACGGCGGCCGTGAGCCGGAAGGCCGGGGTGACGTCGTGGACGGGGACCGTGACCTTCCAGCGCTCGCCGGGCAGCAGCTCCGGCGGCGCGGCGATGCTGCCGGCCTCGGTGCTCAGCGTCCCGAAGGGGCCGGTGAGGGTGACCTTCTGGGTGCCGGAGAGCAGGGCGTTGCCGGTGTTGTGGAGGCTGTAGGTCACCGTGGCGTCGCCCCGGGCGAACGGACCGGCGGAACCCCGGTAGTCGACGTGCACGTCCTCGACGGCGAGTGCGGGCCGCAGGGCGCCGCTGACACGCAGCTTGATCCGGATGCCGAGGCGCCTGTCGACAGCGATGCCCTCGGTGTCGTCGGACTGCTTGAGCGACGTCAGGATGCCCCCCACGTAGTCGCCGGGGGGCGCGTCGCGCGGGACCTTGACGGTGAACGGGATCGCGGCGCTCTTCCCCGGGGCTATCCGGACGCTCTTCCGGCCGGCCTGGACCCAGGAGCCGATGGAGCGGGACTTCCTCCCCTCGGTGAGGAGGTCGAGCCGGCCCTTCTCCGTCGTGAATCCGTCGGCGGCGTAGACGGCGAGGTTCAACGGCTCGGTGCCGCGGTTGGCCACGATCAGGGCATCCTCGGCCTCACCGCCGGGGTTGACGGCGTAGCCGAAGCTCGACCGGTCTTCCCCGTAGTCGTTCCCGGCCGTCCGGACCGTCCAGGTGACGTCGCCCTCAGCCGCCCGTGCCGGGCCGGTGGACGTGCCGAACGCCAGGGCCGCGAGGAGGACCAGGAGGGCGGCGGTGCGGCGAGGTGGTGCCACTGCGTGCATGGGGGTCTCTCTCGGAACGGCGGCGTGGCAGGCTGCGGCGTACCGGAGCCTGCCACGCCGGTGGAGCGGGGAGGGTCAGCTGCTCAGCGCGGTGATCGTGAGGGTGGCGCGGTAGCCGCCCTTCTGGACGGAGTCCGGGATCTTCAGGTCGAGGTCGGCGCCCAGCTTGGCCGTGCCGCGGGCGTGCCCCTGAGGTGCCGAGCCGAGGCCCCGGGAGAGGGCCAGGCCGTCACCCTTGCCGCCGTAGCCGGAGGGGACCGACGCACCGGCCTTGGCGCCGGCGCCCTGGTCGAGGAGGTACGGCGACCAGCCGAGGTAGGAGCCCCCGAACGTCTTCCCGGCGTCCTTGAACTCGCTCACACCGGCCGAGACCGCCCACGGGGAGAGGGAGCGGCGGGTGTCCGACACGAGAATCGGGTTGATCTTGCCGGAGGCGGTGAAGTGGTCACCGTTCTCTTCCTTGGCCGTGCCAAGGTCCACCAGGCCGTTGTAGCCGTCGATGGTCCAGCCGAACTCGCCCGGAGCCGGCTTCGGCACGTTCACCTGGAGGGACTGGCCGTCACCGTTGTACGGGTGGACGCTCACCTTGTCGACGACCGAGCCGACCGGCTGGGCGGCGGTGGTGTTCTTGCACCAGTCGCCCTTGGAGACCTGGGAGTTGGGTGCGTCGCAGCTGCCGCTGCGGATGTTCTCCACGACGAGCTTCTCGTCGCGGACCTGGACCTTGACGTAGCTGCGGACGTGCTCCTGGTTCTGGAGGGAGTTGTACCAGTAGCTGTCCGGGTTCAGCGGGTCGGCGCCGTTGCCCGCGCCGCTGGTGCCGCTGGAGTCGGGCTTGGTGATGTCGTAGTACTTGGAACCGGAGGCCGAGTTGGCCGTGACGTAGAGGACGCCGCCGGGACCGGCGTAGACGTCGGCCGCGCCGGGCTGCTCCCCGGGATCGGCCTTCTCGCCGTTCTTGATGAGGTAGCTGCGGGAATAGCTGTGGTCGTGGCCCTGCAGGACCATGTCGACGCCCAGCTTGGAGAAGGTCGTCGGGAAGTCGACCCGGCGGGCCTTGTTGTCCTTGTCCTTGGCGTGCGCGGCCGGCGAGTAGATCGAGTGGTGGTAGACGAGCACCTTCCACTTGGCTTCGGAGCCGTGCTCGTTGATGACGTCCGTGACGTACTTGGTGTGCGCCGCGTCGCCTCCGCCGCCCTGAGAGGTGGCGTAGCTGTTGCTGTTGAGGTCGATGAACAGCACATCCTTGTAGATGTACCAGTAGTTTCCGCCCGAGGTGTCGGACGCCGGGTTGCCGTTGGCGTACAGCGCACCCGAGTTGTCCGTGTTCGGCGTCGAGAAGTGCTGCTCGTACGCCTTGCCGCCGACGTCGTGGTTGCCGATGGTGGCGGCCCACGGGTACTGGCGCAGCTGGTCGGGCGCCAGGAAGGAGTTCCACTGGGACTCGTTGTTGGCGCTCTCGACCTGGTCGCCGCCGGAGACCAGGATCTCGGCCTTCGGGTTGGCCTTGGTGGCCACGTCCAGGGTGTCCTGCCAGCCGGCCTGGTCCTGCGCCAGGTCTCCGGAGGAGCCTATCTGCGGGTCGCCGAGGAACAGGAAGTCGTACTCGCCCTCGAAGTCCTGGGTCGTGAAGGAGTACGCCGGGGACCAGTTGCCCTCGGTTCCGACGCGGTAGGAGTAAGCGGTGTTCTCCTTGAGGCCGGTGAGTGCGGCACTGCGGTTGTAGCCGCCGCTGGTGGCGATGTTCTTGGCGCCCAGGGCGTCGAAGTTGGCGGAGTCGGCGGGGAACTCGCCACCGGTGAGCCGCGCGGTGGGGGCGAGCTGGACCTTCTGGGCGGTGTCGGCGGAGGAGTACCAGCTGACGGTGCGCTGGGTCTCGTTGGCGCCGACGCCCAGGACGATGCCGGAGAGGGTGGAGGATTCGGCCGCGGCGGCGGGCGCGGCCTGCCCGCCCGCGAACGCCACGGCCAGGCCGAGGAAGGCGGCGGTGGCGCCGGTGGCTACCCGGTGCCGCACAGGCCTTCGGGCCTGCCGGGAGGAGTGCGTTCTCATGAAGTATCGATTCTTTTGTGAATAAACGGTGAGCATGAAGTGCGCACACGAAGGAGATCACCAAGCTCTCGGCACTGGGTGAACGGCGCGCGAAGCCGGTCTGGGCGAAGGCTGAACATCACCGCTGACAAGCCCTTACGATCCGGTCACGCGCTGCACGAACCAGGCCAGCCCCATGGCGGCCACTCCCGCCGACAGGGCTCCGGTGACCCACCGGGAGGCCCGCGGCGAGCGGCGTCCGAGCAGCAGAAGAAGCGGGAACAGCACGGCGATGAAGGCGAGCTGGACGGCCTCGATGCCGATGTTGAACACCAGCAGCGACCACAGCAGAGTCCATGACCACGCGGCCTCGATACCGAGTGCGCCCGCGAAGCCGAGGCCGTGCACCAGGCCGAAGCAGAACACGACGCCGAGGCGGGTCCACCCGGCACGGTCCAGGGCGAACCGGCTCCCGCCCGGCGCCCGAAGCTCCGCGACATGGGCGCCGCCCCCTCGCAAGCGCCACAGGTGCCAGCCCGCGACCACGGCGATGGACAGGGCGATGACGGGCTCCACCAGCCCCGCGGGGACGTCGACCAGGCCCAGGGCGGCCAGCAGGAACGTCACCGAGTGGGCGAGGGTGAACCCGGTGGCGGCCAGGACGACTTCGCGGGGCCGCCGGGATCCGGCGACGAGGGCGAGCAGGAACAGGATGTGGTCGGTGCCCGTCAGCAGGTGCTCGGCGCCGAGGCGGAAGAACTCCCAGAAGCGCTCCGGCCAGGACTGGCTGATCGAGAAGGCCGGGTGCCCGCTGTCGAGGGCGGCGCTGCCGGTGCGGCCGTCGACGGCGTAGGTGACGATCGTCTTGGTTCCCTTGACATAGCCCTCCGGGCCGGGGAAGAGCGCGCTGCGGATCTCGTGGTCGCCGGTGCCGTGTTCGGCGCACGTCCAGTCGAGCGCGAGCAACGCGTAGGGCACGCCCTCCTCGGTGCCCATCCGGAACCCGCCGACGGGAGCGGGCTCGCAACCGGCGCCACTCGCGGTGACCGTGAAGCGCTCGGTGACGTAGTCGAGGACCGTCTCGCGGTGGGAGTCGAGGGCCGCCGCGCGGGCGCGGGCGTCCCCGGCTTCGAACGCGTCGGTTCCGGCACGGAAGAGGGGGTCGTCGGAACCGGCGTCGGCGGCCGAGACGACGAGCAGGTCGTACTCCAGCCTCAGTTCGGTCCGGAGCGGGCCGTCACCGTCGGCGGTGACGTGCGCGTACACGACGGAGGTGAAGCCGTGGGCGGCGGCGGGCCGGACGAGCCCGGGGAAGAGGAAGGCCGCCGCGGCGAAGACGAGCAGCAGACGGCGGACACGGTGCGACATGGGTCTCCTTTGGGGGTTGCCCGTGCACCGTGCTGGTCGTGGATGAACCGATGCCGACCGATTGACGAACCATGAGAAAACAAACGTTCGACGTGGGTCGGATCGGTGGAGATCGCGTGGAACGGACGAGCAGGATGTCGGAAAACGCCACTCCGTACCGGCTCCGTCCCGCTCCCCGCCAGGCAGCCGCTGCACCCCCTCCCGGAGGACGATCGCCTTGCACCGCCCGCCCCTGGCCGCCGTACTGGTGGCGGCCGCAGCCCTGCTCACCGGATGCGCTTCGGGCGACGACTGGTCACAGCGGCGCCCCGGCCCCTCCGCCGTCGGCGCACTGGGGGCGGGATTCACCGGTCCGCACGGGTCACCCGCACCGGAGTCGACGCTCACGCCGAGCCCGGGTTCGTGGTCAGGAGTCCGGCCCTCCCCCGGCACCCGTGTCGTCCTGCTCAGCGCGGGCAGCGACCGCCCGGCGAAGACCCTGGCGAAGGCGGTGAAGGCCTGGGCGAAGGACGCGGAGGTGGACCTGCGGACCGTGACCGCGTCCGGCGCCGCCGACCTCCTGCCCGCCGTCAACCGCGCGCTGGACCTGCACCCGGACCTCGTCGTCAGTGCGGGCAACGACCTCATCGATCCCCTGACGGCCGTCAGCCCGAGCCATCTCGCCCAGGAGTTCCTGGTGGTGGGGGCGGAACTCGCCGAACCCACCGAGAACGTGACGGCGGTCGACTGGTCGGGGGCCTCGTTCCGCGGGGAGGGACTCGGCATGTCCTCGACGTACGACCCCGCCTCGTTCACCGACGCCCGCTGCGCGGCCGCCATCCGGGCGGGCGCCGCGGCGGTACTGACGGGGCACACCGGGATCGTGGTGTGGCTGGACGAGTTCTAGATGAATGAGTCCAAGGGGTGTTGTTGCGGTCAGTGATCGTAGGCGGTCAGTGACCGCTTGACCGGCTGTCCGGTCCTGTCGTTGTGCCAGATCGCCGCTGTGAGCGCGAGGATCCGGCACAGGACGCGGGCCGCCACCCCTGCCGGGCTCTTGCCGCCGTGTCGTTCCAGGTCGAGCTGCCCCTTGAAGGTCTGATTGATCGACTCGATGACCTGCCGCAGCGGCTTGAACAGGTGCGCGCCGGCCCGCTCAACCTCTCCCTGCCGGCCGCAGCAACTGCAGGTGACGCTCGGCAAGGTCGTGCTCGAACTCGCGGTCGTAGTAGTTCTTGTCTCCGATGATCGTCTGGCCGGGGTGGGCGGCTGTGACGTCGGGGGCGGTGTCGAGCATGTCGCGCAGTGCCTCGCGTTCGTCGGACTTCGCCCCGGTGAGGGCGAACAGGATCGGCAGGCCGCCGAGCGTGCATACCAGGTGCAGCCGCAGCCCCCAGAAATATCGTGAGTGTGACGCGCAGTAGCCGTACTCGGCCCAGCCTGCCAGGTCCGAGCGCTTGGCCGTCTCCCGCGAGCAGCCGCAGCCGACCGGGGTGGAGTCGACCAGCCACACATCGTCGCTCCACAGTGAGGTGTCCCGGGCCAGGGTCCGGACCATCTGTGTGAGCAGTGAGGACGCGGCGCGCAGCCGCTTGTTATAGCCGGACTGCTGTGGCAAATACGGGAACAGGTGGCGGAAGTCGCGGCTCGCGCGGCGCAGCCAGCGCCGCTCGGAGGTGTAGCCGAGCAGCGCCGACATGACCGCGAGGGTGACCAGTTCGGCGTCACTGAGCGTGGGTACGATCCCGACGGCAGGCCGCCATGGGGCCAACCATGGCGAAGCCTTCAACTCGTCGTCGATCCGGGCATAGAGTGCTGTCGCGAGGGTGTCCAGGTCTGTCTTCACACACTGACATTGGACGCCCTCGTCCTATGTCCGCAGGCCATCCCTTGGACTCATTCATCTAGGAAGGCGGAGCCGATCTCCTGAACCGCTGGGTCCCGCACGGACGGCCGGTGGCTCCCCACGAGATGCCGGCCGTCCGCGTTCTCACCCCACCGTGCAGGCGAGTTCGGTGGCGGGATCGGGGTCACCGCCGGCGGAGACGTATCCGAAGGTCGCGGATCCACCCGGATCGAGCGATCCGTTCCAGTCCGCGTTGTGGACCATCACCTCCTGGCCCTGGACGGTCATCGCGCCGTTCCAGAGGCTGTCCACGCTCTGCCCGTCCGGCTGGGTCCAGCCGACCATCCAGCCGAGCATCGGCACGTCGCCGGAGTTGGTGACCGTCACCTCGGACTGGTATCCGCCGCTCCAACTGTTGGTGGTGGTGAGTGTCGCGGTGCACCGTCCGGGCGGCGGTTCGGTCGGGGTCGTCGGGTCCTTGACCCCGGTCACCTCGCCGTTGCCGCCGTCGAAGACCACGTCGGAGCAGGAGGAGAAGGTCTCCTGGCTGTCGGAGCGCTGCCACACCATGTAGATGACGTCGCGGCCGTCCTTGCCGGCCGGAAGCGTCCCGGACCAGGAGTAGTTGGCCTCCACCGTCCCCGGACTCCCGTTCAGCGGCGGGTGATCGACGGTGAGGAAGGGGGTCTCCTCCATGTCGTCCCAGGTGAGCGGCTGCGTCGGGTCGTAGCCGTCCTTGGTGATGTAAACGTAGAACGAACCGGGGTGCGCGGCCCAGGCGTTGTACGCGAAGTCGACGGTCGCGCCCGAGGTCAGATGCGTCAGCGGCCAGTCGGCGCTGGGCGTGTTGAAGCCGGTGAAGCTGGGGTTCCCCCCGCTGCACAGTTCGCCGTCCGGCACGAAGCCTCGGGTACGGCCCGCGCCGTCGGAGCGGAGCACGGAGAACCAGTTGTAGAACGGCGTGGTCCCGCTCTCCTGCGCGGCGGCCCGGCAGGCGGGGTTGACCGGCTTGATCTCCCCCGTGTCGGTGAGCGCGTCCTGCCAGCACAGGAAGGTGCGGCTGGCGGGCTTCATCGGCGTGCCGTGGGCCTCGGCCCGGCTGCCGGAGGTGACGACGACCAGCCCGAGGGCGGGGACGGCCGTGAGGAGGGCGAGCAGGGTGAGAAGCAGGGCTCTGCTGCGGGTACCGGCCAGGAGCCGGCCCCCGATCGGTAATCCGCGGCTCGATCGGTGGATCACGAGGTACGTCCCTTCGCTGCTGTCGTCCGGGGGGATTGGCGGAACAACGTTCGGGTCGTGCGGCGGCGGGCTGCGCTGCACCGAGTTGCGCCCGCACGCTTGGGAGCGCTCCCACTTCTCGGGGAGGCTAGCGCTCCGGTGCCGGACCGTAAACGCTTCGGTCCCGTTTCCCGGCGGTCACGCCTGACGGCCGCGCGGCCGTCAGGGACGGCTCGCTCTGACGCGCAACTCCGTTCGCCCTCAGGCCCGTTCCGGGGTCTCCGGTACCGCCGTGGTCAACAGGCTCTCCGGCAGGGTCACGTTCCATGCCGTGATGACCGGCTGACCGTGCTCCCTGCCGAGCCGGGACACCGCCCCCGTGGCGAGCTGGAAGAGCGTGCCCTCGGCAGGGGTCAGGCCGAGGTAGCGGGCGGTCAGGACGCGCAGGAAGTGGGAGTGGGCGACGAGCGCAATGTCCTCGTCCCCGGCCCGTCCGGCCGCTTCCCGTACTTCGGCCAGTACCCGGTCGGCCCGCTCCCCGACCTCTGCGGGGGTCTCGCCGGGGTGCGCCTCGGGGCCGGCGGTGACGCCGTCGGTCCAGAGGTTCCAGCCGGGGCGGGTGAGGTGGATGTCGTGGGTGGTGATGCCCTCGTAGCCGCCGTAGTCCCACTCGCGCAGCTCGGGGGTGATCCGGGGCGCGGCGAGCCCGGCGAGTTCGGCGGTGCGCCGGGCCCGCACGGAGGGGCTGACCAGGGTGAGGGCGATGTCGCGGTCCGTGAGCAGCGGCGCGAGGGCACGGGCCTGGCGTTCGCCGAGGGGCGTCAGGGGCAGGTCGGTGTGGCTCGTGTGCTGTCCGTTGCGGGACCACTCCGTCTCGCCGTGCCGGATCAGGATCAACTCGCCCATGTGGAGGCCATCCGCTCTCTGTGCCGATTCCGCTCACGGAAGCCGCCCGTCAAGCCGGGCGGCTTCACACGCTGTCAATGGTGCAAACTCGCTGGTCCACGATCGCATTCCGGCAGTGGCGACAGGGGCGGCGCGCCCGGAGGGAACAGGATGCGGCACATCGCCGCTCCTCCCGCTCCGTGCGTCCCGCGCCAGGGACCAGAGGGGACGACCGCGTCCTCAGCCCTTGGCCACGTCCAGCGACACGTCGCCGACGACCACGACCTCGTACGGCCGGTCCGTGTCCGCCGTGACACGGAGTGTGCCGCCCTCGCGGACCAGTTCGTACGTGGCGGCGGGGGCGCCCGTGAGGTCGGGGACGGTCACCGTGCGGGTGAAGTCGCCCAGGGACGCGGGGACGTACACGCGCAGCTCCAGGTTCTGCGTCCAGTCGCCGTCGGGGCGGGAGATGTCCGCGCCCAGCTGCAGGACCGGGCCGGGGCGGACCAGGAGCGGGAGGCTGCCTCAGCTCGGTGAACCGCTTGGCGACCGCGACCGCCTCGTCGCCGAACTCCCACGGCACCCGGTAGGACGAGGAGCCGTGCAGGCGGCTGTGCGAGGAGAGCAGGCCGAAGGCGAGCCAGCGCTTGAAGACCGCCGGGTCGGGGGTGCCCTCGAGGCCGCCGATGTCGTGGCTCCAGAAGCCGAAGCCGGACAGGCTCAACGAGAGCCCGCCGCGCAGCGACTCGGCCATCGCGCCGAAGGAGGACCAGCAGTCGCCGCCCCAGTGGACGGGGAACTGCCGGCCGCCACCGAGCCGGACGCGGACCTGGCCGCCGTCGTCCGCGCGGACACCCAGCACAACCTGGTGTGGACCGAACCGATCCTCGCGGGCCGCTGCCCGGCCACCGAGGAGGAGACCTGGGCCGAGCTGATCGCCGCGCAGGACTTCCGGCGCGAGGCCGACCCGGCGCTGCGCGTCACCACCGACAACCGGTACAGCGAGGGCGAGTACCGGGACGTCCGCAGGACGGCCATGGGCTTGGCCGGTCGTGCCCGAGTCCTTCACCGATCTGCTGACCGCGCTG
>NZ_JAFMPZ010000144.1 GCF_017353455.1 Streptomyces laculatispora
TTCCTCGTCCGCACCTATCTGGTCACCTCGGCGAGCGTGGCCCTGCAGCGGAGGATGTGGTGGCCGGGGGCGCTCAGCCGGACGCCCGCCGCCCCCGGGCCGCGGGAACCGGAACTCGTCAGGGCCCCCTGACAGTGCCCCGCCCCGTACCGGAGGATGGCGGCGTGCCCCGAACCACGAGCCGCCGCGAGCGCATCCTGGCCGTCGTCAACCGCGACCCTATGCACGCGGCGCACCGGACGCGCACCGACGCCCTCATCGCCGTGGGCGCCGGTGCGCTCTCCGCCGCCCTCGCCCTGTTCGGCGACAGCTCCCACGCGCCCGACGCGCTCGGCTGGTTCCTCCTGACGGCCGCGGCGGTGCCCCTGGTGTGGCGGCGGCGCGCACCCGTGCTCGCGCTGGCCGCCATGGTCCCGCTGCTGGCGCTCTACCACGGCCTCGACAACGTCCACACGGCTCCGATGCCGCAGACCTGGATCGCGCTCTACACCGTCGCCGTGACAGGCCGCCCGCTGCGCACCCTGCTTACCGGCATCGGCGTGATGTCCGTGATGCTGACCGTGGTGCTCAGCATCAGCGCGCACGACGGGTTCGAACTGCTGCGCATCTCCGGCTGGATCGTCGCGGTGCTGTTCTGCGGGGTGGACGTACGCATCTACCGCCAGTATGTCGCCTCGATGCTGGAGCGGGCCGAACGCGCTGAACGGACCCGCGAGGAGGAGGCCCGGCGGCGGGTCGCCGAGGAACAGCTGCGGATCGCCCGCGATCTGCACGATCTGCTGGCCCACAGCATCACGCTCATCGGCGTGCAGACCTCGGTGGCCTCGCACATCCTGACCGTCGACCCGGAACGGCTGGACCGCAAGGCGATCGCCGCCTCGCTGGACGACATCGCCGGCACCTGCCGCGAGGCCCGCGCCGAGCTGCGCACGACCCTCCAGGTGCTGCGCGACACCGGGCACGACAGCCGGCACGACGCGGACGGGCCGCTGCCCGGCCTGGCCGCGCTGCCCGGCCTCGTACGGGCCGCGGAGGCGGCCGGGGCGCGGGTCGGCCTCCGGGTCCGCGAACCGGACAGCCGCCTCGCACCGGCGACCGGAGCGGCCGCGTACCGGATCGTGCAGGAGTCGCTGACGAACGCGGTACGGCACGCCGGCGCCGGCGTCCGCGTCAGCGTCGCCGTGGAACCGGCCGGCCCCGCCACCCTGCGGGTCACGGTCACCGACGACGGGACCGGACCGGTGGACGACGGCTCCACGCCCGGGTTCGGCATCGTCGGGATGCGGGAACGGGCCCGCAGCACGGGCGGCACACTGGACGCCGGACCCCGCCCCGGCGGCGGCTTCGAGGTGTCGGCGCTGCTGCCGTTCCAGGCGCAGGCGCAGGAATCGGAGACCGTCTCATGATCCGTGTACTGCTCGCCGACGACCAGACGCTCGTCCGGGCCGCGTTCGCGATGCTCGTCGGCTCCGACCCGGACATGGAGGTCGTCGGCGAGGCCGCCACCGGCCTCGAAGCGGTCGCGCTGGCCCGCTCGGCCCGTGCCGATCTGGTCGTCATGGACATCCGGATGCCCGAGCTCGACGGCATCGAGGCGACCCGCCGCATCGCCGCCGACGAGGACCTCGCCGGCGTGAAGGTGCTGGTCCTGACCACGTACGACACCGACGAGCACGTCGTCGAGGCGCTGCGCGCGGGCGCCTCCGGCTTCCTGGTCAAGGACACCCGGCCCGCCGACCTGCTCGCCGCCATCAAGACGGTGGCCGCGGGCGAGGCCCTGCTCTCACCCGGCCCGACCGCCCGGCTGATCGCCCGGGTCCTCAGCGCGCCCCGCACCCCGACCGCCTCCGGCGGCCCCGAGGTGCTCTCCGACCGCGAACGCCAGGTCCTCGGCCTCGTCGCGCGCGGCCTGAACAACACCGAGATCGCCGAGACCCTCGGCCTCAGCCCGCTCACCGCCAAGACCCATGTGAGCCGGATCATGGGCAGGCTCGGCGCCCGCGACCGCGCCCAGCTGGTGATCATCGCGTACGAATCCGGGCTGGTCGTGGTCGCCGGCGGCGGAGCGGACGGGAACTGAGCGGACCGGGTCGCGGGGGCGGCCCCGGCGGGCCGCCCGCGTACCGGACAATGGAGCCATGAGCTTGTTCCGGGACGACGGCGTGGTGCTCCGCACGCAGAAGCTGGGCGAGGCCGACCGGATCATCACGATCCTGACCCGCGGCCACGGCCGGGTACGGGCCGTCGCGCGCGGCGTGCGGCGCACGAAGTCGAAGTTCGGGGCCCGGCTGGAGCCGTTCTCCCATGTGGACGTGCAGTTCTTCGCCCGCGGCAGCGAGCTGATCGGACGCGGCCTGCCGCTCTGCACCCAGAGCGAGACGATCGCCCCCTACGGCGGCGGCATCGTCACCGACTACGGGCGCTACACCGCGGGCACCGCGATGCTGGAGACCGCCGAGCGCTTCACCGACCACGAGGGCGAGCCCGCGGTCCAGCAGTACCTGCTGCTGGTGGGCGGACTGCGCACGCTGTCCCGCGGGGAGCACGAGCCGCATCTCATCCTCGACGCCTTCCTGCTGCGTTCCCTCGCCGTCAACGGCTACGCACCCAGCTTCGACGACTGCGCCCGGTGCGGAATGCCCGGACCGAACCGTTTCTTCTCCGTCGCGGCGGGCGGCGTCATATGCGGCGACTGCCGGGTACCGGGCAGCGTCGTACCCTCGGCGGAGGCCGTCACCCTGCTGAGCGCACTGCTCACCGGTGACTGGGAGACGGCGGACGCGTGCGAGGCGCGGCATGTCAGGGAGGGGAGCGGGCTGGTGTCCGCCTATCTGCACTGGCATCTGGAGCGCGGACTGCGCTCACTGCGGTACGTAGAGAAGTGACACAGGCAGTCAGGCAGAGGGAGCGAGACAGTTCATGGCAGTACGCGGGATTCTCGGCGGCCGTAACCGGCACGACTACAAGACCCCGGAGCCGCACCCGTCCGGTGCCGTGCCCCCGAAGATCCCCGGTGAGCTGGTGCCCAAGCACGTCGCCGTGGTGATGGACGGCAACGGCCGCTGGGCCAAGGAGCGCGGTCTGCCGCGCACCGAGGGCCACAAGGTCGGCGAGGGCGTCGTCATGGACGTGCTCAAGGGCTGCATCGAGATGGGCGTCAAGAACCTCTCGCTGTATGCCTTCTCCACCGAGAACTGGAAGCGGTCCCCGGACGAGGTGAAGTTCCTGATGAACTTCAACCGGGACGTCATCCGCCGCCGCCGCGACGAGATGGACGAACTCGGCATCCGCATCCGCTGGGTCGGCCGTATGCCGAAGCTGTGGAAGTCCGTCGTCCAGGAGCTCCAGGTCGCCCAGGAGCAGACCAAGGACAACGACAAGATGACGCTGTACTTCTGCGTCAACTACGGCGGCCGGGCCGAGATCGCCGACGCCGCGCAGCGGATCGCGCAGGATGTCGCGGCCGGGAAGCTCGACCCGTCGAAGGTCAACGAGAAGACCTTCGCGAAGTACACCTACTACCCGGACATGCCGGACGTCGACCTCTTCGTCCGCCCGAGCGGCGAGCAGCGCACGTCCAACTACCTGATCTGGCAGAGCGCGTACGCCGAGATGGTCTTCCAGGACGTGCTGTGGCCGGACTTCGACCGCCGTGACCTGTGGCGGGCCTGTCTGGAATTCGCCCAGCGCGACCGGCGTTTCGGCGGTGCGGTGGAGGCCGCTGCGGCCAAGGCGGACCCCTCCTCCGCGAGCTGATCAGCGAGAAGCAGGCGGGCGGGGGCTCCGTTCCCGGAGCCCCCGCCCGCCTGCCTCCCTGATGCCTCGCTGAAGCCCCCGGAGGTCAGCTCTCCGCGCTTGCGCACTCCGCGCAGGTACCGAAGACCTCCACCGTGTGCGCCACGTTCACGTAGCCGTGCTGCGCCGCGATCGTCTCCGCCCACTGCTCCACCGCCGGGCCCTCGACCTCGACGGCCTTGCCGCACATCCGGCACACCAGATGGTGGTGGTGGTCGCCGGTGGAGCACCGCCGGTAGACGGACTCGCCCTCGGTGGTGCGCAGCACATCGACCTCGCCCGCGTCAGCGAGGGACTGCAGGGTGCGGTAGACCGTGGTCAGCCCGACCGAGTCGCCGCGGTGCTTGAGCACATCGTGCAGCTCCTGCGCGCTGCGGAACTCGTCCACCTCGTCGAGCGCAGCGGCCACCGCCGTCCGCTGCCGGGTCGAGCGGCCGCGTACCGGTGCCGCGTTCGTTCCGCTGATCGGCGCCGTCGCCACAGGAGCCTCCTCGTGTCGCCCGTACGTTTGTCGGGCCATTGTGCCAGCCCGGCCCGGCCGCGGGATCAGACGTGGACGTCGTCCGCGGCCCGGCGGGTGGCCGGTACCTCCAGGGTGCACCGGTCAAAGGCCGTTTCGCTCCTGCGCGCGCGGCTTCTGGCCAGCGGGGCGGCGAGCAGCGTCAGCCCCACGAAGACGCCGATGGCCAGCAGCACGATCGTCGCGCCGGGCGGTACGTCCTGGTAGTACGAGGTCACGGTGCCGGCCAGCGTCACCGCCACCCCGATGACGACCGAGAGCACGAAGGTCACCTTGAAGGACCGGGTGATCTGCTGTGCGGCGGCGACCGGGACCACCATCAGGGCGCTGACCAGCAGCAGCCCGACGACCCGCATCGCGACGGTGACGGTGACCGCAGCGGTGACCGCGACCAGCAGGTTCAGCACCCGCACCGGCAGCCCGGTGACCCGGGCGAACTCCTCGTCCTGGCTGACCGCGAACAGCTGCCGCCGCAGCCCCACTGTCACCAGCAGCACGAACGCCGCCAGGAGGCCGATCGCGGTGATGTCCTGGGAGGAGACCGTGGCGAGCGAGCCGAAGAGGTACGAGGTGAGGTTGGCATTGGAGCCGGTGTCGGAGAGGTTGATCAGCAGGACACCGCCCGCCATGCCGCCGTAGAAGAGCATCGCCAGCGCGATGTCGCCGCGGGTGCGTCCGTACCAGCGGATCAGCTCCATGACGACCGCGCCCACGACGGCGACGGCGGTGGCCATCCAGACCGGGCTGGTGGAGAGCAGGAAGCCGAGGCCGACGCCGGTCATCGCGATATGACCGATGCCGTCGCCCATCAGGGCCTGCCGGCGCTGCACCAGGTAGATGCCGACGGCGGGGGCGATGACGCCGACCAGCACGGCGGCGATCAGCGCCCGCTGCATGAAGGGAGGGGTGAGGAATTCCATGATCAGCTCAGCAGTCCCGTCCGGACGGGCTCGGAAGCCGCGTGGGGGTGTACGTGGTCGTGGCCGGGCAGCGCGTGCTGTCCCAGCGCCTTCGGGGGCGGCCCGTCGTGCATCACGCAGCCGTCGCGCAGTACGACCGCGCGGTCGATCAGCGGTTCCAGCGGGCCCAGCTCGTGCAGGACGAGCAGCACGGTGGTGCCGGCCGCGACCTGCTCACGCAGGGTCGCGGCGAGGATCTCCTGGCTGGCCAGGTCGACGCCGGCCATCGGCTCGTCCATGATCAGCAGCTCGGGTTCGGCGGCGAGCGCGCGGGCGATCAGGACGCGCTGGTGCTGGCCGCCGGAGAGGGCGTTCACCGAGTCCTTGGCGCGGTCGGCGAGCCCGACGAGTTCGATGGCCCGGTCGACTGCGGCGCGGTCGGCCTTGCGGGGCAGGCCCAGCTTGGTCCGGGACAGCCGCCCGGAGGAGACGACCTCGCGGATGGTGGCCGGTACGCCGCCGGCCGCCGTGGTGCGCTGCGGTACGTAGCCCACCCGCGCCCAGTCGCGGAACCGGCGCAGCGGGGTGCCGAAGAGCTCGACGGCGCCGCCGGTGAGCGGGACCTGGCCGATGGCGGAGCGTACGGCGGTCGACTTGCCGGAGCCGTTGGCGCCGAGCAGTGCGACGACCTCGCCGCGGTGCACGGTCAGATCGACGCCGCGCAGCACGGGGCGTGCTCCGAGGGTGGCCGTGGCGTCGCGCAGGACGATCACGGGTTCGGGGGTGGAGCTCGCGGGCTCGGGCATGAGCGCCTCCGGTGCTGCTGCGGGGTTCGGGCGGGGCGGATCGGGCGCGTCGGCCGGATCGGGCGCGGCGGTCGGGTCGGTCGGGTCGCTCACTTCGCGCCGAGTGCCTTCTCAAGTGCGGCGAGGTTGGACCGCATGACCTCGATGTAGTCATCGCCCTTGGACTGGTCCGTGATTCCCTCCAGCGGGTCCAGGACGTCGGTCCGCAGGCCGGTGTCCCGGGCGACGGTCTTCGCCGTCCTGTCGCTGGCGAGCGTCTCGAAGAAGACGGTGGTGACCTTCTTCTTCTCCGCGATGGAGTGCAGGGCGCTGATCCGGGCGGGGCTGGGCTCGGCCTCGGGGTCGATGCCGGCGATGCCCTCCTGGGTGAGGCCGTAGCGCTCGGCCAGGTACCCGAAGGCGGAGTGGGTGGTGATGAACGTCCTGGTGGCGGTGGACTTCAGCCCCTTCTCGTACGCGGTGTCGAGCGCGCCGAGCTCCTTGACCAGGGTGTCGGTGTTCTTGCGGTAGTCCGCGGCGTGGTCCGGGTCGGTCTTCTCCAGGGACTTCCCGACCCCCTTGGCGACCTCGGCGTACTTCACCGGGTCGAGCCAGATGTGCGGGTCGGCGCCGGGCTCCTCGCCCTCGTGCTCGTGGCCGTGCTCCTCGCCGCCGGCCTCGGTGCCGTGGTCCTCCAGCGTGGTCAGCTTCGCGGCGTCGACGGTGTGCTTCGACTCGGAGAGCTTGATCGCGTCGTCCACGGCGGGCTGGATGCCCTTGAGGTAGAGGATGTAGTCGGCGTCGCTGAGGCCGCCGATCTGCCGCGGGCTGAGCTCCAGGTCGTGCGGCTCCACGCCGGGCTTGGTGAGCGTGGAGACGGAGACGTGGCTGCCGCCTATTCGCTCGGCCAGGAACTGCATCGGATAGAACGACGCCACCACGTTCAGCTTGTCACCGCTCCTGTGGTCGGCGGCGTCGGACGACGAGCAGGCGGAGAGGGCGGTGAGGCCGAGGGCGACTGCTCCGGCGACGGCTGCGGTGGGTATGAGGCGGCGTTCGTTCATGACAGTCATTTTCAACTAAAGTGGAAACGATTGTCAACAAGGCTGATGAGATGCCTCCGGGGGCGGCTGTCCCGATACCGATTTGATCGAAGGGGCGTGCCCGCCGGTAATCTGGGGCATTCGCCCGCCCGTCTCCCGATCACCACCCCCCACCGAGGCGCTCCGCGCCGCCCCTGTCCAATTTCGCCGTCGTAATGAAGAGAGCACCGTGGCCGCCGACAAGATCGACTCCATCGTCAGCCTGAGCAAGCGCCGTGGCTTCGTTTTCCCCTGTAGCGAGATCTACGGTGGCCAGCGTGCCGCCTGGGACTACGGACCGCTGGGCGTTGAGCTCAAGGAGAACCTCAAGCGCCAGTGGTGGCGCTACATGGTCACTTCGCGCGAGGACGTGGTCGGGCTCGACTCGTCGGTCATCCTGGCCCCCGAGGTGTGGGTGGCCTCCGGCCACGTGGCCACGTTCTCCGACCCGCTGACCGAGTGCACCTCCTGCCACAAGCGCTACCGCGCGGACCACCTGGAGGAGGCGTACGAGGAGAAGCACGGCAAGCCGCCGGTCAACGGCCTCGCCGACCTCAACTGCCCCAACTGCGGCAACAAGGGCACCTTCACCGAGCCCAAGCAGTTCTCCGGCCTGCTCTCCACGCACCTCGGCCCGACCCAGGACTCCGGCTCGGTCGCGTACCTGCGTCCCGAGACCGCCCAGGGCATCTTCACCAACTTCGGCCAGGTGCAGCAGACTTCCCGCAAGAAGCCGCCGTTCGGCATCGCGCAGATGGGCAAGTCCTTCCGGAACGAGATCACTCCGGGCAACTTCATCTTCCGCACCCGCGAGTTCGAGCAGATGGAGATGGAGTTCTTCGTCAAGCCGGGCGAGGACGAGCAGTGGCAGGAGTACTGGATGGAGCAGCGCTGGAACTGGTACACCGGCCTCGGCATGCGCGAGGAGAACATGCGGTGGTTCGAGCACCCGGCGGAGAAGCTCTCCCACTACTCCAAGCGCACCGCTGACATCGAGTACCGCTTCCGCTTCGGCGGCAGCGAGTGGGGCGAGCTGGAGGGCGTCGCCAACCGCACGGACTACGACCTGAAGGCGCACTCCAAGGCCTCGGGCACGGACCTGTCCTTCTTCGACCAGGAGGCCGGCGAGCGCTGGACCCCCTACGTCATCGAGCCGGCGGCCGGTGTCGGCCGCTCGGTCCTGGCCTTCCTGCTGGACGCCTACATCGAGGACGAGGCGCCCAACGCCAAGGGCGTCATGGAGAAGCGCACCGTGATGCGCCTCGACCCGCGCCTGGCGCCGGTCAAGGTCGCGGTCCTGCCGCTGTCCCGCAACCCGCAGCTCTCGCCGAAGGCCAAGGGCCTCGCGGCCGACCTGCGGCAGAACTGGAACATCGAGTTCGACGACGCCGGCGCCATCGGCCGCCGTTACCGTCGCCAGGACGAGATCGGTACGCCGTTCTGCGTCACCGTCGACTTCGACACCCTCGACGACAACGCGGTGACGGTGCGCGAGCGCGACACCATGAAGCAGGAGCGCGTCTCGCTGGACCAGATCCAGGCGTACCTCGGCGCGCGACTGCTCGGCTGCTGATCCGCCGCATCCGCTGATCCGCCGCATCCGCTGGACGAGGGCCCCCGGTTCCCCGAACGGAACCGGGGGCTTCGTGCACACTGGGCACAATCGTCCACAGGAGGCTCGGATGCCGTCCATGACCACGAGCAAGGTCAGCAGATGGGACCAGCACGGCCGTGAACACATAGTCCACGTACGGAAGTCGGGGATGCAGCGGCAGTTGAGCTGCGACACCTGCGACTGGCGCAAGGGGGCGCAGTTCCTGCCCTGGCTCAAGGCCGAGGAGCACCTCGCCGAGGCGCACCAGGCAACGGTCGACCCGGCGGCGACGTAGCCGAAGTCCCAGCCGAAGCCCCAGTCGAAACCACCGTCGTGGCCTGCGTGGAGCCCGCCGCGCGTCGCCGCGCAGGCGCCGTAGCGTTGCTGCCTGCTGCCTGCTGCCTGCTGCCTGCTGCCTGCTGCCTGCTGCCTGCTGCCCGTTGCTCGTCGTCAGGCGCGCAGGCCGCGCAGCAGCAGATCCGAGACGGCGGTGAACTCGGCGACGATGGCGGGTTTCTGCCACTCGGCGGCATACGCAGGGTCGTGAAAGCGCGCCGTCGCGTCGAAGACCGCCTGGGCGGCGGCCGCGGGGTCGTCCACGGCGAACTGCCCGTCGGCCACCCCCTCCTCGATCATCTCCCGTAGCTGGCCCACCAGTTCGCGGATGTGCTCCTCGACCACGGTGCTCTCACCCATCAGCACCTCATAGGTGGCGAACAGCTCCGGATCGTCACCCGCCTTGTGCCGCTTGGCCTCGAACAGCGCCTCCAGCCACTGCCGCAGCTTCGCCGGGGCGGGCTGGGCCGAGGCGTGCAGGATCTCGGTGAGCGCCAGCTCCGTGCGGGTCAGCCAGCGACCGGTCACGGCCTCGCGCAGGGCGGCCTTCGTGCGGAAGTGGCGGTACACGCTGCCGTGGCTGACGCCGAGCACCCGGGCCACGTCGACCACGGTCGCCTTGGCGGGGCCGTAGCGGCGCAGCACGTCCTCGGTGGCTTCGAGGATGCGCTCGGGAGTCAGCGGGTCGGGCGGCGGCGTCATCGCGGGTGTGCTGCCTTTCGGGGGCGTCGAGCGGCTTCGGGCGGCTGGGGGCCGGCGGCCGGACCGGGTCTCGCGTACGGCTTCCCGGCGGTGTCGCCGAGCCCCGCTGACCGTACCCGGAGGTCAGCGCTCGCTGTCCAGGTGGGCCATCTGGCTGTCGGGGTAGCGGGCGCCCGCCGCCGCGCCGGCCGGGACGGCCTCCTCGATCGCGGCGAGATCGGCCGCGGTCAGCTCCACGTTCAGGGAGCCGAGCGCCTCGGTCAGCCGGTCGCGCCTGCGGGCTCCGACCAGCGGCACGATGTCCGCACCCTGGGCGAGGACCCAGGCGATGGCGATCTGCGCGACCGTGACGCCCTTCTGCTCGGCGATCTTGCGGAGCGCGTCGACCAGGTCGAGGTTGTGCTGCAGGTTCTCGTCCTGGAAGCGGGGGCTCATGGTCCGGAAGTCACCGGCGGCCAGCTCGCGGTCACGGGTGAAGTGGCCGCTGATCAGCCCGCGGGAGAGCACCCCGTACGCCGTGACGCCGATGCCGAGTTCCCGGCAGACGGGCAGGATCTCCGCCTCGATGGACCGGGAGATCAGCGAGTACTCGATCTGCAGATCGGAGATCGGGGCGACGGACGCCGCCCGCCGGATCGTCTCCGCGCCGACTTCGGAGAGGCCGACGTGGCGGACGTGTCCGGCCTCGACCAGCTCGGCGATGGCTCCGACGGTCTCCTCGATCGGGACGTCGGGGTCGAGCCGGGCGATCCGGTAGACATCGATGTGGTCGAGGCCCAGCCGCTGGAGTGAGTAGGCCGCGAAGTTCTTGACCGCTGCCGGGCGGCCGTCATAGCCGCTGAAGCCGCCCTCGACCGTCCGCAGTGCGCCGAACTTCACGCTGGTCAGGGCCTGTTCCCGGGCGGCGGCGGGGGCGGTGCGCAGGGCCTCGTTGATCAGCAGCTCGTTGTGGCCCATGCCGTAGAAGTCGCCGGTGTCCAGCAGGTTGATGCCGGTGTCGAGCGCGGCATGAATGGTGGCGACCGACTCGGCGCGGTCGGCCTCGCCGTACAGCGCGGACATTCCCATGCAGCCGAGGCCGAGCGCGGAGACCTGCGGGCCGGTGGAGCCGAGGGTGTGGGTGCGAAGGGCGGTCATGAGGAACTCCCGAGTGGGCGGAGGAGAGGGGAGGAAGGGGAGCGGAGAGGAGAGCGGGGTGTCATGCATGCATACCGACCATGACATACGCGATGACAGATTTCAATATCTGTCAGTCCATGTTCCCTTTTCGGGGTGATCCGGCCGGACGAAAATCCGGTGCTGGAGCCGCTCCGGGCGCGGTACCGTTTCGGCATGTCTCCGTTCTTCCAGATCTACGAGTGAGCGCGCGGCGGGTCCGACCACCCGCCGCCCACCGGATCGATCCAGGGTCGTTTCAGACCTCACTTTCACCATGAATGGGAGAACCCCGTGGCCAAGAGCCGTAACAACCTTCTCGGCGTCGGCGGACAACGGAAGAAGCTGTCCCGCGCCGAGCAGCAGGGCGCAGGTCCCGAGCGCAACGCCGACCGGAAGACAGCGGCCGAGCAGAAGCAGGAGCTGCTGCGCAAGATGCGGGAGCGTGCCGGCCACCCCGAGCAGTCGGACGACGCCGCCGAGCAGGACGCCCCGGCACAGGACGCCGCCGAGCAGGACACCCCGGCACAGAGCTGACGCCCGCTCGCGGCGAGCGGGCCGCACCACACGTACGACCGTGGCCCGGAACACCTCAGGTGTTCCGGGCCACCGGCGTTCCGGACGTGCTCAGGCGACCGTGCGCGGCAGCCTCAGGCTCAGCAGCGTCGTCAGCACCACCGTGCCCAGCTGCACCAGCAGCGTCACGATCAGCGCGTCCCGCATCCCCGACCCCGGTGCCAGCGACAGGAACAGCGAACCGAGCGTCGCCACGCCCAGCGCCAGCGCCGCCTGCTGAGTCGTCGTCATGACTCCGCCGCCCACACCGGCCCGCTCCGGCGGCACGTCGGAGAGCACGATGCGGAACAGGACGGGCAACTGGAGCCCTTGGCCGAGACCGGCGATCGCCATCCCCGGCATCAGCCCCAGCAGCCCCAGTCCGGACCAGCCGCGCCATACGGTGAGTGCCAGCACCACCACGCCGAGGGCCTGGATGAGCCCGCCGGCCGTCACGACCCGGCTGCCGTACCGCTGCACCAGCCCCGGACCGGCCAGCGAGGCGACGAAGAAGGCCGCCGCCATCGGGGCCATAGAAAGGCCGGACGCCGCCGGACCCAGCTTCAGGCCCTGCTGGAGCGCCACCGCGATGACGAACATGAAGCCGCCGAAGCCGACCGAGAACGGCAGCACCAGGGACAGTCCGCGCCGCAGCGAGTCGAGCCGCAGCAGGCTCGGCGGGACCAGCGGGATCCGGCCGCTCCGGTCGGCCCGCCGCTCCACCCGGTAGAAGGCGGCCGCGGTGAACGGGAACAGCGCCAGCGAGACCCAGGTCCACAGCGGCCAGCCCGCCGCACGCCCCTCGGTCAGCGGGGCCAGCAGCGTGACCAGTGACGCGGCCAGCAGCAGCGTGCCCGGTACGTCGACCGGCGCGGGCCGCTCCGAGCGCGTCTCCGGCACCGAGCGGGCCGCCAGCACCAGCCCCACCGCCGCCACCGGAACGTTGACCAGGAACACCGACCGCCAGCCCGCGCTCTCGCCGAACACCGACGACAGCGGCGCGGCGGCGACCAGTACCCCGCCCAGGATCTGGCCCGCGACCATGGAGAGTCCGGCTGTCGCCCCGTACAGGCTCATCGCCCTGGCCCGGCGGTGTCCCGAGGTGGCCGCCTGGATGGTGGCGAGCACCTGCGGCAGCATCAGCGCCGCCGCGGCGCCCTGGGCCACCCGCGCCCCGACCAGCGTCCAGGCGTTCGGCGCGAGCCCGCAGGCCAGTGAGGTGAGCCCGAAGGCCGCGATGCCCAGCAGGAAGAGCCGGCGCCGGCCGGCCATGTCGCCGAGCCGGCCGCCGAGTACGAGCAGGACGGCGTAGGCGAGCCCGTAGCCCGCGACGACGAGTTCCAGCAGTGCGGGACCCGCGGCCAGATCGTGGTCGATGGTGGGGAGGGCGACGTTCACGATGAAGAAGTCGATCAGAGGAAGGGCCGCACCCAGCAACACGGTGAACAGACCCAGCGCGCCGAGCACCGGCATGGGGTGGTCGTGCCGCACCACGGGGGCGGCGGTGGTGGCGGATGTCTTCGGTCGTACGGAGGAATCACTCACGGCATCGACGATGGCTCTTCCTGAAGCCTGGTACCAGAGTGTCTTTATCCTGGTACAAGTAGCACCCGGCATGGCGTCGGGCGGTCCAGCAAGCTGGAGGAATGACGACGATGGCGACCGCGGCCCGGACGGGCCCCGCAGTCCCCGAGGCCCCGGACGCCCCCGAGGTGCGGGAAACCCCCGAGGTCCCGGAGACCGAGATCCGGCGGCACGAGCTCGCGGACTTCCTGCGCAGCCGCAGGGAGCGGATCACCCCCGAGCAGGTGGGCCTGGTACGGGGTCGCCGCAGGCGTACTCCGGGGCTGCGCCGCGAGGAGGTGGCCCAGCTCTCCGCCGTCGGCGTCACCTGGTACACCTGGCTCGAACAGGCCCGGGACATCCAGGTCTCGCCGCAGGTCCTCGACGCGCTCGCCCGCGCGTTGCTGCTCGACCGCAGCGAGCGCCGCCACCTCTTCTCCCTCGCCGGGGCCATCGATCCGGCACCCGGCACGGAGTGCCCGAGCATCACCCCGGCGCTGCGCGCGATGCTGCGGCAGCTGGAGCCGATTCCCGCCTGTGTCCAGAACAGCCGGTACGACATCCTCGCCCACAACCGGACCTACGGCCGGCTGCTCTGCGACCTGGACACCGTCGCACCCGAGGACCGCAACGTCATGCTGCTGGCCTACACGAACGAGGAATGGCGTTCCACCGTCATGGACATCGCCGAGGTGACCCGCTTCCTGACGGCCAAATTCCGGGCCGCGATGGCCGAACATCTCGCCGAACCTTCCTGGAAGGCCCTGCTCAAGCGGCTGGAGACGGTGTCGCCGGAGTTCCGCGAGACCTGGCTGCGGCACGAGGTCGTCGGCCCCGGCGGCCGGTCCAAGATCTTCCGCAACGCGTACGTGGGGCTGCTGCGCGTGGAGACCTCGGACCTCTGGCTGGGCCCGTCGGCCGGGCCGCGGCTGGTCACCTACGTACCGCGCGACGAGGAGACGCGTGAGCGGCTCCAGCGGCTTCAGGCTCTGGTGCTCGCCGACGAGGACCGACTTCCGGACCGGCCCCACTGATCCCCGGCCCGGTCTCCGGCAGGGCCGTGCCCCGACGCCGAGGAGCCACCGCCCGCCGAGGAGCCACCGCCCGCCGAGGAGCCACCGCCCGCAGACGGGCCGTCCGCCGTCGCGGCCCCCTCCAGCCGTTCAGCGGTGCGGCGTGCGGTGCCGCGCGCCCAGCGCCCGCTGCTCACTGCCCCGACCAGCAGGACGCACACCCCGCAGCCGGTGATGATCCACCAGACGGGTCTGCTCGCCGCCACGAAGTCGCCGGCCGGTCCGAGGCCGTCCGAGGAGCCGGCGCCGGCCATCCCCGCCGCCAGCACCGCCCCGATCACGGCGACGCCCAGCGTCTGCCCGATCTGACGGCTGGTCGAGGCGACCGCCGCGGCCACGCCCGCCTGGGACCGCGGCATACCGGAGACGGCGGTGTTGGTGATGGGCGCGTTCACCGAGCCGAAGCCCAGCCCGAACAGCACATAGCCGGTGAACATCAGCATGTTGTCGGTCTCCGCGTCGAACAGCGCGAACATGAGACCGCTCGCCGCCATCGCGACCCCCGCGACCAGGAGCGGGATACGCGGCCCCCGGCTGGCCACCATGCGACCCGAGAGCGGCGGCAGGACACAGACCACCGCCGCCATCGGGAGCATGTACAGACCGGCGCCCAGTGCGCTCAGTCCCCGTACGTCCTGCAGATAGAGCGTGTTGACGAAGAGGAAGCCGCCGAGCGCGGCGAAGGCGCTGACCGCGATGACGGTGGCCCCGCTGAACGGGGCGCTGTGGAAGAACCGCAGATCGATCAGCGGATCGGCGCGCCGGGGTTCGTACACCAGCAGGCCGATCAGCGAAGCCGCCGCGACCCCGGCGAACAGCAGGATCTCCGCGGAGGCCCACCCCTTCTGCGGCGCCTCGATGATCGCGTACGTCAGCGAACCCAGCAGCGCGATCACCAGCAGCTGGCCCACCGGATCGGGGCGGCGGGCCTTCGCGGCGCGCGACTCGGGAACGTACTTCCAGGTCAACAGCAGTGCGGCGATGCCGACCGGCAGATTGATCCAGAAGATCGACCGCCAGCCGACCGAATCGACCAGACTGCCGCCGACCACCGGTCCCGCGGCCATCGAGATACCGACGACACCGCCCCAGGCGCCGATCGCCCGCGCGCGTTCGCGCGGCTCGGTGAAGGTGTTGGTGATGATCGACATCGCGACCGGGTTGAGCATGGAGCCGCCGACGGCCTGCACCATCCGGAACACGATCAGCGTCTCCAGACTGGGCGCGATCGAGCAGAGCGCCGAGCCCAGGGTGAAGAGGACGAGTCCGGCCTTGAAGACCTTGCGCCGGCCGATCCGGTCGGCGGTGGAACCCGCGAGCATGAGCAGGGAGGCGAGGACGAGTGTGTACGCGTCGATCGTCCACTGCATCCCCGCGACGCTCGCGTGCAGGTCCTGGCGCATGGAGGGGAGGGCGACGTTCAGGACGGTGCTGTCCAGGCTGACGATCAGCAGACTCATGCAGCAGATCGCCAGCACCAGCATCCGTCTCCGGTGGCTGAGCTCGGGCATACATGGATAGTACGGCTAACTAACGACTATCGCTGCCGGTACCGCGCATCCTCGGCAGGCACCGGCACCGCCCCCGCAGGCGCAGTCCGGCCGCAGGAGCGATTCTCCGCGTACACCCTGAGCGGTCTCCGCGTACGCCCGGAGCAGTTCTCCGCGTACGCGACAATGGGGGAATGACCACGCTCGCCCCCTCGCCCCAGCTGCTCCGCATCGGCCCGCACACCGTGCAGCCGCCGGTGGTCCTCGCCCCCATGGCCGGCATCACCAACGCGCCCTTCCGCACGCTGTGCCGGGAGTTCTCGGGCGGTAAGGGGCTGTTCGTCAGCGAGATGATCACGACGCGGGCGCTGGTCGAGCGCAACGAGAAGACCATGCAGCTCATCCGCTTCGACGCGAGTGAGACCCCGCGCTCCATCCAGCTGTACGGAGTGGACCCGGTCACGGTCGGCAAGGCCGTCCGCATGATCGTCGACGAGGACCTCGCCGACCATATCGACCTGAACTTCGGCTGCCCGGTCCCCAAGGTCACCCGCAAGGGCGGTGGCTCGGCACTCCCGTACAAGCGGCCGCTGCTGCGCGCGATCCTCCACCAGGCCGTCTCCAACGCGGGCGAGCTGCCGGTCACCATCAAGATGCGCAAGGGCATCGACGACGACCACCTCACCTACCTCGACGCCGGCCGGATCGCGGTGGAGGAGGGCGTCACGGCGATGGCCCTGCACGGCAGGACCGCTGCCCAGCACTACGGCGGCACCGCCGACTGGGACGCCATCGCCCGCCTCAAGGAGCACGTCCCGGAGATCCCCGTCCTGGGCAACGGCGACATCTGGTGCGCGGACGACGCCCTGCGGATGATGCGCGAGACCGGCTGCGACGGCGTGGTCGTGGGCCGCGGATGCCTGGGCCGCCCCTGGCTCTTCGGCGACCTGGTGAGTGCCTTCGAAGGTACGGGGACGAGGCGGACACCCTCCCTGCGCACCGTCGCGGACGTCATGCTGCGGCACGCGACGCTGCTCGGCGAATGGATCGGCGACGAGACCCGGGGCGTGATCGACTTCCGTAAGCACGTGGCCTGGTACCTCAAGGGCTTCGCGGTCGGTTCCGAGATGCGTAGGAACCTCGCGGTCACCTCCTCGCTGGAGGAGCTGGGCTCGCAGCTGCACGAGCTGCGGCTGGACCAGCCGTGGCCGGACGGCGCCGACGGCCCCCGTGGACGTACCTCGGGCAACAACCGGGTGGTTCTCCCGGACGGTTGGCTGAAGGACCCGTACGACTGCTCGGGCGTCAGCGCGGACGCGGAACTGGACACGTCGGGGGGCTGAGACCCGCTGGACCGCTGGGGGTGGAGGGGCACCGCGTGCCGCTCCACCCCCTCTGCTCGTTTGAGCGAGTTGTCTGGCCGGAATCGGCGACATCGGGCTCGATATTCGGCCTGATTCTGCCGAGGTGGCCGGTCTTGAGGTCTGGCCGGTCGGCTGCCTCGTCGTCGAGTGGCGCCATGTGACCGTCGGATCACCCACGGCTGCCTGGGAGGCGTCCGGATGGTGACATCTGAGCGCCACTTCCGGCGTGATCCTCGCCACCCTTGAGGGGTGTGTCGCTCAGATGAGCAGCGCAGCCCGGGGTGCATTTCTCAAATGATGGCACTGGGTGCCAAGGGGCTCCACTTTGATCGATCGCCCCTTCCGTTACCTACCGTCGTGACCATCTGGGATAGTGGGTGCGCTGCGTGATTATTCGTTCAAGTAGTGAATGCATTCGCTCGAACAGCTTGTTCGGCGGGTCACTTTCGATCTGCTGGCGGATGGGTGGTTGCGGCCGCACGACGCGCAAGTGGACGTACCCAGACACCTTCGATCTGGGTATGTTCCTCGCCGTCAGGGCAGCCACCGCGTCCTCGAGGAGTCGAGACCCGTGTCGGAAAACAAAGATCCCCATGTATCCACCCCGGAATCCCGGGAGCCTGCGGGTCAGAAGTTCGTTTATGACTTCACCGAGGGCAACAGGGATCTGAAGGACCTGCTCGGCGGGAAGGGTGCCAACCTCGCCGAGATGACCAATCTCGGGCTCCCCGTCCCTCCGGGCTTCACCATCACCACGGAGGCGTGCAAGGTCTACCTCGGCAGTGGTGAGGAGCCGGCCGCGCTGCGCGACGAGGTGAGTGCACACCTCGACGCCCTTGAGACGCGGATGGCCAAGAAGCTCGGCCAGTCCGACGACCCGCTGCTGGTCTCCGTCCGCTCCGGCGCCAAGTTCTCGATGCCCGGCATGATGGACACGGTCCTCAACATCGGCCTCTCCGACGCGTCCGTCGTCGGTCTCGCCACCCAGAGCGGCGACGAGCGGTTCGCGTGGGACTCCTACCGCCGGCTCATCCAGATGTTCGGCAAGACCGTCCTCGGCGTCGACGGCGACCTCTTCGAGGAGGCGCTGGAGGCCGCCAAGGAGGCCAAGGGCGTCACCGTCGACGTGGATCTCGACGCGGCCGACCTGAAGAAGCTGGTCAAGCAGTTCAAGAAGATCGTCACGCGGGACGCCGGACGCGACTTCCCGCAGGACCCCCGCGAGCAGATGGACCTGGCCATAAAGGCCGTCTTCGACTCGTGGAACACCGACCGGGCCAAGCTCTACCGCCGCCAGGAGCGCATCCCCGGCGACCTCGGCACCGCGGTCAACGTCTGCTCCATGGTCTTCGGCAACCTCGGCCCCGACTCCGGTACGGGTGTCGCCTTCACCCGCGACCCGGCCAGCGGCCACCAGGGCGTCTACGGCGACTACCTGCAGAACGCCCAGGGCGAGGACGTCGTCGCCGGCATCCGCAACACCGTGGCGCTCGCCGAGCTGGAGTCCATCGACAAGAAGTCGTACGACCAGCTGATCGCGATCATGGAGACGCTGGAAACCCACTACCGGGACCTCTGCGACATCGAGTTCACCATCGAGCGCGGCCGGCTGTGGATGCTGCAGACCCGGGTCGGCAAGCGCACCGCCGGTGCCGCCTTCCGGATCGCCACCCAGCTCGTGGACCAGGGCCTCATCGACGAGGCCGAGGCGCTGCAGCGGGTCAACGGCGCGCAGCTGGCGCAGCTGATGTTCCCGCGCTTCGATGACACGGGAGCGCGCGGCGGGGAGGGGCCGCAGCTGCTCGGCCGCGGTATCGCGGCGTCTCCGGGCGCGGCGGTCGGCAAGGCCGTCTTCGACTCGTACACCGCGATCAAATGGTCCCGTTCCGGCGAGAAGGTCATCCTGATCCGCCGTGAGACCAACCCGGACGACCTCGACGGCATGATCGCCGCCGAGGGCATCCTGACCTCGCGCGGCGGCAAGACCTCGCACGCCGCCGTCGTCGCCCGGGGCATGGGCAAGACCTGTGTCTGCGGTGCCGAGGAGATCGAGGTCGACACCAAGCGCCGCAGGCTGACGGCCGGGACCACGGTCGTGGAGGAGGGCGACCTCGTCTCCGTCGACGGATCGACCGGCAAGGTCTACCTCGGCGAGGTGCCCGTCGTGCCGTCGCCGGTCGTCGAGTACTTCGAGGGCCGGATGCACGCGGGCGCCGACGACGCCGACGAGCTGGTCGCCGCCGTGCACCGGATCATGGCGTACGCGGACCGGGTGCGCCGGCTGCGGGTGCGGGCCAACGCGGACAACGCCGAGGACGCCCTGCGGGCCCGTCGCTTCGGCGCCCAGGGCATCGGGCTGTGCCGCACCGAGCACATGTTCCTCGGCGAGCGCCGCGAGATGGTCGAGAAGCTGATCCTGGCCGACACCGACCAGGAGCGCGAGACGGCGCTGGACGCGCTGCTGCCGCTCCAGAAGGCCGACTTCATCGAGCTGTTCGAGGCGATGGACGGGCTGCCCGTCACCGTGCGGCTGCTCGACCCGCCGCTGCACGAGTTCCTGCCCGACATCACCGAACTGTCGGTCCGGGTGGCGCTCGCGGAGTCCCGCAAGGACGCCAACGAGAACGACCTCCGCCTGCTCCAGGCCGTGCACAAGCTGCACGAGCAGAACCCGATGCTCGGTCTGCGCGGGGTCCGGCTCGGTCTTGTCATCCCCGGTCTGTTTGCCATGCAGGTACGGGCGATCGCCGAGGCCGCCGCCGAGCGCAAGAACGCCAAGGGCGACCCGCGCGCCGAGATCATGATCCCGCTCGTCGGCACGGTCCAGGAGCTGGAGATCGTCCGCGAGGAGGCGGACCGGGTCATCGCCGAGGTCCAGGCCGCCACCGGCACGAACCTCAAGCTGAAGATCGGCACGATGATCGAGCTGCCGCGCGCCGCGCTGACCGCCGGTCAGATCGCCGAGGCGGCGGAGTTCTTCTCCTTCGGCACCAACGACCTGACCCAGACGGTGTGGGGCTTCTCCCGCGACGACGTGGAGGCCTCGTTCTTCACCGCGTACCTGGAGAAGGGCATCTTCGGGGTGTCGCCGTTCGAGACGATCGACAAGGACGGCGTCGGTTCGCTGGTGCGCAGCGCCGTCGAGGCCGGCCGGGCCACCCGTCCCGACCTGAAGCTCGGCATCTGCGGCGAGCACGGCGGCGACCCGGAGTCGGTGCACTTCTTCCACGAGGTGGGCCTGGACTACGTCTCCTGCTCACCGTTCCGTATTCCGGTGGCCCGTCTGGAGGCGGGCCGGGCGGCAGCGGAGTCGCGCGGCAGCGACAGCCGCTGACGCGGCGGTACCTACTGATTCCGGAGCTGTCGTCGGCTCACCAGACCCTCACCGACCCGACGGCGGCTACGGAATTCCCGGAGGCGGCGGCACCCTGTGCGAGGGGTGCCGCCGCCTCGTCATGCCCGCCGGGCCCGTGGATCCGGCAGCGCGGCGCGGGGCCCGGGACAGTGAGGGCTGTGAGTGACGGCTGTGAGTGACTGCCTTGGGTGAGCGCTTTCTACGATTCCGAACACCCCATTGCTTCGTTTAATGCGCAAAGAGATGAGCCGGAACGGACCGGGGTGCGGCCCATGGATCCCCATCCATGGGCCGCACCCGGCTTACCCCCGTCGGGTGCGGAGCCGCACCATTGCCAACGGCCGCCGAGCGAGCGAAACCCCCCACGGCCTTCACTCGCTCTTCCGGTGGCTCTGGAATCGCAACCCGACGTCGTACAGCCTTTCGGGTGACACCAGGTCGGGGCGAGACGTTTCACCTCTGGCCGAAACCCCGTGGTGACGTGGTGTGACGACTCGCATACCCTTGTACGGGGGTAATTGCAGATGCAAGCGTGTGGGGGTTCGGTGCTGCGTATCCATATATCCGGATGGGACCTTTCCAAGGTGCGGATGGCCACCGGGCCGGACGCATTGTGGGAGACCATTCTCAGTTTTCATCGGCTGAGGGACCGGCGCGCTTCCACGGTGTTCGGGAAATGGCGCGCGGAAACCCGTCCGCGGCTGAATGGTGAAGTACGTCTGCTGTCCGCCGTGGTTCCGGTGAGCGGCTATTTCCCGGACTTCCTGACGCCTTCTCAGGAGGGTTCGGAGCCGCTGGACTTCAGTACCGGAATCGAGGCCCTGCGAGACACCCCGCCCGAGCGGCTGCGGGCCGAACTGGCGATGCTGGGCGCCGGGGGAGCGGCCGGCGGCCGTGCCGCCACGGCCCTGCGGGCGGTCCGGCCGGTGCGGCTGGACGCGCTTCGGGAAGGGCGCTCCGAGCCACTGGGCCGGCTCATCGGGGCGCTGCGCGGCTACCACCGCGCCGCGGTCGAACCGTACTGGCCGCATATCCAGGCCGTCGTCGAGGCCGACCGCGCCGTCCGGGGACGCGCCCTGCTGGACGGCGGCGCGGACGAGCTGCTCGCCTCGCTCCCGCCGGTGATCCGCTGGCGGGCGCCGGTGCTGGAGGCGGATTACCCGGTCGAGCGCGAACTGCACCTGGACGGGCGCGGGCTGCTCCTCCAGCCGTCGTTCTTCTGTCGCGGCGCCCCGGTCGTCCTGCGTGATCCGCTGCTGCCGCCGGTGCTCGTCTATCCGGTCGGCCACACCGGCGCCCCGGTCTTCGCCGAACCGGGCCCGTGGCTCGGCCGGCTCCTCGGCCACACCCGGTCGACGGTCCTGCTGACCATCGGTGACGGCTGTACGACCAGTGAGCTCGCCCGCCGGGCCGGGGTCTCCCTCGCCTCGGCGAGCCAGCACGCCTGTGTGCTGCGCGAGGCGGGCCTGGTGCACACCCTGCGCCACGGCAGCTCGGTCCTGCACACGGTGACTCCGCTGGGCGGCTCGTTGCTGCGGGGCGGCGCGCCGCTCGCCGTGTCGTGAGGCGCACCGGGCCCGCCGGCCGCGAGAGTGGTCTTCTCGTCCGGCGCCGATGAGTTTCCGGCGGCCCCGGCGTCTACCTGTCGTAACGAGTTCGCGGAACACGCACAGGACTCACCCACCGAGAGAGCGGGACGGCCATGCCTCAGATGATCTTCGTGAACCTGCCGGTCAAGGACCTGGAGACGACCAAGGGCTTCTTCGGGAAGCTGGGGTTCTCCTTCAACCCGCAGTTCAGCGACGAGAACACCGCGTGTCTCGTCATCAGCGACACGATCTTCGCCATGCTGATCACCGAGCCGCGCTTCAAGGATTTCACCAAGAAGGAGATCTCGGACGCCTCGAAGACCACCGAGGTGCTCCTGGCGCTGAGTGCCGAGAGCCGCGAGAAGGTGGACGAGATGGCCGACGCGGCGCTCGCCGCCGGCGGCTCGCCCGCCAACGAGCCGCAGGACCTCGGCTTCATGTACGGCCGGTCCTTCCAGGACCCCGACCACCACATCTGGGAGGTCGTGTGGATGGACCCGTCCGCCGTCGAGGGCCAGGGCTGAGCCTGCCGTGCAGGGGGGCGGCGGCCGATCGGCGCGCCCCCGCCCCCGGCCCGGTCCCGGAGAAATCGGACCCCGGGGAAATCGGGCCCCAGGAGATCAGACTTCCCGGGAAGCGGACCTCCCGGGAGTCAGACCCCGAGGCCCGCGAAGGTGACCCCGGTCAGCTGCTCCGACGCCACCCACAGACGCTCGCTCGCCACATCGTTGAGCGTCCAGCCCGCCCGCCAGGACGGAGCGGGCGCACCGCGCCAGCCCAGCAGCCGCGGACCGGTGAACGAGTCGGGCCGGACGCCGGGTGCGGTGGCCGCGTACAGGGTGGGCAGGGCGCCCATGGCCGCGGGCTGGGCGATGATCCGGTTGCCGAGCTCGATGACCCGCTCCGCCGTCCTGCGGTTCTCCATCCGGACGCCCGCGGTCTGCAGATTGGTCGACGCGTAGCCCGGGTGTGCGGCGGCGGCGACCAGCCCGTTGCCGATGGCGGCGGTCCGCCGGGCCAGCTCGTGCACGAACAGCAGGTTGGCCGTCTTCGAGCGGCCGTAGGCGATCCAGCGGCGGTAGTTCCGCTCACTGTTGAGATCGCCCATGTCGATGTTGGACAGCACGTGCAGACCGCTGGAGACGCTCACCACCCGCGCACCCGGGGTGCCGAGCAGCTTCGGCAGCAGCAGCCCGGTGAGGGCGAAGTGGCCGAGGTGGTTGACGCCGAACTGGGTCTCGAATCCATCGGCGGTCCTCCCGTACGGAAGGGCCATCACACCGGCGTTGTTGATGAGCAGATCGAGCCGCTCCGCGGTGTACGCCGCGGCGAACTCCCGTACCGACGACAGATCGGCCAGATCCAGCGCGGCGAACTCCACGTCAGCGTCCGGTAGTGCGGCGCGGATGCGGGCCGCCGCCTCCTTGCCACGGCGCTCGTCGCGGCAGGCGAGCAGCACCCGGGCGCCGCGTCGTGCCAGCTCCCGTGCGGTGATCAGCCCGATACCGCTGTTGGCTCCCGTCACCACGGCCGTACGGCCGTTCTGGTCGGGAAGGTCGTTCGCGTACCGGCGCTGGGTCATGGATCAAGCGTACGACCGGACGGCCCAGTGGCCGGAAGGGGCCGGTCGCCGGGCCCCTTCCGGCCACTTGCCGTGCGGGGAGTCCCGCGCGGTCCGCTCGGTCCGCGCGGACCGCGAAGACCGGAACGGAGACCTCGTCGTCGTCCAGGCAGGCGCCCGTCGCCAGGTCGAAGCGCTGTTTCAGCAGCGGGGAGGCGACGAACGGCCGGCCGCCGTCCGATCCGACCAGACCGCGCGAGAGCACGCAGGCCCCGGTGGACGGATCGAGGTTGCCGATCGCGTACGTACGTCCCGCACGGTCTCCCTCGTCCGGGTCGCTGATGGTCTCGGCCCACTCGTCGCGGTGACCGCGGACGTGGTCGGCCATCAGCCGCTCCAGCTCGTCGCAGAGTCCGAGCGAGTCGTGCACGACGACGTCCCGCACGTGGTCCAGGATGCCCTCGATGCGGTCCAGCCAGGTGGAGGTGCGCTCCAGCCGGTCCGCGGTGCGGATGGAGAACCTGTGCGGGCCGGGGACCGGCGGCAAGCTCAGGGTTCGCTCAACTTTTCTGCCGCGGGGGCAGGGCGGTTGGACGCGACACGTGCCGTTTCCTTAGGGTCGCGATCATGCCTGACATAACCGTGACCACCCTCGTCGTGCTGTGCCTCGCCGCGGGCGCGGCCGGCTGGATCGACGCGGTGGTCGGCGGCGGCGGACTGCTCCTGCTGCCCGCACTGCTGCTGGGGCTGCCGCACGTCCCCGCCGCGCACATCCTCGGCACCAACAAGGCGGTCGCCATCGTCGGCACGTCCGGCGCCGCCGTCGCCTACGCGCGCAAGGCGCCGGTGAAGGTCGGCACAGCGCTGCGGATCGGCCTTGCGGCCCTGGCCGGATCGATGACCGGTGCCTTCTTCGCCGCCGGGATCAGCAGCGAGGTCCTTCGCCCGGTGATCATGGTGGTGCTGCTGGCGGTCGCGGCGTTCGTGATGCTGCGGCCCCGGTTCGGCAGGGCGCCCGAGGACGGCGCGGCGCCCCCGGTCACCCGGGCCCGCACCGTCACCGCGATCGTCCTGGTGGGCGGCGGCATCGGCCTGTACGACGGACTGTTCGGACCGGGCACCGGCACCTTCCTGGTGCTGGCGCTGACCGCGGTGCTCCACCTCGATCTGGTGACGGCCTCCGCCAACGCGAAGATCGTCAACGTCTGCACCAACTGCGGCGCGCTGGCGATGTTCGCCTATCAGGGCAACGTGATGTGGCAGCTGGCCGGCCTGATGGCGGTGTTCAACCTGGCGGGCGGCCTGGTCGGGGCGCGGATGGCGCTGAGCAGGGGCACTGAGTTCGTCCGCGGGGTGCTGCTGGTCGTGGTGTTCTCGCTGGTCGCGAAGCTCGCCTTCGACCAGTGGAACGCGTGAGCGGCGGGGGCCGGCCCGGTGCCGGGGCACTCGGTGTCGGCGCCCCGGGTTTCAGTGCCATGGGTGTCAGCGCCATGGGTGTCAGCGTCCTGGGTTTCAGCGTACTGAGGTGAGGTGCGCGTAGGCCACCACGTTGCCCTTGTAACCCGTCGACTCGGAGAATCCGCCGCCGCAGGTGATCAGCCGCAGCGAGGCGTGTTCGGAGGCCCCGTACACCCGCTTGTCGGGGAAGTCCTTGCTGTCGTAGACCTCGATGGCGTCGAGCGCGAAGACGGCGGTGCGGCCGTCCTGCCGGAGCACCTCGACGGTGCTGCCCTTCTTCAGCGAGCCCAGGTCGTAGAAGACGGACGGGCCCTGGGCGTTGTCGACATGGCCCGCGACGATCGCACTGCCCTTGGCGCCCGGCGGGGTGCCGTCCTTGTACCAGCCGACGATGTCGGTGTTCCCGTCCGGAGGCACATCGAGGCTGCCGTCCGGGCCGAGCCCGAGCCGCATCATCGGGGCGTCCACCCGGATGCTGGGGATCCGGATGCGGACGGGGGCCGAGGGGCGCAGCGGTTCGGCGACCGCTGATCCCGGCAGTATTTCCGGCCCGGCGGCGAAGGCCTGGGCGGAGGTCGGGCCCGGCGGGGCCAGACGGGTGTCCGCGCCGTTCTGGATCAGCCAGACACCGGCCAGTGCCGCGACGACGAGCAGCCAGCCCTTGGCCTTCTGGGACACGGTCGTCCTCCGGGTGACGAAGGCGGATGCGGTGACGAAGGTGGATGCGATTTCCGTCCCGGTGACGCTGGGCCACCGGGACGGAAACCAGGCGGTACGGAGCGGTGGAGGCCTCCGTCAGCTGCCGTCCTGCGTGCCGCTCGCCCGGCGACGCAGGAGCCAGGCTCCGCCGACGGCGGTCGCGGCGAGAACGCCTGCGCCCGCCGTGATCTGGGTGGTGTCCGGTCCGACGCTGCCGCCGACACCGGCCCTGACGTGCCCCGTGGGGGCGGTGGGTGCGGCCGAGGTGCGCTGGCCGGAGGTCTCGTCGTCCGACGAGCTCTCGCGCGCGGCGGAGCTCTCGGGCTCGGCCGCGCTCGGCCGCTCGCCGGAGGTGTCGCGGCCCGGAGCCGTGGGGGCGTCCGGCACGCGGGCGGAACCGTCTGCCTCGGCCTCGTCGAGGCCGAGGGAGTCGTGGGCCGAGGAGTCGGAGGAGTCCGCGGGGGAGGCCTTCTCGGAGCCGTCCGGAGCCGCGTCCGTCCGGGCGGCTCCGGTGTTGTCTCTGCCGGTGGTGCCGGTGGGGTCGGTGTTGTCTCTGCCGGTGGTGCCGGTGGTGCCGGTGGTGCCGGTGGGGTCGGTGTTGTCTCTGCCGGTGGTGCCGGCGGGGTCGGTGGGGTCGGCGCTGCTCCTGCCCGCGGTGCCCGCGGGATCGGTGCTGTCCCTGCCCGTGGCACCGGCGGCCTTCACCTTGATCTCGCCGGTGGCCCGCTTACCGTTCTCGCAGGCCACATCGATGCTGTACGGGCCGGGCTCGACGTTGCCCGGTACCCGGAACGAACCGGCCAGGACCTCCTTGAGGGTGGCCGGTGCCAGCGCGAAGCGGGACGCGTCCAGGGAGCTCGCGTCGCCGGTCGCACCGGTGTCACCCCCGCAGGCTTTGGTGTTCACGGTGACCGTGGTCCCCGGAGCCGCGCTCGCCGGGGTGATCTCCAGCGGGCCCAGTTCGTCCCCGTACGCCGACGGGGCGGCGGCACAGAGGCCGAGCGCGGCGGCGGCGAGGGCCGCGGCGGCGGTGCCGGTCACGAGGCGAGCAGGACTGCGCATGGGGGTTCCTCCGGGCAAGGGGCGCTGGCGGGTGTGTCCTGGCTCCGAGCTAACGGCCGGGCGGCCGCCCACGCCTGTTGACACCGAGTCAGCTGTCACCCGACCGGACCGGCGCAGCCTCCTTGCCATACGGCATGTGTGCAGGTCAGGGCGGGGGTGGCGGGGGAGGTCCGGCACCCTTCGGTATCCGGTGCCGATCGGGTGATGACCCCCGAAC